>CAZOZP010000001.1:0-32084 GCA_964584325.1 uncultured Melioribacteraceae bacterium
AATAAATAAACTGTTGATTTCTCCTTTTATTATTTTAGAAACAAAAATAAAGTTAAATAATATTAAACAAGTCCCCAATAACTTTGAAGAGATTTACTTTAGTAATGGATATAATAAAAAAGTAGTTAGTGTTGGGGCTGATAGTTTAACAATTAAAGTATTATCACCAAAAGGAATCAAACAAGCTATTAAACAAATAGGATTTAAAAATGGTACATTAGTGCTCACAAAGAATTTATATACAGATTTACCGGATGTAATTTCTTCAAATATCAGTGTAAGATTTGAGGATGGAGCTTTAATAAATTCTATTAATAAAGATACTCTGCATATTCTTGGAAATATTAAAGCAGATATGACTAATGGATTATTTGGAGAAAATCTTTTTATCAATTTTGCTGGAAATAATAAAATAGAGAAATACAGTGTTTGTTGGTTTAAAACCGGGACTAATTCTTATAGTAAAGCTTTTCAAAGACTAAATCAATCGTTGGATTCATTAACTTTTAAACATATCATATTCCCAAAAATTGGTGAACCATATTTTATAGATTCAACAATATCAATTAATAAACACAATATAAAAATCGAGTTTTTCGAAGATATTAAACTTAATTATACAAAAAATTCAATCTCATTGTTTAGGTTTAATGAGTTATTCAATCAACACCTTGAAAACATTCAACTAATTGGACATAACATTACAATTGATTGTAATGCTGACAAAATTCAAAACGATAATGTTCCCAATGGTAAAATTGCAGCCGGTGTTGCTTTTTATGGGATAAAAAATCTAACAATAGAAAATATTCATTTTACAAATGGAACACCACATACAGTTCAAATAAGAAGTTCACAAAATGTTTTAATAAGAAACTGTAAATTTTCAAAAGCAAAGCACCATAATGGGCTCACAATAAGTAGGGATTATTTGAGATCGCATGATGGTTTTACTTCATATTATAATAAGGATTCAATGAAAACATGGTCAAATTCAGTTGTTGAAAATTGTATTGCATTTAATAATGCTGATTTTGGCTTTACCTCAATTCAAGCAACAAATGTTCTATTTAATAATTGTTTAGCTTATGATAATGGTCAAGATGTTTCACAGGTGGAAGGACCAGGTGGCGGATTTTCGTCAGAATTTAAAATCGAACCTAGTCAAATACTCAAGCCAATGAAAACAAAATTCATTAATTGCACATCAATAAATAATTATGGTAAAAATTATTTTTTATCTCAATATAGTGATGCAACCTTAATCCAATGTGTAGCAGCATTTGCAAAAAAATGCATAAACGACCCGAATAACTATACTGGATTAGGAATACGAGTACAAGGTGAGGATGTTAAAATTATTAATTCATTAATATATAACAATTCAAAACATGGAATACTAGTTCACAATAAATCTAAGTATTATGATGCTTCACTTGATATAAAAGGATCAATTATTAGAAGTAACAAAATGACAGGTATTCATGGGGTAGCCTTTAAAGAGATGCGAATTGAATCCTGCATCATTGATTCAAATGCTAATGGTATTGCTACCGTTGATTCAACTTCTATTATAAATATTCAAAGTAATTTAATTAAAAAAAATAGCATTTTTGGAATAAGAATAGAAAATTCAGAAACTGCAAGAATTTCAGAAAATGTCATTTGTGAAAATGAAAGACAAGAACTTGGAATAAAAAATATCCAAAATCTTTATTTATTAAATAATGAATTTAATGTAAATAATTATATTTATAGTATTGACTCCATAAATGGTACTATAAATTTAGCTGCAAATAACATAAATAACAGTTATAAAATAAGCAAAACAGTTATTGTAGAAATAATTTATGATTCTTTAGAATCGGCGATACGAACAGTACAATTATCAGATACTTCCGTAAATGTTGATGTTAATAAATTAAAAATATTACAGATTAAATCTATTTTAGACAATATTAATTTATCAGGATTCCACGGAGGTGTAAGCGGACAAATTTTAATTGTACATAACATTAACAAGGTTAAAAATATTAACATTAAGCATAAAGATTCAAAAGGAATACAACAATTATCATTTATTAATAATGAAGACTTTAAACTAAATGCATTAGATGATTTAATATTAGTTTTCAATGGTACATGTTGGGAAAAAATTGATTTTGATGAACAACTCCAGAATAAATAATATAAAAATATTTTGTCAACTAGTTGGAATAGATGAATCAATAAAAAAAAATATATCAATCTTTTTTAAAAAAAGATTAAATTGCATCGTCAAAATAAAAGTATTTGATAATAAGGCACCTGAATTCATCTAAAATAGAAAATGGGATCATGAATAAAGAAATTGAACAAATTGAAAATGAAAAAGACGGGATTAAAGAGTTTATAGAAAATATTATTCCTTTCTTAAAGAAAGTATTAGTTGAATGGAAAAAAATACTAATTATTAATACAATAGTAGCGATAATTGCATCTGCAGTATTGATTCTATTTGTTAAGAATTATTATGACAGTACAATAACGATATTACCTGATTATGGTGGATCAGGTAGTTTGCTAGGAGGTCTTGGAGGGTTGGCTGCTATGGCTGGTATAAGTGTTGGACAAAGTCCGCCTAGCGAAATATATAATTCACTTCTTTATAGTGAATCTGTTTTAATTCCGGTTATAAATTCTAAATACAAAACTGAAAAGTTTGATGAACCGGTAAATTTAATTGAATATTATGAATTGCAAATTAATACAGTTAGCGAAGATGCTTCAAAAGAACTTAAAGAAAGAGATAAATTACTTCAAATGATTGAACTCTTCAACAAAGGAATTATTAGCAGTAGTGTTGATAGAGTTACTTCTATCTTAACAGTTACTATAAGAACAAATGAAGCCACTTTGTCTGCTGATATTTGTAATAATTTAGTGAAGTCTTTAGATTTTTATGTTCGCACTAAAAGAAAATCAAACGCAAGAGAGCAAAAAAAATATATTGAAAACCGTGTAAATCAAGTTTTTGATTCACTTAAAGTAATTGAAAATAAATTAAAAAATTTTAGAGAACAAAACAGAATTGTTACACAATCACCTCAGCTTATGCTTGAACAAGGAAGACTTACAAGAGATCTGGAAATACAACAGACTGTGTTCATTGAACTAACTAAACAAATGGAATTAATAAAACTTGAAGAAATTAAAGACACGCCTATAATAAACCCACGTGAGGAAGCGGGTAACCCTATAAAGAAAGAAGGTCCTAGGCGTTCAATATATTTATTGATTATATTGATTTGTTCAACTGGTATTACAATAGGGTATATAATATTTTATGATAAAATCGTTGAATATTTTATGCTGTATAAGAATTCTATCTAAATCAAGTCAATCACTAATTACTCAAAGTATAAAATGTTATCAGCTAAACTTATTGATAAAAAAGGTTTGTGCATAGGATGCGGAATTTGTAATTCAATTGACCAAAATAAGCCAATCAATTTCTTATTAGGGAAAGATGGGGCATACCATCCTGATAGTGAAACAACCATTAAAAATCTTAAAAATATTTGCCCTGGTGTGTTTATCGAGAATGTGAATATTATAGAAAACGAAGATCAATTATTTTGGGGTTATTATAAAGAGTGTTATGAGGCTTATTCTCTTGATGATGAAATTAGATTTTTTGGATCATCAGGGGGAACAATAACTGCGTTATCATATTATTTGATAGAGCACAAAATAGTTACTGGGATAATTCATTTAGGCAATACAGAAAATCCTTTGTTTTATAAGCTAAGAATAAGCAAAACTAAAGAAGAATTGTTGAGAAATGCAGGTTCTAAATATATCACAACAGATTATCTTAAGGGCTTAAGAAATATTTTGAAGGAGAGTGAAGGTGTACTTGCATTTGTTGGCAAACCTTGTGATATAAGTGCAGTTAAACAATATTTAAAATATACAAAAGAGTTCGAAGGGAAGATCTTATTATATATATCTTTTTTTTGCGCTGGATTACCAAAATTCACAGGATTAAATAAAATATTTACTAGATTCGGATTAAAGGAAGAAAGCATAAAACATATAAAATACCGTGGTGAAGGGTGGCCAGGAAATTTTAAGATAATCACTAATGATGATAAAGAATATAGATTGAGTTATGATGATTCCTGGGGAAAGTATTTAGGAAGAGAATTACATTTTAGGTGTAAGATTTGTCCGGATGGCGTTGGGATGCTTGCTGATATTGCCTGTTGTGATGCTTGGGATATTGTTGATGGGAAACCGGATTTTAGTGAGAAACCAGGTAAAAGTGTAATCTTTGCCAGATCACAGATGGGCTTGAAAATAATTAAAGAAACTGTAGAAAATAAATACATTACAATAAATAAATACGATGTTTCAAAATTAAAAATAATTCAAAATTATCAATATCAAAGACATTCACTTATTTTGAGTCGTATTTTTGCATTTACACTAATTTGTAATATTTTTCCGAAATTTAAAAAATTTGGATTAGTAAAAGCCGCAAAAAAAACAAGTATTGTGATACAAATTCGTAATTTCATTGGCATTTTTAAAAGAATCAAAAAGTGAGTGGAGAATAATAACAAATGCTCCTATCAGAAATGATTATATTGAAAATATATAAAATATTATCTAAACGATTAAGAAAAATGTTGTTGAAATGTATTTCACGCTTGGAAGGTGGATATATGTATTCAAAAACAATAAGAGTAATTTATGAAAATATGCATAAAATTAAAGTTGGATATGGCTCTTATGGTGGTTGTTTTAATTTACAAAATATCCCTTCTGGAGTAGAATTTGGTAATTATTGTTCAATTGCACCTAATATAAAAATCTTTCGAGCAAATCACCCTAAAGAAGAATTTACGCTTCATCCTATACTTTATAATCCAGTTGCTGGTTATGTTAATGAAGATAAACTAATAAGGAATAAACTTGTTATTGGTAATGATGTGTGGATTGGAGAAAATGTTATAATTCTTCCTAGTGTAATGAGAATTAATAATGGATCAATCATTGGGGCGGGTAGTGTTGTAACAAAAAATGTTGAAAGTTATAATATTGTAGCCGGAAATCCTGCACGCATTATTGGAATGAGGTTTTCTGCAAATAAAGTTGAAGAGATTGAAGCATCAAAATGGTGGGAATTAGATAAAAAGGAATTGATAAATAAAATTCCTGCTTTCCAAAGGTTAGTAATAAAAAATGAATAATAAATCTCTTTCTTCAAATGCATTAATTAAAGGGACAATTTGGGGTATTTCATCAAAAATAATTGATGCTGGTATAAAATTCTTTACAATTCCTTTGTTAATCGCATTATATGGTAAATCCGATTATGGTCTTTTCGCCCTTGCATTTTCTCTTAACGCTTATTTGAGAATAATGGAAATGGGTATGAATACTGGCTCGATAAGGTATTTCTCAATATGGTTTTCAAAAAATGAGATCGCCAATATTAAAACAGTTTCTAAATCAAGCATTGTATTTTATGGTTTAATTGGAATTATTAATGCAATTATTTTTATTGTAATAGGTCTCAATTCCGATAGTGTATTCAATCTTAATACGAGACAATATGATATATTCTTAAATTTATGTTATATATTGGCTTTTTCGGCTGTGTTTAATTGGATATCCTATGTCTTTACCCAGCTTTTATCAGCTCTGCAAGATTTTGTATGGTTAAATAAAAGGCAGATATTTGTAAGTCTTCTAAATCTGATTTTAGTGTTTTTAACTTTCAATTTTAGACTATCATTAATCAACTATTTTGTATTATATACAATTACTAATTTATTACTAATTCCGTTATACATTTATAGATTAAAAATAACTGGAATCAGCAGAATAGATTTAATAATGCCGAAATGGGATTATCATGCTTTTTCTGAAGTTTTGAAATATAGTTTATCAATATTTGCAATCGGAATATTTCAATACTGTGCAAACTACTTAAGACCCGTTTTTCTAGCAATATTTTCTAAGGATGGGGTATCTTCAGTAACTGAGTATCGAGTTATTGAAACAATCACACATTTGATAATAGCTTTCAGTGCTATTTTTCTTCAGAATATGCTCCCGATTTCATCCAAAAGTATTGCTTTAGACGATAATGATAAAATAAAGAAACTAATTAACACAGGGACTAAATATGTAACTATTTTTCTAGTATTAATTGTCTCGATAATTGTTCTAAATAGCAGAGACTTATTGACATTGTACTTAGGTGAAGATTTCGCTGAACTTAGTATGTGGTTGAATTTATGGTGTTTTACGATATTATTAGGAAATCATAATTCTCCAGTTGCAAGCATGGTTTTAGCTAAAGGAAAAACAAAACCTTTAGTTTATGCAACTGCTTTTTCTGCTGTTCTTTCTTTATTTGTATTGATTATATTAGCACCTTATCTGTCTGTAGGAGCAGCAGTAGTGGGTTATTTCATATATATGTTACTTCAAATCTCTTTTTATTATGGATATTATACAAACAAATTATTGAAAATAGACTCCTTCCATTTGTTCGTAAATAGTTTCTTTAAACCGGTTATTTTTACTTCGATTGTTCTTTTGATTATTAATTATTCATTCCAGATTATATTGCAGTTTAACCTTAACCTGATATTAAAAATGACAATTAGAACAACTTTTTTCATTATAATTTATATCCCCGTTTTATTGTTTGTAATAATTAATAAAGAAGAAAAAAGGGAAATAAAAGAAAAAATCTTTGCTTTATTTAAATGACGAAGTATTATCAGTATTAACACTTTTGGAAATAAACATGAATGAACATATTCAAGAAAAAATATTAAATATTGGGATTATTTGGTCAAATCCTTACTCGGCAAATAAAGGGGTTGCTGCTTTGACTTATTCAATTCTTTATTTGTTGAAAACTATAGAAGTTGATAACCATTATAAGTTTAATATTCTATTGGTTGGGAGTGGTCGGGAAGGATTCGATGAAATACAATTATTGAATGGCAACATAAAATATTTGAATACTAGAAGAAAAAAATTTCTCACATTTAAGGGAATGATGAAATTTTTTGTTATGCCCCAAAAAAGCCATTTTATTGATATATTGAAACTTGATTTTGTTTTAGACCTTAGTGAAGGTGATAGTTATTCAGATATATATGGGAAAGAAAGATTCAATCTGTTTAATAACTCTAAAAGATTCTTTTGTATGCTGAATAAAAAACAATTGTTGCTTCCACAAACAATAGGTCCTTTTGATGAAAAAAAACTTGAAATTAAAGCAATTAATACTTTAAGTAAAATAGAATATATTTGTGTAAGAGATAAACTAAGCTACAATTATGTTAAAAAGAATGTTGCTTGTGCTAATTTAATTGAATCAATAGATTTGGCATTTTTATTGCCTTATAAACGTAATTACGAAAAAAATGGAGTAACAAAAGTAGGTATTAATATTTCAGGACTATTGTGGGGAGGGGGGTATACAAATAACAACCAATTCTTGCTGAATGTAAACTATCAAGAACTTATTATAAATATTATTAATTATTTTTATAATTTAAATAATATTCAGATATTTTTGGTTGGACATGTATTTGATCATAAACGGGAAATAGAAAATGATTTGTTTGTTAATAATCAAATACATTTAAAGTATCCTAAAACAATTATTGCCCCTGAATTTGTTGATCCAATTGAAGCAAAAAGTTTTATAAGCAACCTTGATTTTTTTATTGGATCAAGGATGCATGCATGTATTGCAGCTTTTTCAGCAGAAGTCCCTGTTGTTCCTTTAGCGTATAGTAGAAAGTTTAATGGTCTATTTGCTGATACACTTAACTACCATTATCTTGGCGATTGTAAAAAGAATTCGATCGAAGAAATAATTCAGAAAGTACACGAGGCCTTTAATAATAAAGAATTATTAAAAGATCTGATAAAGAAATCTAACAAAGAAATTGTTAAACCGAGGTTAGATGAGCTAGAACAAACTATTTCCCGATTTTTAGATTTAAAAAATAAACAAAATACTATATAATGATTTTTACTTTTATTGGCATAGTTCTTTCTGTCTTAATATTAATGCAAAAAAATGCGAACAAAATCATTTATTTTTTTGTCGCTATTCTTTTTATTCCTTTTACTGTAAAATTCTTTATAGTGCCTTTACCTGTCATAAAAGTCTTATTGTATGCGTTACTTTTAGGTTTTTATTTGCAAAATAAAAACATTACTCAAATGATTAAGAAGTTCCCTCTTTTTAAATCTTATGCTTTCTTATTTGGCTGTCTGATTTTGATAGGTGTTTTTGATAATAGATTAGAAATTACACAAAAGATTTCAAGACCACTAATTTACTTCCTCGAGAATTACTTTTTGGCATTTTTAGTGTATTATTCTATTCAAAATGAAAAACAAATAAAACAGATATATAATCTTTTGTTAAATGCATTTTTGATTATGAGTATTTATGGATTGTTTAATTTTATAACTGTCAGTAATCCATTTCAAGATTATATATCTGAAATATATTCAACAAGAAATATTGCTGATGTTTATTTTTGGAGGGGGGATAGAACGCGGATATCTTCTTTTGTGTATCATCCAATTCTTTATGGGTTATATCTTTCTATTGTTGGTTTATATCTTGTATTTGCTCTTTCAGAAAAGACCACTATTGTTGGAAAAACAAATAGAGTAACTATTATTTCACTGTTCATTCTTGTATTGTCGAATTTGATTCTGACAAATTCTCGTACACCACAAATGGTTTTTGCCATAGGTATTTTTATTTTTTTCGGTTCTTACATTTTCAACCGTAAAAATTTTGTTAAATTGTTTGTTATTTTATTACTATTTATAGCCTCTTTTCAGATACCAGTTGTTTCAGAGACAGGAACCCGAATCTTAGATATTTTCACTACTGGTGGTGAAAGTGTTGAAGGAAGTTCAATAATGATGAGGCAAAGACAATTACTTGCTACATTTGTGCTTTTTAACAAGAGCCCAATCTTCGGGAATGGATTCAAGTATATTGGTGAAGATTTAGGCTGGGCAACATCTGAAGAGGAAAGAGGAGGCGATACTGGAGATTTAGGTGGCTTTGAGAGTTTTCTATTTGAATTATTGATTGAGCAAGGGTTGATTGGTATTGTTGGTAATACTGTATTCTTTTTAGCATTGGTAGGATATCATTTGAAGAACTATAAGTTTTTTACCGAAAGAATCCCAAAAGGATTTGTACTACTAAACATTGCGATTATTTTTGGATATCTTGCTTTTATTGTGGGGACAGGGGAACTTCATTCCATGCCATTTTTCTTTATTATTATGGGCATATCACTTAAATATCAGCAAATTAAACTTCAAGAGTTAAGTGAAAAAAATGAAAAATAGATTAGGAATAATTGTCATTAATTTTAATCGGAATCAAGATACTTTATTCTGTCTGCAATCGATTGAAAAATTCTGTGGTGGAAGTGATACCATAGTTTATTTGATAGATAACGCTTCGGATGATCCAATAAAAAAATATGAATTATATCCTTTTAATATCAAAATTAATTATTTAATTCAAAGTACAAATTATGGTTTTGCAAAGGGAAATAATATTGGAATAATTCAGGCTATTAAAGATGAGTGCAATTATCTAATGTTATTAAATAACGATACTGAATTTGTTGATAATTCTTTGTTTAATTGTATCCAAGAAATGGAAAACAATAAACGAATAGCAATTTGCGGTTTAGTTAATTATTTTTATGATAAACCTAATATGATATGGCAAGCAGGGGCTTTTATCGATCTAAAGAATGGGGAAATATGTCAACTACAGAATATTAATACAAAAACGTCTGACCCTTTTTTTGTAGATTATGTACCTGGCTCATCTTTCATCATTAAATCATCTATAATAAAAGAAATTGGAATGCTTGACGAGGACTATTTTGCATATTATGAAGAAAGCGATTTTTGTCTTCGAGTTAAAAGAATGGGGTTGTTAATTGCATTTATTCCTAATTCAAAAATACTTCACAAAGTAGGTAAATCAACTACTAATGCAAAAAGGTTTTATCTTAGGACTAGAAATAAACTTTTGTTTTACAGCAAATACTCTAAAAAGAGTGATTATATTTTTATTTATCTAAAAATTATAAAAAAATGTTTTCGTACAATACTAAGTAAAAAAACTTTAAACCGATTTGAGCATTTTAAGTGTTTCCTTTTTTCTTTGATAGATTTTCATTTAAATAATTACGGGAAAGGTCATTTTTAATTTATAATAAGTGGCAAACATATTTAATAACTAATAAAAGAATAAAATGGAATACCTCAAAAAACAATTTGTGAAAATAGGTCATATTCTAAGGGCATATTTATTTAAAAAAGATAATGAAAAAAAATGGATCTTCCTTAAAAATAAATATAAAGGGAAAAGAATATTTTTAATAGGGAACGGTCCCAGCCTTAATAATACCCCACTATATCTATTAAAAAATGATTATACATTAGTATTTAATCGGTTCCATATGTTTTACGAAAGATTAAATTGGAAACCGAAGTTTTATATGTGTATTGATCCTGAAGTCCTTACCGATATCAGCAATGAAATAAATGAGAATTTAGAAAATTACGATTATGTGTTCTTACATTCACAACATTCTCAGAACATAAGAACTTCAGAAAATCTACTATTCATGCATCCAATTGCTCGAGTCCCTTATTTTAGTGAAAGGTTACCTCTTGCCAGTGCGGGTGGTACCGTTGCATACATTGGTTTGCAGGTTTTATTCTATTTGGGCTTTAAGGAGATTTACCTTATTGGTGTTGATCAAAATTATGTTATTCACGAAACAGCAAAAATAACATCTGGGATTAAGATTCAATCTCAGAATGATGATGATCCCAATCATTTTGATCCAAGATACTTTGGCAAGGGGAGAAAATATCACCAACCGGTATTAGATACACAAATCAGAATGATTAAAGCATTTGAAAAGGCGGCAAGTGTTGCAAAGAGAAAAAATATTAAAATATTTAATGCTGGGATAAATGGTAAACTTGAAGTTTATCCAAGAATAGATTTTAATTCGCTTTTTAATTATTCTGAAAAGGAGAAATTTAATTTATTTGCTGAGACTTTTCAATTTATTCTAAAAGTTGATACTTTCAGTGAATTATCTGAAAAAGTCAATACCTTCACTGAGATTGGAGAAGCAATCAAATGCAAATCAATGTTTTTATTGAATATGAATACTAAAACCGAGGTTAGACTGAGTAACTATATAATGGAATATTACATATTTGGTCCTTATAATCAGTTATATTTATTTATTAAGAGACAATAAAAATTTTCTAAGAACATTTGACCAGAACTACTTTCCAAAACTATAATAGTTTTTAAGTTTAATGGTCTGGTTTCTTTGTTGACAAAAATATTTACAAAAATAAAAGAGATTAGTGTTATGCTTATTCCGATACTCGATAAATCCAAATACATAATAACTGAAGAAGGTCTAATTACTTTTATAAAAAGGCTTTACCGGATCTTAGCGGTAAAAACGAGACGAAAGTTTTCTGATTCTTCTGAAGATGTAAAGAAATGGCTTACATTAAAAGATAAATTTAAGGGTAAGAGAGCTTTTCTTATTGGGAATGGCCCCTCAATAAACAGACTACCGCTGCATCTGCTTAAAGATGAATATGTGATTTGCTTTAATCATTTTACTTTGATGCTTGAAAGGCTTGGTTGGAAACCGCAATTCTACTGTATCACTGATGACCGAGTACTGACAGATATGGTGCCTGAAATTAATTCGGGAATTGCAGACCGGTTTCAATATTGTTTCTTTCCGGACCTTCATCCATATAATATCAATTACAAAAAACAAATCAATCACAGAGAGAATATATTTTGGCTTTACCTCGATAAACTTGAATTCTCAAACAACCTTCCTTGGGCAGGTATAAATAAAACCGTGGCTAATGTCGGATTACAAATTCTGGCTTATTTGGGTTTTAATCCAATCTATATAATTGGTGTCGATTTGTCTTATGCGGCACACGGAAATGTTGATCAGCATAATAAAAGAGACCTTACTTCAAAGGAAGATAACGATCCTAACCATTTTGATCCGCGATATTTCGGCAAGGGGAAGGCTTATCATACACCCCGAATGGAAGAAACATATAAACGCTTTGATGAAGGCAGGAAATTTTTCGATTCGATTGGTGTTAAAATCTTTAATGCCGGTCTTGGAGGTAATCTTAATTCGTTCGAAAGAGTTGAATTCAGAAGTTTATTTAATCAAACCTCTGAAGAGGAACTTAAAATATTCCTTGAATCAATGAATATAAATGGCAAATTCGTTACAATTGAAGAAGCATTCCCTAAAGGAAGACTTTTAACAAATATTGAAGAGTTTAATGAAAATGATGATATCATAATTACTGATACAGATACCGCAATCAACCTGATTCAGAAAGCTGTTTTCACTCATATTCCACGCGGTCCGGTGCAAGGTAAATATGTATTTGAAAAAAGAAAAGAAAGGATAATCTGACATAATGCCATATAGATTATTGCGTAATGTTCTTATTGTATTTATAATTCTTTCAGTACGGACAATTGAAGGGAAAAAATCAGATTTCAAGCTAAAAAATCATTTTTTCATTTATAATAATGAGATTGTTCTTGAAATTGAAAATTATGAGAAGTACGAGATTGGAATAATATACGAGATCAGAAACGGATCCGGGATGAAGATAGCTGAAGGTTTGCCCGGGAAGACTATCAGAGCCGGGAGGCTTCCGTTGGGGTGGTATAAAATTAGTCTGAAATACAGAAAGACCGGGGAAATCAGCAGGGAAGCTTTTTTTTCCGTGCTTCCAAAAACTTACAGAAAAGCAAATGCTTCGGAGTCGCCATTCGGAATTCATATAGAGCTCGACCAAAGGGGATTAAAAGGGATGCAGTATCTTGGTATTAAAAACCTTCGGTTGCATGCATATGATTCAGATATTCTTAAATGGAAATCTGTTGAAAAAGTAAAGGGAGTATTTACATTTAATGAAGCTCCGTTGAAAATATTTTTTGAAAACGGGGTAAATATTCTTTCGGAACTAGGACAAACACCTGATTGGGCATCTGCAAAACCCGATGCTGTACCATATCCTCAAAAAGGCTTTTTCTTCGGAGCCGCTGCTCACAGACCTGTCGAAATGAAACATTGGGCAAATTATGTTAGTGAAACCGTGAAAAGATTTAACGGAAAAATCAGCTATTATGAAGTCTGGAATGAACCGGACATACATTTTTTCGTATCAGACAATAAATTTACTGATTATTCAGAATTGCTTAAAACTGCATATACGGAAATTAAAATGATTTCTGCCAAAATAAAAGTAGTTGCACCGGCTGCAGCCTATTTTCTTCATCCTGATCAGGTGAAAAAGATTCAGGGTATCCCGGACGAAAAAAAAGCAATGTATAGGGATCCCTCATTTCTCCCGAAATTTTTAGTATCAGATCTTGATAAATATTATGATATATTTTCATTTCATCATTATCCGACAGTAAAGGGAAATTCTGTTTCCAAATCAGTAAGTATGATTGAAATGAAGGAAAAGTTTCAACCTGTTCTAAGCAAGGGAAAAGAGATCTGGATTACCGAGTTTAACGTGACAGGAGGAGACGGTTCATACAATGATGCCGAGTCTGAATTAAGATCTGATATTCTGGTTTATGAATCGCTTAAAATGCTTTACTGCGGAGTATCTAAAATATTTTTCTACAATGCCCGCGATCAGAAAGACCCGAACCAATATTCGAATATTATACATAAAGGGAGTCCGCAAAGAGTGTTTTCTGCCATTGCTTTCCTTACATTGGTTTATGACACCAGTCACAAAATGAGCGTAGAATCGTCAGACAGTGCGGATAAGTTTACGCTAAAATTCAATAATTACGATATAAATGTTTATTTTTGCAAAACCGATATGAAGTTTAATGCAGAACAAAACATAACCTTTACAGATAATCTGGGTTCGAGAATCAGCCCGCAATCAGGAAGTTATAATCTGAAACGCAATCATATTTATTACAGGCTTGGTTCCGGAGTATATGAATCTTTAATTAAGTGAAACAATATGAGCAGACTCGAGTACATAAAAAAAATAAAACTTAGTGAAATATCATTTACGCGTATAAAAGAGGCAATAGAACGCAGAGCTGTTGATCTGCCTCATAAAATATTGTGGGAAATACCTGCCGGTATGTCTGCGAAAAACAAGAAACTTCTTTCGGGGTACAAAGACAAGCACAAAGGGGAACGATGTTTTATAATGGCCAATGGTCCGAGTCTTTCAGGTATGGATCTTTCTCCATTGAAAAACGAATTTACATTCGGAATGAACAGAATTTATCTTCTGAAAGATAAAATCGGATTTCTCCCGACTTATCTGGCAGTTACAGATGTAAAGATTCAGCTTGCACAATTTGCTGAAGAATTGCAGAATCTTGATACGGTAAGATTTTTTAACTGGGCAGGAAGAAAGTATTTCACCCAAGATGACAGGATAGTTTACTTCAGACAATCATTTAAAACACGTTTTGCGGAAAATCCGGTTAACGGATTATGGGGCGGACACAGTGTTACAAACATTTGCATTCAGCTTGCTAATTTTATGGGATTTTCCACAATTATTCTAATCGGGAAAGACCACAACTATGAACAAAAAGGCACGCCGGGAAAAATAATCGTTAGCGACGGAACAGAAAAGAATCATTTCATAAATAATTATTATAAAAAAGGAATGATCTGGAGAATACCAGATTATAAAGGTGAAGAACTTGGATACACAATGGCGCGGAGAGCAATAGAATCAGACGGCAGGAAAATACTTGATGCGACGGTAAACGGCAAACTCGAAGTTTTTGATAAAGTTAATTATAAAGATTTGTTTTAATACGACAGGGAAATAATGAATAACAACTTACGGACCGATGATACGGATATAAGAGCAATCAACAATATTAAATGCCTTGTGATGGATACAGTTAAAAAGGCTAATTCAGGTCATACAGGCGGAGCATTTTCTTCTGCTGATTTTATTTACGTTCTGTACAAAGAATTTCTTTCATTTGACCCTTCTGATCCGGCCTGGATAAATCGGGATAGATTCGTTCTTTCAGCCGGTCATGAATCGGCTCTTTTGTATTCAATATTTTCATTTATCGGATGGCTTACAACAGAGGATTTAAAGAATTTCAGACAGTATGGGTCTAGAACTCCCGGGCATCCCGAGTTCGGACATACACCCGGTGTTGATGCAACTACAGGACCTCTCGGACAGGGATTCGGAAATGCTGTAGGGATGGCTGTTGCTGAATCATACCTGAGTGAGATTTTCGGGCAAGATATAATAAACCACCATACATATTGCTTATTCGGAGACGGAGATATTCAGGAATCGGTGAGTTTAGGAGCTGCTTCTCTTGCAGGGAATTGGGGATTAAATAAACTGATATGTTTTTACGATTCAAACAATGCTCAGATATCCGGTAAAGTAAGCAGAGCTGACTCAAACGATTATGCTTCGATTTTCAGGGCTATGAATTGGAATGTTATTGAAATTGACGGCCATAATCTTGAAAAAATAAGAGAAGCCTTAAAACAGGCTATTGCGGAAAAATCGAGACCTACACTGATAATTGGCAAAACAATAATGGCTAAAGGCTCTTTTTCTATGGAAGGCAGCGAAGAAACTCACGGTGTACCTCTTCCTTCCGATGAAATCGAAAAAACAAAAGAAAAATTCGGTTTTGCCGGAAAAGAAAGTTTCTATATTGGTAAAGAAGAACTTAGTGTATTCAGGGAAAATTTTAGAAAAAAGTCTGATGCTGCAACAGATTGGAAGAAAAAGATATCAGACAAGTTACAAGATGATTTATTTCGCAGTGAGTGGGAAAGAGCATTTCATAACAAAGATAAAAACTATATGCCCGAATACTATCCTGTAGGCTCGTCTGCGGCAACAAGAGAAGCCTTCGGGAAATTTGTTTCTGATTACGGAAAAACAAACAAGTATTTTATTGGCGGTTCTGCAGACCTCGATCCTTCTGTAGGTCTTAATAAATTCATAAAGGAATTCAAGGACTATAACTCTGAAAACAGAAGCGGAAGGAATCTTGCATTCGGCGTAAGAGAATTTCCTATGGGAGTAATCAATAACGGAATTGCATTGCACGGCGGATTAAAATCATTTGGTGCCACTTTCCTTGTTTTTTCTGATTATGAAAGGCCTGCTGTCAGAATGAGAGCACTTCAGGGAATTCCTGTAATTTCAGATTTCACTCACGATTCAATATTTGTAGGAGAAGACGGACCTACACATCAGCCTGTGGAGCATATTATGGCATTAAGAGCAATACCCGGACTGCTTGTTTTCCGTCCCGCAGATGCGAATGAAACACTGGACTGCTGCAAAATTGCATTCGAAATGGAGAGCACTCCGTCTGTGATGATTCTTTCACGGCAAAAACTTCCGCTGATAGAAAGAAATAAATATAAAACAACAGGAGATGCCGAAAAAGGCGCATATATCATATCCGGCAGTGAAGCAGAACCTGATATCATAATATTTGCAACCGGTTCGGAAGTTCATACAGCCTTAAAAGTAAAAGATATGTTTACGGAGAAAAGTATTTCTGTAGTTAATGTTGTTTCCTGGGAATTATTTGACAGGCAAGATAAGGAATATAAAGAAAGTATTCTTAATAGAAATGTTTGTCGCAGAGTTTCAATTGAAGCGGGAGTTACAATAGGCTGGCAGAAATTTACCGGGATGGACGGACTTAATATTGGGATCGATTCATTTGGGGCATCAGGACCTGCAGAAATTCTTGAAGACAGATTTAACCTTTCGGCAGATAAGGTATTTGGCAAAATAAAAGAGTTTTACAACATATAAGGCTTAACATGATTGATTTAAAATCTAAATTAAAAAATAAGGAAGTTACTTTCGGTTCCTGGCTTTCTTTTGCATATTTGCCAATTGTTGAAATTATGGCAAAACAGTTCGATTGGCTTGTAATAGATATGGAACATACCTGTACAGATTTTGAACGCGCATTCCAAATGATTCAGGTAACGGATCTTGCAGGTTCATTACCTTTAGTAAGAGTAGGTAAAAATGACGAACTGCTGATTAAAAGAGTAATGGACAGCGGTGCAGCCGGAGTGCTTGTTCCAATGGTAAATACAAAAGAAGAAGCTGAAGCTGCAGTTGCATATACAAAATATCCGCCTAAAGGTAAACGAGGAGTAGGCCTTTTTAGAGCACAAAAATACGGACAAGGCTTCCCGGAATATAAACAATGGGTAGAGGAAAAGAGTGTAGTTATTGTTCAGATTGAACATATAAAAGCCGTAGAAAATCTTGATGAAATTCTTTCGGTTGAAGGAGTGGACGGATTTATTGTAGGTCCGTATGACTTGAGCGGATCTATTGGTCATCCGGGTAATTTTGAACATCCTCTGATGCTTGAAGCTTTGAATGTACTTTCCGATAAGATTCGCAATCATCCCAAACCCGGTGGGTACCATATCGTACATCCAACTGAAGCAATAGTTAAGCAGAAACTGGATGAAGGCTACAAATTTATTGCTTATGGTGTTGATGAGATATTCTTTACCGAAAGATTAAAACAAGAAAATGAGATACTAAAAAAGTTCGGAGCATAAAATGAAAGTATTATTATCGCCTTCATCGTTCGGCGAGTGTGGCAGCGATCCAATTGATTTATTAAAACAGAATCACATAGAAATAGTTGATAATCCGTATAAAAGAAAACTTACCGAAGACGAAGTTATTGAATTAGCAAAAGGATGTATCGGAATAGTTGCAGGAGTTGAACCTCTTAACAAAAAAGTTATGGATAGTTTACCCGAACTTAAATGCATAAGCAGAGTAGGTGTGGGTATGGATAGCGTTGATCTTGAATATGCAGCGCAAAAAGGAATTAAGGTTGTTAATACTCCTGATGGACCAACCAGACCTGTTGCAGAATTAACACTTGCTCTTGCTTTTGACTTACTAAGAAGAGTTTCTGCCGCCGATAGGAACATTCGATCAGGCAAATGGAAAAAACAAGTCGGATTTCTGCTTGAAGGGAAGAAAATAGGCATTATAGGCTTAGGCCGAATCGGCAAAATGACCGCAGGATTTTTCCGTGCATTAGGAAATGAAGTAATCGGATTTGATCCTTATAAAGATGAGAATTGGTCTTCAGTTTCAGGGGTTAAATATGTTGAACTTGAAGAACTTCTAAAAGAAGCTGACATAGTTACTATTCACGTGCCGGGAAACAAAGATAAATCTCCGGTAATCTCAGCAAAAGAACTTTCGTTAATGAAATCTTCTGCAATGATAATAAATGTATCAAGAGGAGGAGTAGTTGATGAAGAAGCACTCTATAATTCACTCAAAGAAGGCAAAATAGCCGCTGCCGGTATAGATGTATTTAGTCAGGAGCCTTATTCGGGTAAATTAATAGAACTTGATAATGTTGTGCTAACGCCTCATTTAGGCTCTTATGCAGAGGAAGCAAAACTAAAAATGGAAACAGATGCTGTAAAGAATTTTCTTAGCTGTGTTTTGTGATAAAGAATAACCGAGACATTTTTTATTTTAATATTTAAAAGCTTTAGGTTAAATTGGTGTTTTTAAAATTTATAGTTGATGAAAATGATTGAATTAAAATTCGGAATTATAGGTTACGGAAAAATCGGAAGGCTCAGGAAATCCATAATTGAAGAACATAAACTGGGAAAAGTAATTGCTTTAAGCGATCCGTTTTATGACTTTAAAGAAGAAAAAGACAATTATGAAGTATTTACCGATTACAACGAACTTCTGAAAACAGATATAAACTGTGTTGTAATTGCCACACCGAATCATATTACACCTCTTGCAGTAATTGCCGCATTAAAGGCGGGGAAACATATATTTTGCGAAAAACCTCCGGGAAGAAACCTTAATGACGTGCTTGAAATAGAAAAAGCATATAATGAAACAAAAGGTCTTAAACTCAAATTCGGTTTTAATCACCGCGAGCATGAAAGTGTTATAAATGCATACCGTATAATGAAAAGTGGAAGAATGGGAAGGCTGATGTGGGCAAGAGGCTTATACGGGAAATCAGGCGGAGTAAACTTTACAAATGAATGGAGAAGCAATAAGGATATGGCCGGCGGCGGTATTCTTTTGGACCAGGGAATTCATATGATTGATTTACTTAATTATTTTTTCGGCGGATTTAATGAGGTAAAGAGTTTTGTTTCACAAACATATTGGGATATTCCTCTCGAAGACAACGCCTTTATTCTTCTTAAGAATGATAATAATCAATTTGCATCATTCCACTCTTCATCAACTCAGTGGAAACATATTTTCAGACTAGAGTTGTTTTTTACTGAAGGCTATATGGTACTTTCCGGATTACTTACAGGCAGCAGAAGTTACGGACGGGAAACACTTATAATAGCAAGAAGGCAATTTGAAGATGAAATTGAAGTAGCCGGAAATCCTGATGAAGAAGAAATATTTTTTGACAAAGACCGTTCATTTGAAAGAGAGATGATAGACTTTTATGATGCGTTCAAGGAAAATCGTGATATAGTAAAAGGTAATATTCAGGACGCAATAAAAGCTATGGAACTTATAGACAGAATTTATAAATCTGATCCTTCCTGGATGGATAAATTAACTGAGAGGAATTAATGAAAAATATAGTTCTTAAAGATGATTTTCGTGAATATGAAATAAGGCCTCAGGATGAATTTGACAGATACCTTGAACTTATTGCTGAAGATGTAGAGAAAATATTCGGTTCTGAAGCAGGAAAGTATTTCTATTACTGTCCGGCTTGTGAACATAAAGAATCTAAAGTTGCATTTTCAAAAGGAAGGTTCATCTACAGGGAATGTTCTAATTGCGAAACCATTTATCTTTCCCCCAGGCCTACGAGAGAAATGCTGCACGAGTTCTTTGATAAATCAGAAGGTCTGAAATACTGGAACTCGAAAGTTATACAGGAAACTTCTTCAAGAGTAACACATGTATTTAATCCAAGAGTAAGATGGGTGCTCCAGTCAGCAGATATCCAGGGAGTTAGTTCAGAAAATTATTGCGATATTTATACCAAATATGTGCCTTATGTTGACAGGCTAAGAGAAGACGGAAATTTTTCCGAATCTTTTTCTTATAGACCTAACCGGGAAATATCACAGAAACTTGAAGACGGAAGCTATAAGATTATCAATTCCAGGGAAGATATTGAGAAGGGAAGCATATCAGTAATTACAGCCTTTGAAGTATTTGACAGATTTTACAATCCGAATACAATGATGGATTTTATTGATCATGCACTAAAAAAAGATGGACTTCTTTTTCTGACTACTCTTTCTGCTTCCGGGTTGGACTTGCAGATACTTAAAGAAAAATCCAGGAGTCTGATTCCTCCGCTTCATTTAAATATATTTTCAGTGGAAGGAATGATTGAATTTCTCAAAAGACATAATTATGAGATAATCGAACTAAGTACTCCGGGTGTTCTTGATACAAGTATAATATCAAATGCCGCAAAAACTCAGACAGATTTAGAACTGCCGAAATTTTTAAGAGATATTTCTAACAGAAGGGACGATAACATCAAGCAGGCGTTCCAGGAATTTTTACAAAGAGCTATGTTAAGCTCGCATTTAAGAATAGTAGCAAAAAAAATAAAGGAGTAAATTATGGACAGGAAAGAAAACTTAAAAAACCACGTAATTGAATATAAAAAAGCATTAAACGATCTTATGGATCTTGTTGATCTTGATATTCTTGAGAAAATAGTTTCGGAGTTTATTCGCGCTCACAAAGAAGGTAAGACAGTTTATGTTGTCGGCAACGGCGGAAGTGCTGCAACAGCCTCTCATTTTCAGGTGGATTTCGGGTTTTTTGTGAGATATTTCACTACCAAAAGAATTAAAATAAGAAGCTTGACAGATAACGTACCTATGATTACTGCAATTGGCAACGATCATTCATACAATGACATATTTATAGATCAGATGAAAGACAATTTCAATGCCGGCGATGTACTTATCGCAATATCTGCCAGCGGCAATTCAATGAATGTAGTTAAGGCCGCTGAATATGCAAATGAACTTGGCGGAGTATCAATAGGATTTGTAGGATTTGAAGGAGGTAAACTAAAGGAAGTGTCACAAATATGCATGCATACTCCGAATCCCGTAAAACAATATGGACCTATTGAAGATCTTCACATGATACTTGATCATATGATGGTTTCATATTTAGCAAAAGATGAAGAGTTTTTATCAATTAAATAGAGAATGTAATGAAAATAGATTTTACAGGTCAGACAGTCCTGATTACAGGAGCTACTATGGGCATCGGTCAAATAACGGCCGATTTGTTTGCCGAAAACGGAGCTAACCTCATTCTTACAGGTATTGAAACAGACCTGATTGAAAAATTCAATAAAGAATATGAAGGGAGTAGAAAATACTTTTATGTGGATTTCACAAAGACGGATTCGATAGAAAATCTTTGCAGGGAACTGGATAATTTCCCGAGAATTGATGTTCTTATTAATAATGCCGGAATAAACATTATTGACGATTTTATTGAGACTCAGGAAAAACATTATGACCTTATAATGAATATCAATGTGAAAGGTCCTTATACATTAAGTAAATATATTGCCCGAAGAATGAAAGAAAATAATTATGGAAGGATTGTGAACCTCGCCTCTATCTGGAGCAAGATATCACGTCCGAAACGGGCACTTTATACTATGTCTAAAAATGCAGTTTATGGTTTAACGCAAACAATGGCAATAGAACTTGCTCAGTTCAATATACTTGTAAATGCAATTTCACCGGGATTTACACTTACCGAGTTAACAGCTAGAACAAACACAAAAGAGGAAATCGAATACCTTTCATCATTCATTCCGATTAAGAGAATGGCTGAACCTGTTGAACAGGCAAAAACAATTGCTTTTCTTGCCAGTAATCTGAATACATATATTACCGGTCAGAACATAGCAGTTGACGGAGGATACACAATTGTATAATATGATAATTAAATCAAGTATGCGTGATTATGAAGTTAATTTCATAAGCGATTTCAGAGAATCACTTGAAAAAGAACTCTTGCCCGGCGATACAATGATTATTGACAGAATTATCTATAATCTGAATAAACCGGCATTTGAAAATTTGCCTGAAAATAACAGAATGATAATAATTGATGCAACCGAAACACAAAAGAGTTATCTGGAATTAGCTCCTATTATTCAGGATTTAATAGAAAACGGATTCAAGAAGAATCATAGGCTATTTGCTGTTGGCGGAGGAATAACTCAGGACTGTACAGCCTTCATTTCATCGATTCTCTACAGAGGCGTTGACTGGCTTTTCTATCCAACTACCTTGCTTGCTCAGGGAGATAGCTGTATCGGAAGCAAGACATCAATTAACTTTGGCAAGTATAAAAACCAGATAGGCAATTTTTACTCGCCAAAAGCCATTTTCATCTGGACTAACTTTCTTAAAACACTCGAAAGACGAGAACTACTTTCAGGTTTAGGAGAAATGGCACATTACTTCCTCGTTTCAGGTGAAGAAGATTTCTTAAAGTATTCTGAAGATTATGAAAAAGTTTTTACTGACTTTGATGTTCTTGAAAAAGTAATTCAGAGAAGTCTGGCTATCAAAAAAAGCTATATTGAAATAGATGAATTCGATAAAAACGAGAGACAGGTTTTTAATTACGGACATTCATTCGGTCACGCAATAGAAGCCCTTACGGATTTTGCCGTTCCTCATGGTATTGCCGTTAGTATAGGAATGGATATGGCGAATTTCTTTTCTGTAAAGTATGGTTATATGAGTTCCTCAGATAGAGAGAGAATCAGGGAATTTTTGAAAAAAATCTGGAAAGGTTATTCAATAAAAAATCTTGATCAGGCAAAATATGAATCTGCATTACGAAAGGATAAAAAAAACAAAGGCAGCCTGCTTGGTTTAATACTTAGTAAAGGCCCGGGCAAAACATTCAAGGATTTCCATCCTCTTGATGAACAGTTCTCGGCCTGGTTAAAAGAATATTTTGACAATGAATGTGAATAGGCAAAACAAATGATTTATGATTCAATTGAAAATGCACAGCTTTATTACGGTATTCATCCGGATATCAAGGACGGACTTGAATACTTGAGGCAGCTTAGTCCGGATGTTGCTGTAGGCGAGTATAAAGTAAATGAAAATGTAAAAGCTATAGTAAGTGAATACGAAACAAAAGCTGTTTTCGAAAGAGGATATGAGGCGCACAAATATGTTATTGATGTCCAATTCCCTATTATCGGACGGGAAAGAATAAAATGGTCTTATGCAGAAGGGATGGATATTAATATTCCTTATGATGAAAAGAAAGACCGAACATTTTATAAGAATCCTAATAGTACAACACACGTTGATATTGGTAACGGATTCTTTGCAATCATGTTTCCTTCAGATGCTCATGGGCCGCAACATTATATCGATAAACCGGAATTAATTAAGAAAGTTACATTAAAAATTAAAATGTTTTAAGATTATGAATATACCTGAAATCAAAGCACTCATTTTTATGAAATATCATTCTGAAAGAGTACCTTTTAAGAATGTTCGTCCGTTAGCAGGTAAACCCCTTTTCCATTGGATTATGGAAGAACTCGGGAAATCAAAGTATATAAAAGAGATTATCATTAATACAGATTCTGAAATTATTGCCGAAGAAGCACAGAAGAATTTCCCGGTTACAATTCATATGCGTCCGGAGTATCTGCTGAAAATAACCAGCAATGAAGCCAATCAGATTCTTGAATATGATATTAATAATACCGAGGGAGAGTATTTCCTGCAAACACATAGTACAAATCCTTTATTAAAAGCTTCTACAATTGATAAATCAATTGAGACATTTTTTGCTTCTGAGGGATATGATTCATTGTTTTCGGTTACACCGCTTCAGAAAAGGTTTTTTTATCAGGACGGCAAGCCGTTAAATCATGATCCCGAAAAACTCATCAAGACCCAGGAACTGCCATATATATATGAAGAAAATTCCTGTATATATATTTTCTCAAGAAACGTATTTAATCAATACAAAAATAGGATTGGAAAGAAATCGCTTTTATTCCCAATGGATAAAATAGAAGCACAGGATATTGACGAGGAATATGAGTTTATGCTTGCTGAATACCTGATGAAAATGAGGCTTGAAAGTGAGAAATAACCTTATTTTCCTTTCTCATATTTTAGATGTTAATACACCCACTTACGGAAATAGAGATAGTTTGGAAATAAGGGAACCATCTTCAATTAAGAATGGAGCAAGTGCAAATTCATCAGAGTGGAATTTCTCATCAAATCATTTTGGTACTCATATAGATACTCCTAAACATTTTGATGACAAAGGGAAAACTCTTACTGATTATGATGCATCTTATTTCTATTCCGAAATAATTCAGATAATGGATATTCCTTGCCTTAGTGGTGTCTTAGTTGGAGAAGAGAATTTACCTGGAAATATTGAAAAGGAAACTGAAGTACTGCTGATTCGTACAGGTTATGAAAAATTCAGGGATCAAGACAAATATTGGAACGATAATCCGGGAATATCGCCCGGGTTATCTCTCTTATTAAGAAAGAATTACCCCAAGCTCAAATTCTTAGGTTTCGATTTTATTTCCTTAACATCCTGGAATTACAGAAGTGAAGGGAAAGAAGCACATTTAAATCTTCTAAGTTCTGAAAGAATTAATGTCAGACCGATTATGATTGTCGAAGATATGAAACTAAGTCAGCTTCAAGGGAATCCTGATTGGATTATGATTTCTCCTTTACTTGTTCGTGGCACAAACGGATCTCCCGTAACTGTTACCGCATGCCTTTCTTAACAGCTCGTGCTTATCCTACAAAAATTATTTATATTTACACCTGAAATGATTTATCGCGGGCAACAGAATATGAAATTCACCACGAAGACACAACGGCACAAAGAAGATAAGGAAACAAACTTCTTCATGGCTTTGTGACTTGGTGGTAAAACAAAAATTATTATGACAAATTTTCAAGACTTAAATAAAATGCTTGAAGTCGGTGAAAACGAAAACACTGAATTCAAAACTTCATTCAGCAACGAAGTAGTTGAAACGCTGGTAGCTTTTGCAAACACATCCGGAGGCAGCGTAATCATAGGTATTTCCGATGAGAAAGTTATTAAAGGTTTAGAATTAGGGAATGAAACTGTTCAAAATTGGCTTAATGAAATAAAATTAAAAACCTCACCATTCATTTTGCCTGATTTTAATATCTATGAAATATCCGGCAATAAAAGTGTGGTTGTCTTTTCGGTTCAGGAATACCCTGTTAAACCTGTTTCTTTTCGGGGAAAGTATTTTAAGCGTGTTGGTAATTCTAATCATCTGCTCAGTACTTCAGAAGTTGTAAATATGCATTTGAAAACATTTAATACAAGCTGGGATTACTATTTAAATAATAATTTCTCTCTGGATCACATTTCTTTGGAAAAAGTTCAGGCATCTATCACAAAATATAATTCAGAAGGAGGATCGGTTACAGAAAATCCTATTAGTTTTCTTAAGAAAAAGGATTTACTGCGTGAAAATGACATAACAAATGCAGCATTCCTTTTGTTTATGAAAAACGATTCTGTCTTTTCTACAATTGAACTTGGCCGTTTCCAAGATGAGATTTTAATAAAAGACAGTGCGAGAACTCAGACTGATATAATATCTGAAATAGAAATTGTAATGAATTTCGTAATGAAACACATTAATAGAGAAGTGATTATTACCGGAAGACCGCAGAATTATCAAAGG
Source organism: uncultured Melioribacteraceae bacterium (assembly GCA_964584325.1). Lineage (GTDB taxonomy): Bacteria > Bacteroidota > Ignavibacteria > Ignavibacteriales > Melioribacteraceae > CAZOZP01. The sequence continues at coordinate 25,970 of CAZOZP010000001.1, forward strand.
TGGCAATACCCTCCTGAGGCTTTGCGGGAAATTGTATTGAATATGATTGTACACCGCGACTATTCTTCGGCATCGGATTCTATTGTGAAGATTTATGAACATAAGATCGAATTTTACAACCCGGGAAGGCTCCCTGATAACTTGACTACTAGTGATCTTTTGAGTAATAATTATAAATCAACACCGCGAAATAAGCTTATTGCTGATTATTTTAAGAGTATTGGTGTTATTGAAAAGTATGGGGCCGGTATCAGAAGGATTATTTCAAGTTTCGAGGATGAGGGGCTGCCGGTGCCGGAGTTTAGAAATATTTCTGACGGGTTTATGGTTACTGTTTTTGACTCTGATTATTCAAATTTTGTGAATAGTCTTAGAGAAAGGAAGGAGTACTATTATCGGGAAAGAAGAAGTAATGTCCCAGAAAATGTCCCAGAAAATGTCCCAGAAAATGTCCCAGAAAATGGACGACTTGAATTGATTGTTAGTGAAATGAAAAAAGATAATAGAGTAAGTATCTCGATTTTGGCTAATATTGCCGGTGTTACGGAAAAGACTATTAAAAGGGATATTCTCAAGTTGAAGGAGCTAAGTAAATTAAAGAGAATAGGCCCTGATAAAGGTGGATATTGGGAGATAAAAAATTAGAAACTTAAACATTCACCACAAAGGCACAACGGCACAAAGGGGAAAATTAATAAAGTTCTTCGTGCCTTGGTGCCCTGGTGGTAAAAATCGGAGAAAAAATGAAAAAAGCATTAATTACAGGTATCACTGGTCAGGATGGCAGTTATTTAAGCGAGATACTTCTTGAAAAAGGATATGAAGTTCACGGGATAATCCGTCGTGCAAGTTCTTTTAACACGCAAAGAATTGATCATTTATATGGGAACCCTGAAATTTACGGGAAGAAACTTTTCCTGCACTACGGCGATATGGTTGATACAAGCAGTATGAACCGACTTCTTGAGAAAATAGAACCGGATGAAATTTATAATCTTGCTGCCCAAAGCCATGTGAAAGTATCTTTTGATGTGCCGGATTACACTGCTCAGGTTGATGCTCTTGGTACTCTTCGTTTCCTTGATGCTATTCGCGAAACAGGATTAGGACATCAGACAAAGCTTTACCAGGCAAGTACGAGCGAGCTATATGGCAAGGTACAGGAAATACCGCAGAGTGAAACTACTCCTTTTTATCCGCGATCTCCTTATGCTGTTGCTAAATTATACGGCTACTGGATAATGGTGAACTATCGCGAAGCATATAATATATATGCAAGTAACGGAATTCTGTTTAACCACGAATCTCCGCGCAGGGGCGAAATATTTGTTACAAGAAAGATTACACGTGCCGCAACAAGAATTGCTGTTGGAAGTGAGAGCAAATTGGTGTTGGGTAATCTGAATTCTAAACGCGACTGGGGTTACGCTCCTGAGTATTGTGAAGGTATGTGGAGAATTCTTCAGCACGAAACCGCGGAAGATTTTGTTTTGGCAACAGGTGTAACAAGAACGGTAAGGGAATTCACAGAGTTATCGTTTAAGGAATTAGGGATTGAATTGGAGTGGCAGGGAAGTGAAGCAAATGAGAAAGGTATTGTAAGTGCAGTGAATCCGCTATATAAAGAACTTTGTCCGAACGGGAAACTTAAAGCAGGAGATGTTTTAGTGGAAGTATCTCCTAAATATTACAGACCTACAGAAGTTGACTTGTTAATCGGGAATCCGGCTAAAGCGAAGGCTAAGCTCGGATGGGAAGCTAAGACGCAACTCGAGGAATTGGTGAAGGTAATGGTGGAAGCTGATCTTAGGGAAGTGCTAAGCGGGAGGATTTAACCACAGAGAGCACGGAGGACACAGAGGTTAAAAATATAATAGGGGGCATTATGTTCTTATACAAGGAATTATCAAATGAAATATTAAAATCATCTATAGAAGTTCACAAGCATTTAGGTCCCGGTTTATTGGAGAGCGCTTATGAAATTTGTCTTCTTCACGAGTTTATGAATGCAGGGCTGAGTGTTGAGCGACAACTGGAGCTTCCAATAATTTATAAGGGACTGAAACTAGATTGTGGTTATAGAATGGATATTGTTGTTGAAAAGAAAATTATAATAGAATTGAAAGCTGTAGAGAGTCTAAACAAAATACACGAAGCACAAATTTTGACATATCTGAAACTATCCGAAATTAGAGTTGGGTTATTGATGAATTTTAATGTAAAATATTTAAAAGATGGAATTAAACGATTTGTTCTATAAACAAATAACCAAAGAGCCCTCAGTGTTCTCTGTGCTCTCTGTGGTAAAAAACCGGAGAAAAAATGAAAAATAAAAAAATCTACATTGCGGGACACGCCGGTATGGTTGGCTCTGCGATTACAAGAAATCTGCAATCGAAAGGATACAATAATTTACTGACTGCCAATTATCCTGAGCTGGACCTCATGCGTCAGGAACAGGTTGAAACATTCTTCGCAAAAGAAAAGCCGGAGGTTGTTATTGTTGCTGCGGCAAAAGTAGGCGGAATTCTTGCCAATAACACTTATCGGGCTCAGTTTATTTATGAAAATCTGATGATTGAATCGAATATTATTCACGCGGCTTATACAAATGGGGTCAGGAAACTGATATTTCTTGGGAGCTCCTGCATTTATCCGAAATTTGCTAAACAGCCAATAAATGAAGATGAACTGCTGAACGGAAAACTTGAATATACAAATGAACCTTATGCAATTGCAAAGATTGCGGGAATAAAGCTTTGCGAAAGCTATTATAAACAATACGGAACCAATTTTTATTCAGTTATGCCCACGAATTTGTTCGGGCCTTATGATAATTTCAATCTTGAAACTTCTCATGTGCTGCCTGCGCTTATGAGGAAATTCCACGAAGCTAAGAAAAATAATGCTTCTGAAGTTGTAGTATGGGGTACAGGAAGTCCGCTTAGAGAATTCCTGTATGTTGAAGAATTGGCAGATGCTATCGTTTATCTTTCGGAAAATATTAATGCAGAAGATCTTTATGATAAAGGTCTTACTCATATCAATATCGGAAGAGGCGAAGATGTAACTATCAGAGAATTGGCTGAAATGATTGCAAGAGTAACCGAATATAAAGGGAATATAGTTTTCGATACAGGGAAGCCTGACGGAACACCCAGGAAGCTGCTTGATGTTTCGCTCCTTCATTCGCTTGGATGGAAACATAAGCTTAGTCTGGAAGTAGGAATTCAGCTTACCTATAAATGGTTCCTCGAAAATGTGAGTCAGTGACATAATAATTCACCTTGAGGTACAAAGAGCGGGTTTATGAGTGATTAAATATGATTATGTTAAATTGGAAATAAAAAATATCGATAATTTATATGGTATCTGATAATATTTATGAAAATTATTAATATTATCATGCAACAAGCATTATGGGTAATCAAATTAAAACAACCAATAACCTTAAAGGTGAATAAATGAAAAGGGTATTGATAGTTTTTGTTGTATCATTAACAATGTTTCCCGGTTTGATTTCTGCCCAATGGTCACAGTAAAATGGACCATTCGGGAATAGTGTAATCAGAAGTTTTGAAAGAAACGGCAGTATTATTTTCGGTGGTTCATATTGTCACGGAGTTTTTGTCTCTTATGATAACGGAGATAACTGGAGTCAGACTTCACTTGATAGTGTACATATCCATAATTTGTATGTATCGGGGGCAAAACTTTTTGCCGCATCTGCCGAGGGGGGGTATTTATCAGAGGACAACGGAAGCACTTGGACAGAAATATATGACGAAGCAGTAGGCGATTTCACGGTTGTAGGTGATGATATCTATGCCGGAACAGCTACCGGAGTAATGGTGAGCAGAAACAATGGTGGGAGCTGGGATGAAGCAGGATTACCCGGTGTAAGCGTTTATTGTTTAACTTCATATGGTACAGATATTTACGCCGGAATTGCAAATTCGTATCATTTTAATGCCGGTGTAAGAAAATCAACAGACTTTGGAGCGAATTGGGATACATTAAGTTCGATAGACCATAGTGTTTTAGCCCTGAAAATAAATAATAACAAATTATATTTTCTTAACGATCTTGGTTTTGTTTATTATGCAGCACTTGGAACTGAAGAGTGGAATCCCGTAGCGTTTCCGGGAGTGGAAATACAATCAATTGCGTTTAACGGGAACAGACTCTATGTCGGTGAAAGAGGCTTTAATTTGAACGGTAGTTCAAACAGAATATTTTATACTGAAAACGAAGGGGCTGATTGGATTGAAGTAATTACGGGGATGCCTTCATATTTCAATGTTATGGCACTGCTTGCTTTTGATAACAATGTTTTTGCTGCGGCTGAAAGAATATCACAGACTGATATTTACAGATCTGAAAATAACGGACTGAGCTGGAGTGTAGTGAACAACGGTATAAACTATAAACAAATTATGAATTTTGCTACAATCGGTAACACAGTATATGCAGGCACCTATTCCGGTGAAGTTTATTCTTCTTCTAATGAAGGCCTAAGCTGGGAATTCTCAAGTGTCGGCATCCCTGATCTACCCGTTTGGTCACTTGCCTCTAAGGATGATTATCTTTTTGCAGGAGTAGGAGAAAACGGGATATACATTTCCGAAGACAGAGGTCAAAATTGGGTTGAGTCTTCTTTAACTTCTTATCAGTTTGAAAACATTCATATTGCCGGTAATGTTATATATGCGAGCTCAAATAACGGAGTATATGTTTCTGAGGACAACGGAGAGAACTGGCAGCAACGAGGATTAGAATATACTGTTTATGGTGCTATGACATCAATCAATGATATGCTTTTCGTTTTTGTTGACGGTTTAGGAGTAATGCGAACTTCAGATAAAGGTGTAAACTGGGATGATGCAAATAACGGACTTCCGGATTCCTGGATAGTCTCTTTGGGGGTTAGCGGTTCAAGACTATTTGCAGGAACATCAGGCTACGGAGTTTATATTTCTGATGATTACGGAGCAAATTGGCAACCGGCAAATTCAGGACTGCCAAACGACGGATATACATATATCTATGAAATATACTCTTATAACGGTGTTGTGATGATAGGTATTTTAAGCACTCTCTATCCTAAAGCCAGTAATGTTTTTTATGTGTCTTATGATAAGGGTAATAATTGGATAAACAAAAGCAACGGCATGGTAGAAGATATAGTAGCATTGTTTTCTATAATTGTTCTTGATGATATTATTTATACTGCAACAAGTCATCCTGCAGACCAGGGAGATTACGGAAGATCTGTCTGGCAGTCGCCCTTATCTTATGTCTCGGTTTCAGATAAAGAGCATTCAGAGACACCGGTTAAGTTTGAATTATTAGGGAACTACCCCAATCCGTTTAATCCGGAAACAACAATAGAGTATTCAATTCCATCTGGTGTAGAGACTTTGCATGCAACGTCTCTAAGAATATATGATATATTAGGAAGGGAGGTTGCTGTTCTTGTAAACCAAAAACAACCTGCCGGCAATTATAAAGTAAAATTTAATGCTTCAGGATTGCCAAGCGGAATGTATCTTTATAAGATTCAGGCAGGAAATTTCTCTGCAGTGAAGAAACTGATGTTGGTAAAGTAACAGCCCGACAGATGACAGAGTAATAAAGTTGGGCAGGCGTAAATAGTCTGCCCGTATTTTTATGGTATCTGAGAGAATTAACAATAGAATTCAAAGAAAACACTGGGGGAGCAAAATAGAATATTGCCACGAGCTTAGCACGAATGACATAAACATAATCTTAAACTTATAACTATATTGATATCTTAACTCCTGTGAAACCCCTATAAAATAAGGCTAAAACAGATATATAATTTGTTGACATTTTCAGGTATTTTCTTAAATATTTACTTGACTAAGTTCATAAACAAATTGAAAGCAAAGGCTGAAAAGTGTTTTTTACTCACACCTTATTTAGCACCTCAAGAGCGGAATTCTCCAGTAAAATTAGGGTATCGTTTTTAAATTCCGGCAGTGTGTTTTTATTAGCTGAAGATAAGGAAAAAGCCCTTGAAAGGTATATTATCAAGGGCTTTCTTTGTAGCGGGGTCAGTCCGCCAGGGCGGATTGACCCTGAAACCTTCATT
>CAZOZP010000001.1:32184-85074 GCA_964584325.1 uncultured Melioribacteraceae bacterium
AAAAAAACAAAAGCCCGAATCAAAATTCAGGCTTCTTTCTTTGTAGCGGGGTCAGTCCGCCAGGGCGGATTGACCCTGAAACCTTCATTATAGTATAGACTTTAAGAAGTTTCTTCCGACACCGGATTTAAGCCATTTCTCTCGTTTTAATGCTTCAGATTTGGAAGGATAGGTTTCAAAGTAAAGAAGCGACCAATTATTCCCGCGTTTAGTCCAAAAAGACAGTAGTTTATTATTGTGTTGAATTAAACGTTTTTGTAAATCTTCAGTCATTCCTATGTATTGATATCCCTCATCTGAACGAATGACATAGACAAAATAGTCCATTTACGCCCCCTATATCAATAAATGATTTTACTAAATCCCAAATCCAAAAAAACAAAAGCCCGAATCAAAATTCAGGCTTCTTTCTTTGTAGCGGGGTCAGGACTTGAACCTGAAACCTTCGGGTTATGAGCCCGACGAGCTACCAATTGCTCCACCCCGCGATATAATTAAAACTTAGATTGCTAATATAACTTAATATCTCTCCAATGTCAATTAAAGGATAAAATAAATTATTTAGCGTTTTTTGATTCTATGTTTTCAATTTGATTTTTAATCCTTTATTTTTGTGTAAAAATTTAACGGGTTATGTTAAGAAAATTATATATAAAAGATTATGCCCTGATTGAAAGTATCGAAATATCTTTCAGAAAGGGTTTGAATATTATAACCGGTGAAACAGGTGCAGGTAAATCTATTCTTATTGGTTCACTTAGTCTTCTACTCGGAGAAAGAGCATCTTCCGAAATAATAAGAAAGGGTAGTAATAAGACTATTGTAGAGGGCTTTTTCTCTCTGCATGATAATTCTCCTGTGTTTGAAATACTAAAATTAAATGAACTTGATTTTCAGGATGAACTTATTCTGAGAAGGGAAATATCTTTATCCGGTTCAAACCGCTGTTATATTAACGATACACCGGTTAATCTTTCAGTACTTCGTGAAGCAGGGAATATGATTATTGATCTTCACGGGCAGCATGAACACCAATCTCTTTTGAGAACTGAAACACATTCCCAGCTTCTTGATTCATTCGATGAAATTCCTTTTCTGCTTTCAGATTATGGAGACGCATTCAAAGAACTCTCTTCGAAAATTCAGGAATATGAAACTCTTGTTTCGAAGGAAAAACAGATAAAGGAAAAAAGAGAGTATCTGGAATTCAAACTTAATGAAATTAATGAAACAGATCCCCGGCCTGATGAAGACCGGATGATTGAAGAAGAACTTAATATTTTAGAGAATTCTGAAAAAATACTATCTGCCGCAACGGAAATGTATGACTTGCTTTATGAAAATGACAATGCTGTTTACGGAATACTCAATAAAACTTTTGGCAGATTGACTGAACTATCTGCCATTGATCAGAAGTTTTCAGAAAAAACCGAGGAATGCAGCACTGCCATAGCAGTTGTTGAAGATATTGCAAGGTTTCTGCGTTCATATAAAAACAAGTTTGATCTTGATCCTTCTCATCTTGAGACTCTCAGAACCAGGCTTGTTCAAATATCCGCACTCAAGAAAAAATATTCCGGTTCTCTTAATAATGTTCTTGAAAAGAAAATTGAATTCGAAAACGAACTTATGATTGCTTCCGATTTTACAAATATATTGGAAAAACTTCAAAAGGAAATTGATTCACTAAGAGAAAACTGTGCGAAAAAGGCTGATATTCTTACATCTAAAAGAATTTCAATATCAAAAAAAATAAGCGGTGAGATTATAGACAGTCTTGATGCTTTGGGTATAGGGGGTGCATCTTTCGAAATCAAGCTTTTTGAAAAACCCGCAGATGATAATGAGAAACATTATATAATAAGAGATAGTCGGAAGATAAAAATATCATACGGCGGTGCTGAAAATGCCGAGTTCTATATTTCCACGAACAAAGGTGAAGATCTAAAACCTCTAAGCCGAATTGTTTCAGGCGGAGAGGTTTCCAGAATAATGCTTGCATTAAAGAAGATACTGGCAAGGGCAGACAGAACTCCTCTTCTCATATTTGATGAAATTGACACGGGAGTTAGCGGAAGAATTGCTTTTATGACCGGGAAAGAACTTAAGTCACTTTCGGAAATTCATCAGCTAATAGTTATTACTCATCTACCGCAAATTGCCGCTATGGCCGATACACATTTCCTTGTATCAAAAACCCAGAACGGAGATCGAGTAACTTCCGTTGTAAGCGAAATTGGAATTGATGAAAGGACAGAAGAGCTTGCCAAAATGATTAGTGGAGAAAAGATTACTTCTCAGAGTCTTGAAGCCGCAAGAGAAATGTTGGAAATGGGTTAGGTTCAGATTAGTTTGATATCTTCTAAGAAGGGATATTTATTTCGTACTTCATTTACTTTTTGCGGATCGATTTCCACTGTGTAAATTCCGGTATTATCGGCACTCATAAATATTTCTTTCCCAAGCGGATCAAAAATGCAGCTCTTGCCGTTGTATGAAACGAAAGGGTCATCCCCAACCCGATTTACACCAATGCTGAAGCAAAGATTTTCTGCCGCTCGTGCCCGCATAAAGAGTTTCCAGAAATCAATTCTTTGAACAGGCCAGTTGGCAATGTTAATTATTATTTCGCATTTAGCTTTACCGTAATATCTGAATAGCTCGGGGAACCTTAAATCGTAGCATATTGATAGTCCGATCTTCAAACCGTTAATTTTTGTAATAACAGTTTCATCAGAAGAAAAGAAACTTTTGTGCTCCTCGGCAAAAGAAAACGGGTGGATTTTTCTATAACGCGCATTAATTAAGCCATCAGGAGAAAAGTGATAAAGTGAATTGTAGAAACGGTTTTCGTCCCGTTCAATTATCCCGGCAATAATATGTTTTCTGAGTTTTGATGAAAGCTTCATAAAATACTGCATCCCGAATCCGTCAATTTCTTCAGAAAACTGTGCGGAATTTATCGTATATCCCGTGAGACTCATTTCCGGGAAGATTATAAGATCAGAATCTGATTCAGTTTCGAGTATTGAATCAATCAATTTTGCAGTAGATTCTTTATTCTCATATATAGGTGAGTATTGAATAAGACCGATTTTCATTATTATTCTGTTTTTTTTTGTAAAATTAAACTAATAAAATAAAAAAATCTCTTTTTTTGAAAAGAAATTTTCTATTTTGGGCAGAGAAACAAAAGGGATTATTGGAAAATGCTTAATTATATCTGGTTGGCGCTGATTCTTATTGGTGTAGGTGCGGCATTGTATTATGATGTTTCTGATATAGCCGCCGACAAATATAAAAACGGAAAGGGGATTACAGTTCAAATTGGTACTGCCGATTTCAGCAGCAGAAGAAATGTTTCTGAGGTAATAATGAATATTTCATCTGAAGAATTCTTCCGATTTTACAAGACAGAATTAAAAACCGTAAACCAGAAAATTAAACTCACAAATAAAAACAATTCATATTCTGTTTTTATTCCGGTGAATGAAGAGAGTCCTGCTATATGGCAGGATATGGCGCCGGGAAGCTCAAAAAACAGGGGATTAACGGCAGAATTAAGGAATATCAGATGGAAAGATTCGCTAAACTTCACAGCATCTGCAGTTCCTGAGTACGTTTCATTTGTGAAAATGAAAGAAGTTACTTCCTCAGCATTAGATTATGCTTCAACGGCTGTTAATATTTCATTAGGCTTGATTGGGATTATGGCACTTTGGCTTGGAGTAATGAAGATAGCATTTGAATCAGGTCTTATTAATAAGATAGCTAATGTTATTAAACCCGTCACATCCTTTCTTTTTCCGGAAGTGCCTTCTGATCATCCGGCAATAGGGGCAATGATTATGAACATTTCGGCCAATATGCTTGGGCTTGGGAATGCCGCAACACCATTCGGACTAAAAGCAATGGAGGAACTGGATAATCTTAATCCGGAAAAAGGCAAAGCTACAAATGCAATGTGTACATTTCTGGCAATTAATACCGCAGGTTTAACTTTAATTCCTGCTACTGCAATAGCAATTAGAGCCGCTGCAGGCAGCAGCGATCCTGCTGTAATCATAGGAACAGCATTTTTCGGAGCCTTATGTGCAACAATTACCGGAATCATTGCAGCTAAAGTTCTGGAGAGATTCAGCTATGAAAAAGGCAAAGGCATTTCTTTTAATTCTTCAAATATTATGAATCTTTTCTATCTTCTGCTAATCCCGATAGCCGCAGCAGTGGCAGGAATTATACTATTTGCTTCCGGTGTGTTAAGTTTTAACAAAGAAACAGTTTCCTTTATTAAGAGTTTTGTTTCAGTGGTTTCTATTCTTGCAATACCTTCAATAATATCTGCATTCCTTTTATACGGTTTAAGTAGAAAAGTAAAAATATATGAAGTATTTGTAACAGGTGCCAAAGAAGGTTTTGAAGTTGCAGTAAGAATAATACCATATCTTGTGGCAATGCTTGTTGCAATTGGCATATTCAGAGCAGGCGGAGGGATGGAGTTGTTTCAATACATTACAGGGCCGATTGCCACTTTAATCGGGATGCCGGTAGAAGCAGTACCAATGGCAATCATGCGGCCGCTTTCAGGAAGCGGTTCGATGGGAATAATGACAGAAATAATTGCCAAATATGGTGCGGATTCAACAATAGGGATTATGGTTTCAACAATTTTTGGCAGCACGGAAACAACCTTTTATGTAATAGCCGTTTATTTCGGTTCAGTCAGCATAAAAAAAATTAGGCATTCTTTATTGGCAGGTCTTATTGCAGATGCCGCAGGAATTTTAGCAGCTGTATTCATCGTAAATTTGCTTTTCGGATAAATCCTTACAGATAATTGAAAAGCTAACCTATTTACTATCTATCAGACGGAGAAGAGAATGCAAAAGAGATTTTCTGACTTGGAAGAATAATCGGTATTCAAATGCAACAACAGAAAAAATCTGTTGAATTTAGGCAATAAAAAAAGTTATATTGAGATAAATATTTCCAACAAATACATAATATTATGAGAATAGGAATTCCAAAAGAAACAACTCTGGAAGAAAAAAGAGTAGGTCTTGCTCCGGCAGGTGCAGATGCGCTTATCAAAGAAGGGCACAAGGTATTTATTGAGAGTGGGGCGGGTTTGAGCAGTAATTTTTCTGATGAGGATTACAGAAAAACAGGGGCGGAAATAGTTTATGGATATGAAGAAGTGTTCCGCAGATCTGAAATTATAGTGAAAGTTGCTCCTTTATCTGAATCTGAAGCCGTTCTTGTTCCAGAGAATGGCGTAGTTTTTTCATTTATGAATGTTTCTTTGAACTCTAAAGCGGTTTTTGAAGAGTTCCAGAGAAAAAACGTAACGGCCATAGGTTATGATCAGATAGAAAGTATGGGAACTAATCCGATTGTTACGGCAATGTCTGAAATAGCCGGACAAATAGCTGTTGTGTTGGGTGAAAAGTTTCTTATGAGCGATTTTGATAAAAGTCGTGGTGTTTTATTAGGAGGTGTAACAGGAGTAGCACCGGCGGCGGTTGTAATAATAGGTGCAGGCAATGCCGGCCGAACGGCGGCCACACAGGCATTGGGCCGTGGAGCCCAGGTAATTATATTAGATAAAGATGTGGAGAAACTCAGAGTTTTTGAAAAATCATATCATAGTAACGTAACTACAGTTGTTGCAAATCCATATACTATTGAGAGAGGTGTAAAGTTCGCCGACATACTTATTACGGCTATTAAGGTAAGAGGAGAAAGGATGCCTCATATAGTATCAGAATCTTTAGTTAAGACAATGAAACGGGGGGCAGTGATAGTTGATTTATCAATTGATCAGGGCGGAGCTGTAGAGACAAGCAGACTTACCTCAGTTTCAAACCAAGTTTATGAGAAGCACGGAGTTTTTCATTCCTGCATCCCTAATTTACCGGCTTTGGTTTCACGAACATCGACTTACGCGCTTACAAATGCAGCGTTACCATTTATTCTTGCAGTTGCAAAACAGGGGCTAAAAACTGCAATAAGTAATAATGAAGGTCTGATGAAAGGAGTTTGTACTTACGAGGGGTACTGTTCAAATGAGCTCATTTCAGAATCTTTCGGCCTGGAATACAGACGCATACATTTATTCCTAGAAACATAATATTCGGAATTATATGGATTATTACAAGAACAACAAAATTACAGATGCCCCCTGGTTAAAAAGATATACTTCAAAGATAGTAAGTGCCGGGGAAGCCGTTAAAGTTATTAAATCAAATGATAAAGTTATTGTTCAGCCAGGATGTGCAGCGCCTTTCAGCCTGATTAAAGCAATGGTTGACAGAAAGAACGAACTTACGGGCGTGCAGGTTTATCATGTACTGCTTGTGGGTAATCTCCCTTATATGAATCCCGGAATGGAAGAGCATTTTAGGCATATTGCTTTTTTTACCGGGGCTAATGCCAGGCAGGCAGTAAGAGAGGGCAGGGCTGATTTTGTGCCCATATTCCTATCTGAAGTAACCTTATTGTTTAAGAGGGGAATAATTCAGGCTGATGTTGCAATGATACATGTCTCCCCGCCGGATGAGCACGGCTTCTGTTCTTACGGTATTGATACTGGAAATATAAAAACACCAGCCGATAAGGCCAAGATTGTAATTGCTCAGGTTAATAATCTTATGCCTCGCGGTTTGGGAGATAGTTTTATACACATTAATAAAATTGATTATATAGTAGAAGAAAATGCATCCTTAATGGAACTACCTCAAGTTGACCCTGATACTACAACTGAAATGCTTGAAATCTACGATAAAATTGGCCGAAATGTGGCTTCTCTGATAGAAGACGGAGCAACACTTCAAATGGGAATTGGAGCGATACCTGATTCAGTTTTAAGATATTTGCGGAACAAGAGGGATCTGGGCGTTCACACTGAAATGTTTTCTGACGGATTAGTTGATTTGGTTGAAGAAGGAATAATTAACGGAGAGAAAAAAACTCTTCATCCGGGGAAAATAATAGCAGGATTCTGTCTCGGTACTAAGAAAGCATATGACTTCATTCACAATAATCCGATTATCGAATTTCATCCGCAGGAATATGTAAATAATCCGTTTATAATCTCTCAGAACTATAAGATGGTTGCAATCAACTCGGCAATAGAGGTGGATTTAACAGGGCAGGTATGTTCTGATTCAATAGGGACGAAAATATACAGCGGGATAGGCGGTCAGGTGGATTTTATAAGAGGAGCATCACATTCAGAAGGAGGAAAACCTATTATTGCACTACCCTCAACAACAGCCGACGGAAAGATATCAAGAATATGTAAATTTTTGAAAGAAGGAGCCGGAGTAGTAACCTCCAGAGGAGATGTAAGGTATGTAGTTACTGAGTACGGAATTGCACAACTATGGGGTAAATCGATTAGAGAAAGAGCTGAGTCGCTTATTGAAATTGCCCATCCTTCATTTAGAGAAGAATTGGCTGAGTACGCGGATAAAGTCTTTTTGCTGAAAAAGGGTTAATATGGTTGCTGTAATTGGGGATATTCACGGCTGCTACTATACACTGGAAAAACTTTACGGTTCAATCCTTAAAGAATATGGCAATATCAGAATTATAAGTATCGGAGATGCTATTGACAGAGGTAACTTCAGCAGGCAAGTACTCGATTTTATTATTGCCGAAGGTCTGGATTTCATCCCGGGGAATCATGAATATATGATGTATCATCATTATCTGATGAAGTATTCCGATATGGCATATTCTTGGCCTTATAACGGAATGCAGTCAACCAAACTTTCATACAACGGAAGTGAAGACTCCCTTGAACCACACCTTATGTTTATTAAAAATTCTCCTTTATATTTAAATCTTGATGATTGCTTTATTTCGCATGCTGGAATCTCTGAGAGATTCACTGAAATACTTGATGCAAACGGTGAAATAATAGAAGAAAAACTCGATAGTACAATTCATAAATTTGTAACCACGGATGAAGGTGTTTTGTGGAACCGTGAGCATCTGCTTAATCTAGGGAAACTTCAGATTGTAGGGCACACAAAGCAGCAAGAAGTAACATTCGTTGAAGACACAAACGGATTATATATTGATACCGGGGCTTGTGCAGGGAACAAATTAAGTGCAGTGATTATAGAAAATAATAAAATATTAGAAATATTATCCGAAAAAACAGATTTCAACGATATTTTTTAATATCTTCATTGACATTGGAAATATAATTGGATAAATTTTGCGGCGAAATATTACTGAGGAGGCACAATAAACAAAAATTTTTACTATAATTGCATCTTTGTTTAACATAATCTTGTTATTGTGAAAATTATATCTTCTTCAGTTATTAGTTTGAAATTTCTGATTGTATGCTCTGCTATACTGGTAGTTGCATTTTCAGTCATATCAGATAATTTTAAACATACTTCAGATTCCGGTATTAACAAATACTACACTACTTCAGACATATCTTTCTTTTCTGATTCAATTGATATTAAAGCCGCACTAATCTCTGCAGATTCCCTTATAGTAAAAGATACCTTAGCAAAAACACAAGACTCGGTTGACTCCAGGTTAAAAGGACTTTCAAAAAAATCAATTGACTCTCTTATGCGTTCAGATTCATTGAGAGCTGATTCCCTGGCCAGATTGAAGCATTACAAATTCGGCAGGGAAGATAAGTATTATGCTGTCTTCGGAGAAGTGCAGAATAATTCATTTATATTACCAAGACCTTCTTCATATATTACAAGAACAACAGAACTTGATTCAAGCGGGCAATATGTAATTATCAGAGAGAAATTAAACGGGAAAGATATTAAACCTCCTATCAGGATCACAATAGATGAATACATTGCTTTTAGACTTGAGAAAGGAGAGAGAGGATTATGGGAAGATATTGGTTATAAATATGAGCTGAGGACAGGGAAAAAAGACCTAAGTGAATTTTTTAAAGATATTACACAAATTGAAATACCACTTCCTTCCAATCCTATTCTCAGCATTTTCGGAAAACCTCAGATCAGTCTGAAAATAAATGGTCAGGTTGATATTTATGGGGCTTGGAGAAGTGAGACAACTGAAGGATTAACTTTATCAAGATTAGGCAATACAAGAAACGAACCTGATTTCAAGCAGCAGGTTCAGGTAAGCGTAAACGGTATGATCGGTGATAAACTTGAAATTGCCGCAGACTGGAATACTCAGAGAACTTTTGAATACGAAAATATGCTGAAAATTAAATATACAGGATATGAGGATGAAATTGTACAGAGTATTGAAGCCGGTAATGTGACTTTGCAGACTTCACCTCTTGTTGGCGGCAGTGAGGCTCTTTTCGGTATAAAAACAAAACTTCAGCTTGGGGCATTGAGTTTAACGGCTATCGCTTCGCAGAAAAAAGCAGAAACTAAAGAAAAAACAGTGGCTAATGGTTCATCTGAAAGAGAATTTTCCATTAAAACTACTGAATACTCAAAAAATTATTATTTTGTTGATTCAATATATTATGACAGAAGTCTGAATTTGTTCGTTAACTATTTCGGGAAAGTTGTACCGGAAATAAGAAGAGAATTTTTTATTAATGAAATTGAAGTTTACATAAACGCCAAAAGTGAACAAAGCAGTGAAATATTCAAAGCAAATGCATTTATAGATTTGCCCGGAAGACTAGGTGATACAACTTTTTATGCTGATGGATTGTACAGAAGAGATGACCTTCAATCAGTAGCCGGTATGAGTGTTACCGGTGAATTCAGAAAACTTCAGCCAAATGTAGATTATGCGTATTTTGCAGAAACCGGTATTCTATATTTTATAAACGGAGTTCAGGAGCAAGATGTTATAGCTGTTGCATACAGACTTGACGGACCAACTTCTGATCCCGGAGATGATATTCTTTATGGAGAATTAGAAAGCATATTTGCCGGTAAAGATAAAAGGAGAGTACTCAAACTTGTTAAGCCTGCAAATCTTCAACCGGGCTTCACTAAAGCCTGGCCGCTTATGCTTAAGAACGTTTATCATCTCGGAGCTCGTGATATTTCAAAAGAGGGATTTGAGATGGATATTCAGCTTCAAGTTCCCGGACAAGACCCGATTAATGCACTAGGTTCTGAAAAATTTCTGAAGGCTTTTAAACTTGATATTAATGATGAAGGAAATACAGGGCAGTCAGACGGATTATTCGATTATGCAGAAAAGCGTACTATTATAGCAAAGACCGGAGATATAATATTTCCGCATCTTGAGCCTTTCGGCAAAGATTTCCCTGCTGAATTATTTAGTCAGGATACATCACTTATTTTTAATGAAATATACACACACCTTTCCATTGAAGCCTCAAAAAACTCACAGAAAAATAAATGGCAGTTCGTGGGTAAATTCAAGGGGACAAGCAGTAATAAAATTCAAATCGGGTTTAATGTAGTTGAAAACTCAGTAAGAGTTTTGCTGAACAATATTGAATTAAAGGAAGGACTTGACTACATTGTAGATTACTCAATGGGAATGCTTACACTTAAAAATCCGGCGGCAATGGCTGGCGGAGCTAATCTGAAAATATCATACGAAGAAAACGATCTTGTTTCACTTGCTTCAAAAACTCTCGTGGGTTTAAGAGCGGAATATGATTTCAGTACAAAAACAAAGTTCGGATTCTCATTTTTGAATCTGACTCATCAGACATTAAGTGATAAAGTAAGAATTGGAGAAGAACCAATTAGCAATACAATGATGGGACTGGATTTCAGCACAGGTATGGATTTACCTTTCCTTACAAAAATGATGAACAAACTATATTCAACCGGAACAATGTCCACTCTTAGCTTTTCCGGTGAAGTAGCTTATATGAATCCAGACCCCAACACAAAGAAAAGTACAGTTAAAAGCGATGAAGGACAGAGTATTGCATATATTGATGATTTCGAGGGTGTAAAAAAGACCATTCCGATTAATGTTGGTTATACCGGATGGTATGATGTAAGTATTCCGCTGAAACATCCTAATCCTGCTTTTAACAGTAGAATTGATTCTTTAAAAATGAGCCTGAAAGCTAAGAGTCATTGGTTTAACAGAATACCTTCTATTGTAACATATACCGATATCTGGGGATCAAGAAAAGATAAAGGAAGAAAAGAACAAACTGTTACAGTGCTTGATTTTGTTTATGAACCTTCGAAAAGAGGGTCTTACAATAACAAGCCTGATTTATCTGACAAGATTCTTAATTGGGGCGGTATGATGACTCCTCTTTCTCAAATGGCAAATAACCTTAAAGCTGAGAATATGGAGTTTATTGAATTTTGGGTTAAGATCAATACAGCCGGTGCTAATGCAAAAATGTTTATTGATCTAGGCCTTATCAGTGAAGATGTAATTCCGAACAGAATTCTTGATACTGAGGACAAGAACAACAACCTTGCTCTGGATGAAGGAGAAGATACTGGTATTGACGGAATTAAAGATGATGTGGAAAGAATTCTGTACGGGACAGAATTTGCCGATCCGAATAATGATAATTTTATATACAGCACCAGCAATTATGAAAATATAAACAATACTGAGGGTAATGCTGAATTATACCGTTTCCCCGATACTGAGGATATTAACAGAAGCCGGGCACTGGATGTTTTCAATGACTATTTTAGGTATGAAGTGCCTTTGGATGATTCCAATCCTTTTATAAGCGGAAAGGGAGAAAACGGTTGGTTCCAGGTGAAAATACCTCTGAAGAAATTTTCATCAACAGTAGGAAAGCCTTCTCTTACACTTGTTGAAACAATGAGATTCTGGATAACAGGAACTGATCAGCCGGTACATCTTACTTTTGCGGAGATGAATCTTGTGGGAAGTCAGTGGGAGAAAATCGTTGATAATAAAAGTGTAACTGAGGACGACAGCGTTTTAACCGTTTCCAATATTAACTTTGAAGATAATCCGGATTATTATATGCCTCCGGGAGTTAACCGGGAAGAAGACAAAACCCAAACCGAAGAGAGCATATTAAAAAATGAGCAATCAATGCTGCTTATTATTAAAGATCTTATGGATGGGCAGAAAAGAGAAGTAATTAAGAATATGGGAAGACCTCTAAACGTATTCAATTACAGAAAAATGAAAATGTTTGTTCATGGAGATCTGGATTCAACAAAAGCAGGATCACTTTCAAAGAAGGATGCCGCAGAGGTTTATTTGAGATTCGGAAATGATACACTGAATTACTATGAATACCGCAAGTCAATAGCTCCTGGATGGTCAGAGATATCGATTGATTTTAATGATTTAACTGCCATAAAACAGGACCCTGAAAGAAAAGACCCACAGAAATACTTTTCTTCACCGGTTAAAGGGTTACCTGAAGAAAGGTACGGTATTCTCGGAAATCCATCTTTAAGAAATATAGATGTTTTTATCATAGGCATTGAAAATCCAAAGAATAAAGGAGTTCTCAACCAGACAGTCTCAGGGGATGTATGGGTTAATGAACTTCGTGTTGTTCAGGCTGATGACAGAAAAGGACATGCTTACAGACTATCAGCAGCTATCAGAGTAGCCGATCTTATGGATGTAAGTTTTTCATATAATAAACAAGATCCGTTTTTCCATAGAATATCTGACAGATTCGGATCTATGCAGGATTCAAAAACATGGAGTTTAGCCGTTGGATTAGATGCCCTTAAAATAATTCCGGCCGACTTACCCGGTTCAAACTTTAAAGTAAACTATTCCCATTCTGAATCTTTTATCAATCCGGTATATTTAGCAGGTACTGATATAGAAGTTTCTAAGGCTGCTGAAAGAGAACCCGATAAGACTAAATCTGAGCAGATAAAAACACACGCTCAGACATTAAGTGTTTCTGATATGTGGAATTTTTCAGGTATAAGAATCAATATTCCATATAATGCCTGGTATTTTGATTATACAATTAATCTTCTGACTTTCGGTTTTAGTTATAATCAGCAAGTAAACCGTTCAAGTGTTGTCGATTATCAGAAGAATTGGAACTGGAATGCAAATATTGCTTATAGTCTAAATTTTGCCCGAGATAATTATTTCAAACCATCCGATATACCTATTATAGGAAGTGTATTTGAAATATTTAAAGACTATAAGGATTACAGAGTTTATTATAGTCCTCAAAATTTAAGTATGTCTCTTAATGCAGGCAGGAGCAGGAACTATGAAAGAAGAAGAAATGCCTTAGGAAATCCTACAATTACTCGTGATTTCAGGGCTACAAGAGATTTAAGTTTTGTCTGGAAACTTTCCGAAGGAGGATTCTTAAATCCAAGTATCAATTATAATGTTACCGTTAATTCAACTTTGGCTCACTTTCTTACTGCAGAGGATAACCAGACTGTTGAGAACAGTGGACTTAAAATATGGAGAGCAATGCTTAATAATGGTATATTCGGAAAAGATATATCATATAATCAAACATTTGATTTTCGTACTCAACCAAGAATTCCAACTATTTGGTCATTGAACAGATATTTTACTCTTACAGCCGGATACAATAATTCTTACAGATGGAATAACAGTCTTCAGGCAGGAAATTTAGGTATAAGCACTGCTTGGTCTAACAGCATAAGTACAGGTCTTACTTTAAAACTTAAAGCATTGACCGAACCGCTTTTCGGAACTGATACTAAGAAATCAACAAGTTCAAGAAGGCAGTCTGCCAGAGAGAAAAGGGAGGGAGATAAAGATAAACTTCAGGACGAACAAATACCGGAGGAATCAGATTCACCCGGGACTTTGACCTTGCTTGGAAATAATTTATTAAGCGGATTAAAATATATCCTTTTCGATTATGAGCAGATTAGCTTTACTTATTCTCAGACAAATGGTCTAACAAATTCCGGATTAAAAAACAAAGGGACAGGATTTTCAAACTTCTGGAGTTTTTATAAAGCAGAAAACGGACCATCAAGAATGTATATGCTCGGATTATCATATAATCCGGGTCTCAGAGCTCAAAATGGGAAACTAAGCGATAACGTAATGAAAAAGAACCGTATTGATTTCAGAACTTCCAGAGATATAATACAGGGTTTAAAAGTTGATTTAACCTGGAATGTTGACTGGGATTTTAATACAAATTATAATATTACAACTGATGCAGACGGAAGTGTAACAATTGATAATGTGAACAGATCAGGAAATATCAACAGGTCTTTTCTATCATTACCTCCTTCCTTTATATTTTCTGTATTCAAAAACGGTGTAAAAAAAGTGCATGATTTGTATGATCCCGAAGAACCAAATCAGCAAGATCATATGACTGAAATATTTGTAGAAGGATTCGAAACACTTCCTATGATAAATAAACTACCTATATTGAAAGATGTAGCTAAATATGTACCCCGACCTAACTGGACACTCACTTGGTCAGGTCTCGAGAAAATGGGATTATTCAAAGGATTTGCCAAAAGTATGTCATTAACCCACGGGTATTCTTCAAACTACAGAGAAGGCTGGAGAATAGATGCTGCCGGGAAAAGACAAGTTCCGGTACAGTCTATATCATACGGATTTTCTCCTTTAATAGGTATGAATATAACATTCAATAATCTTTGGGGCGGCAATCTTTCTGGAAATGCAAGGTTCAATACGAGAAATAGCTTTGATTTAACCAATTCAACAGCGAAGATTACGGAAAGCTATACTAAGGATATTAATGTATCCGCAACATTCTCGAAATCGGGTTTCGAATTACCATTCTTCGGATTATCACTCAAGAATGATATAAGTTTTACTGTTGGATACACATATTCTCATCAGGCATCTACACTTTATGATTTGAAAGACTGGAAAGATGACGGGGACATATTAAACGGAAACACTAGAACGATTATTGAACCAAACTTGAAATATACAATCAGTTCAAGAGTTACAATAAACATATTCTATAAACGTACAACCTATGAACCCGACGGTGCTACAACTACTCCGGCAACTACCACAAACGAAGCAGGACTTGAAGTTCATATTTCAATTCAATAGGAGAATAAAATGAAAGGAAAAAGAATTCTATGGGTTGATGATGAAATAGAGTTGCTTAGATCACACATCATTTTTCTTACAGAAAAGGGATATGAAGTTGAAACTTCCACAAACGGCGAGGATGCAATATCCAATGTGAAAAGCGGCAGGTACGATCTAATCTTTCTAGACGAAATGATGCCCGGAATGGGAGGACTCGAAACGCTCGCGGCAATCAAAGATTTACAACCGGGTATTCCGGTTGTAATGATTACAAAAAGCGAAGAAGAGTCTTTAATGAACGATGCTATCGGAGGCAAGATAACAGATTATCTTATTAAACCTGTTGTTCCTTCTCAAGTTCTGATGGTATGTAAGAAGATATTTGAATCTAAGAAGATTTCCGGACAGTATGCAGCTAAAGATTATCTTCAAGAATTTAACAGCATTTCGCAGTTGCTTCTTCAGAATCTGGATTATGAAGATTGGATTGATATTTATCTCAGGTTGGTAAAATGGGATATGGAATTTGATATTCACCCGGAAGTTGATTTACGCCAAACTCTGAATGAGCAGAAAAAAGAATGCAATAGGGCCTTTTCAAAATTTGTGGAAAAGAATTATAAATACTGGCTTAAAGGCGGAACTCAAGCGAAAATACCGTTGCTTAGTCCACAGATTGTTGCTAATTATCTGATCCCTGAACTGAAAAATGCTGAAGGACCGGTATTCTTTTTTGTTCTGGATTGCTTAAGATTAGATCAGTGGTTGCTGATGGAATCTTATATTAAAGATATATTTAAAATCAAAAAAGAATATTACTATTCCATACTGCCTACTGCTACACCTTACTCAAGAAATGCACTTTTCTCGGGATTATTCCCTTCTGAAATTGAAAATCTTTATCCTGACCTTTGGAAAAATGCCAAGGAAGATGAAAACACTTTGAATGCTCATGAAAAAGAATTGCTTCAGAATCAGTTGGATAGAAACAGAATTAAGCTAAAAAATGATTTACGCTACTTGAAAATAATTGATCCTGATTATGGTAGAAATTTTGAAAATAATGTTAATTCATATTCAAATAATCAGCTTTTAGCTGTAGTAGTGAATTTCTTAGATATGATTGCTCATGGCAGATCAGATTCAAGCCTTCTTAAGGAAATTGCTCCGGATGAATCTGCTTACAGGTCTTTAACCCAAAGCTGGTTTAAGCATTCGTATTTACTGAATACTTTCAGAGCAATAAGCAATATCAAAAAAGCCAAAATTATTATAACAACTGATCATGGAAGTATCAGGGCTATGAGAGGAGCGAAAGTTTTGGGTGATAGAGAAGCTTCAAAGAATCTTAGATTTAAATTCGGAAGAAATTTAAAAGCTGATGAAAAACATGCACTTTACATAAAAAATCCTGAAGAATATAAATTACCGGCTATGGGATTATCTGTAGGGTATATTATATCAAAAGAAGATTACTACTTTGTTTATCCTACGGATTATCATAAGTTTTTAGGTTATTATAAAGACACTTTCCAACACGGAGGAATTTCTATGGAAGAAATGATTCTGCCTGTAATTAAACTAGAAAGTAAATAATGTGTATTGTATTAAAAAAAACAATTACATCTGTAGATGGAACAAAGAATCTTGCTGCAGAATTAGCTGAAATCTTTCGTCCCGGTGATGTTATATGTCTTAATGGAAGCTTGGGTACAGGAAAAACTTTTTTAGTTAAGGAGATTTGTAGGAACTGGGGAATTCAGAATGCAGCTAGTCCATCCTTTTCAATTGTAAACTCATATTCAGGCGTTTATCAGGTAACACATTTTGATTTTTACAGAATAAAGAAATCTGCAGAACTATACGACATTGGTTTTGATGAATACATAGGCGAATCGGGTGTTGTTATATTTATTGAATGGGCAGATATGTATGAGGAAATTCTTCCCAAAAATTGTTATAACATTAAAATTCAGATAAAAAATGGCGAAAGAAATATTGAGATTAGCAAATTCTCATAAACCTGTTCTTGCAGTTGAGACTTCCGGAAATCTTTGCAGTATTGCTCTGATATTGAATAAAGGCGAAATCTATGAAGCAGGCATAAAGGCAAAGAATATACATTCAGAGAAAATATTTTCAATGATAGAATTTGTCTTAAAATCTGCCGCGACGGAATTGAAAGATATTGGGGCGATTGCCGTTTCAGCCGGTCCCGGGAGTTTTACGGGATTACGAATAGGATTTTCTGCAGTTAAAGGGATTGCATTCGGGGCAGGGATACCTGTTGCGGCTGTCCCTACATTCGAAGCTATGGCATTGAACATATCTACCTATTATAATTCTGAAACAAAGTTTGCTATTGCTAATAAAGTTAATATTTCGGAATTTTATTATGCTTGTTTTTCGGGTTTTGCAGGTAGTTATTCGATTAAGGAAAATATTCATGTTATTGATAAAAAAACGCTTGAGGAAAAAACAATGAATATGGCTGTATTCGGCAATGCATTTAATTCTAAAGAACTTCATTCATTTCCTTCAGCAACTGCAATTGGTATTTGGTATTTAAGTTACGGCAGAGAATTGTTAAGAACCGATTATGATTATCTGGAACCGGATTATTTTAAAGATTTTGTTATTAAGGAGAAAAAATGAAAAAATTTACGTTATTGTTTATTCTATTTTCAGTAATGATTTTTGCCCAATTTTCCGGACCCAAGATTTCAGTAAGCAAACCTGTTCATGATTTTGGAGATATATCAGATAATGTAACCGTTAGCTATGAATATGAAATAATAAATACCGGAGATCAGGAACTGACAATTGTAAATGTACGTCCCGGATGTGGATGTACTGCTGCAAAACCTGATAAAAACGTTCTTAAACCAATGGAAAGCACAAAACTTAAAGTATCTTTTAATTCCAGTGGCAGAAGAGGATCGCAGTTGAAACATATTTATATTAAAACCAATGATCCGAATAATCCGGACTATAGAATTTCTTTTAAGGCAAACATACTTGAAAGCAAGGAAAATGAAAATAATAACGGATTAAAACTCGACAGATATATTTATGATTTCGGGGATGTTCAGGAAGGAAGATCATTTATTTATCAGGCTACTATCGAAAATTATGGAAAGAAAGAATACGAGCTTAAGGAATTCAAACCCGGAAGTTCATTAAAATTAGCAGCTGTAAGTTCAAAGAAAATCACTCAAGGCAGTAAGGCTTTTATGACAATCGAGCTAAACACAAGCGGATTATCCGGTAAAATCACACGCAGTTTTGTCGTAAAAACCAATGATCCGAATAATCCGGAAATAATGCTTACATTTTTAGCAAATGTTAAGAAAGGTAAATAATGGGATGGTTTAAAAGATCAAAAGAAAACATTTCGCTGGAAAGCAGGAAACGTGAGCTACCTGATGGACAGTGGCTTAAATGTGATAAATGCGATGAGATAATTCACAAGAAACAGCTTGAACTTAATAAATGGACTTGCATTAAATGTGATAATCACTTTAGGATAGGGAGCGCTGAATACTTTTCAATTCTTCTTGATGAAAATACTTTCAGGGAGTACGATAAAAAGATGAAATCAGCTGATCCTCTTGGATTTACTGACACTAAATCATATAAGGACAGAATTAAGGCCTCTATTAGCTCAACAAAACTATATGATGCAGTTAGAACCGGAACAGGTAAAATTAACGGAAGGAAGGTGGCTGTTGCTTCAATGGATTTTCGATTTATTGGCGGTAGCATGGGGTCAGTGGTTGGAGAAAAAATTGCAAGAATTACTGATAAGGCCATAAAGGATAGAATTCCTCTTATTATTATATCTTCAAGCGGTGGCGCCAGGATGATGGAAGGTGCATTCTCTCTGATGCAAATGGCTAAAACATCGTCAAGGCTGGCTTTACTGTCCGAGACCGGGTTGCCGTATATTTCATTGTTGACAGACCCTACAACCGGAGGAATAACCGCCAGTTTTGCGATGCTTGGAGATATTAATATTGCCGAGCCGGGTTCTCTTATTGGTTTTGCCGGCCCTAGGGTCATTAAAGAAACTATTGGCCGCGACTTACCAGAGGGTTTTCAGACATCAGAATTTTTACAGGAAAAAGGCTTTATCGATATGGTTGTTCATCGAAAAGACTTAAAAACAAAAATATCGCAGTTACTGCAAATATTGGTTAATTAAAGGAGACAAAATTAAAACTATTAAAAACATAAAGATGATGCATCTTTATTCTAATGAAATAAAGGCATCCGGAAAGACAATAGGTTTTGTTCCTACAATGGGTTATTTGCACGAAGGACATCTGTCCCTGATAGACATCGCAAGGAATAAATGCGATGAAGTAGTAGTATCAATTTTTGTCAATCCTTCTCAGTTTTCACCTAATGAAGATTTTACAAAATATCCCAGGGATATTAAGCGGGATTCAAAACTTATTGAAGATCGTGGCGCATCGGTTCTATTTTCTCCCTCTTCAGAAGAAATATATCCTGATTACTTTCAGACTTGGGTTGAAGTTGAAGAAGTAACAAAACCTTTGGAAGGAGAGTCAAGACCTACTCACTTTAAGGGCGTAACTACTGTAGTCTCTATTCTTTTTAATATTGTTAAACCTAATGTAGCAGTTTTTGGTCAGAAAGATGCTCAACAAGCTGCTGTTATACAACGAATGGTTAAAGACCTGAATTATGGAATAGATATTATTACTGCCCCAATTGTAAGAGAAATGGACGGACTGGCAATGAGCAGCCGCAATATTTATTTGAATGATACAGAAAGAAAAGATGCTTTGGTTCTGAGTAGGGCAATTTCCAAAGCAGAAGAGATGATAAAAAATGGAGAGACTGACTCAGAAAAAATTATTTTCATTGCTAATGAAATACTACGTTCTCCGGTCACTTCTTCACCTGATTATTTCAGGATTGTTAACCCAATTACGTTTAAAGATGCAAGTAAAATCAATAAAGGTGAGAGTTATTATATACTAACAGCTTGTCGCATTGGTAAAACCAGGCTTATTGATAATGTGCTGATAGAAGTTAAATAAAGTTAAAAGCCTGATCCGGTGTCAGGTTTTTTTGCTGCATGTCAAATTGAGTTCCGCAATAAAATTTAAAGTATCTTTGTATCCTTCAGAGTTATCTGATTCTAGTCTTTTAACAACAGCACTTCCAACAATAAATCCATCAGCATAATTATATATTTTGGATATATCTTCTTTACATTTAATTCCGAACCCAATCAGCATTTTGTTTTTTACAAGTTTATAAGTTCTCTCCAGATTTTTAATTATCTCTTCATCAAAAGTTTTACTACTTCCTGTAGTGCTCGTAAAACTCACACAATAAATAAAACCGGATGACTTACTGTCAATCTCAGTTATTCTATTTTCAGAAGAAGTAGGGGTAGTAAGCATAATAGTATTTAATCCGGTAAAATCACTACTGAAAAAATCATTATATTCTTCTAACGGAATATCCGGTACAATTACTCCGCAAGCCCCGGCATTCTCAGCGTCTTTAGCAAATTGCTTTACACCGTATCTAAGTATTGTATTTGCGTAACCCATCAGAATTACAGGCTTGTCTGATTCTTTTTTGATTTCAGAACAATACTTAAGAACGCATTTTGTAGTAATCCCGTTACCTATAGCCAAATTTGATGATTGCTGAATTATTGGACCGTCAGCAAGCGGATCAGAAAAAGGCATTCCAAGTTCAATCATATCCGAGTAATTTAACACATCAAGGGCTAGTTTAGTGAAAGACGATTTCTCCGGATAGCCAGCGGTTAGATAAACAGATAAAACTTTTTTTGTTTTATTTACTTCAGAGATATAATCTTTAAGAAGTGGCATTATAAATTGCTCCCGAATCTTTGAATAATTGTGTTTAAGTCTTTATCACCGCGTCCGCTAACAGTAACAACTACAATTTGATCTTTATTGGTCTCAGGCATTAGTTTTTCCAGATAAGAAATAGCATGAGCACTTTCCAAAGCAGGAAGAATTCCTTCCATTTCCGCCAGAAATTTCGTAGCTAATAGAGCTTCTTCATCTGTAACTGAAACATAGGTTGCCTTGGATGAGTCTTTTAGAAAACAATGTTCAGGCCCAACACCCGGGTAGTCTAATCCTGCGGAGATAGAGTGGACTTCTGTTACCTGCCCGTCATCATCTTGAAGAAGATAATTCTTCATCCCTTGAAAAATTCCTATTCTTCCTTTTGTAAGAGAAGCACAATGTTTATCAGTATCTACGCCTAATCCGGCGGCTTCAACTCCAATAAGTTTAACTTCAGGATTGTTTAGAAAAGGGAAGAAGGTACCCATTGCATTTGATCCTCCGCCTACACAAGCAATTATATAATCAGGAAGTTTCTCTTCAATGGAAAAAATCTGTTCTTTAATTTCAGAGCCAATAACAGACTGAAAATCTCTTACGATTTTCGGGTATGGATGAGGCCCTACAACAGAACCAATAATGTAGTGTGTATCGGCAACATTTGTAACCCAATCTCGAATAGCTTCATTTGTTGCGTCTTTCAATGTTTTACTTCCTGAAGTAACCGGAATAACTTCTGCTCCGAGCATTTGCATTCTGAAAACATTTAGTTTTTGTCTTTCAACGTCAACTTCTCCCATATAAACAACGCATTTTAATCCGAATCTGGCGCAAACAGTTGCAGTTGCCACACCATGTTGTCCGGCACCGGTTTCCGCAATTATTCTTTTCTTCCCAAGTTTTTGTGCAAGAAGAATCTGCCCTAAAGTATTGTTGATTTTATGTGCTCCGGTATGACAAAGGTCTTCTCGTTTTAAGTATATCTTGGCTTTACCATAGTATTCAGTTAGTCTTGGAGCAAATGACAGGGGCGTCGGGCGCCCATTATAATTCTTTTGAAGTTCATCTAGTTCAGAATGAAATTCCGGAGAAACAGATAGCTCGTTATATACAGTTTCGAGTTCTCGAAGTGCAGTGATAAGAGTTTCCGGTACATATTTCCCGCCGAAAATTCCATATTTACCCTGTTCGTCGGGTAGTTTGTAATTTATTGTCTGATTTGGCATTATTGTAATTCCTTATTAAAAAATCCGGCAAAAGATCTAATCCTTTCCATAAGTTGAGAAAATTGAATCGGAGTAAGCGACTGATATCCATCGGACAATGCATTTATCGGGTCAGGATGAACTTCAATCATTAATCCTTGGGCTCCAGCAGCGATAGATGCAAGTGCCATATCGGGCACAAATTCACTTATGCCTACACCATGAGAAGGATCTGCAAGAATTGGCAAATGAGTATTTTTTCTAATAACCGGAATGGAATTTAGATCTAAAGTATTCCTGGTGGATGTTTCAAAAGTTCTGATACCTCTTTCGCATAAAGCCAAATTAAAATTATTTTGTGAAAGGATGTATTCAGCACTCATTAACAATTCTTCTACAGTAGCCGAAAGTCCGCGTTTAAGTATTATCGGTTTACCAGTAGCACCTGCTTCTTCAAGCAAGGCAAAATTCTGCATATTACGGGCTCCGATTTGAATAATGTCTGCAGTTTCAGCTACAGCTTCAAGATTAGACGGATTAAGAAGTTCTGTAATTATTACCATTCCTAACTCTTTTCTTATTTCCGAAAGAATTAACAATCCTTTTTCTTTCATACCTTGAAAAGCATACGGACTTGATCTTGGTTTGTATGCTCCTCCCCTGAATAATCTTATTCCGGCTTCCTTTAGTTTACCGGCAGTTTCAAAAGCCTGATCGCGGCTTTCTATAGAGCATGGTCCGGCTATTATGCTAAGGAATTCACCTCCGATTTTTGTTCCATCAATATTAATAATTGTATCTTGAGGAATCATTTCACGACTGGCAAGCTTATATTTTTTCGAAACTCGGATAACTCGGATAACATAAGGCATAAGCTGGAATTCATTTTCCGAAAGCTGAGAAGTATTTCCTGTTATTCCCACGGCAAGATTGATTTCTCCGGGTATCTCATGCGGTGTACATCCGAAAGATTTTATTCTTTCAATTATGTTGTTCAACTCTTTCCGGGGTGTTTCAAGTGGCAAAAGTATCAGCATGGATTATCCTTTTTGGCAATGCTTAAGAATTCGATTACCTTAAATCTATCTTTAACTCCGGGGGCAGATTCAAGAGAAGAAGATACATCAACTGCTGAAGGTTTGATAACCTCCCGAACATACTCAATATTTGAAACTGATAATCCGCCGGCAAGAATTATCTTATCTCGCAAGTCGGATGGAATAAGATTCCAGTTAAATCGTCTTCCAGTTCCACCATATTCATTGGGGTCGTAGGTATCAAGGAGATAATGGCAAGAAGAATAAGCATTTAAGCTTGAATAATCAAATTGTTCGGAAACCCTAAAAGATTTAATCACTTCATAATCAATTTTCTCTATTATCTCCGGAGATTCATCGCCATGGAGTTGAACAGTATTTAATCTGAGTTGTTTTGCTGTTTTGTTTACCACATCAGGGGTTGCATTGACAAACACTCCGGTCTTCACAATGAAAGAGGGAAGCACCTTTATTATGGAATAAGCTTTATCCGGATGTACAAACCTATTACTATTTTCATAGAAAACGAAGCCCAAAGCATCGGCGCCGGCATTGAAGCACGTAAGGGCATCTTCAGAAGATGTAATTCCGCATATCTTAACTTTCACGCCTGCAAAGCTCCTGAATATTTTTAACTTCCGAATAAATATCATCGGCACGCATAAAATGCTCACCGATTAAAACACCGTTTACTCTGGTATCAAGTAGCCTGGAAATAGATTCACCCCCATTAAGACCGCTTTCACTAACTATTAGAGCATCATAGGGAATATCATCGAGAAGCTTAAGTGTATTGTCTATGCTTACGCTAAAATCCTGCAGATTCCGGTTGTTGATTCCTATCATCTGATTAAGATCAAAATCAATTTTGTCTATTTGTCCGGCAGAGTGAATTTCAAGAAGCACTTCCATATCGTTTTCGTATGCAGCCTGGGTTAAGTCTTTAATCTGCTGTTTTGAAAGAACTTCAGAAATTAAGAGAACTACATCTGCACCATTGGCTTTTGCTTCAAGAACTTGAAACTCATCTATTATGAAATCTTTTCTAAGCAAAGGAACTGTTTTTATCTGTGCTACATCTTTTAGCAATGAAATTCCACCTTTAAAGAAATTTGAATCAGTAAGTACTGAAATCGCATCAACTCCGGCGTTCATATATGTTTCTGCAATATCAAAATGATCAAAATCATCACGGATTACACCTTTAGAAGGACTCGCTTTTTTTATCTCTGCTATTAAAGCAATATCCAAATTTGAGATTAGTGCATTAAAAAGGCTTATTCTTTCAAGGTTGAAGAATACTGAATCTTGAAAATCAGATTCGATGTAGGTGGTCCTTAACTCTTTCACCTCATCTTTTTTAACTTCAATAATTAAGTCGATAAGTGACATTTAATTCCTGCAAAAATTTGTTAATTCAATCAGTTTATTATTAGCCGCGCCGGATAATATGGCGTTTTCTGCTGCTTTAAGGCATTCGGTTATATTGTCTGAATAGCCGAATGCATAAAGTGCTAAAGCAGAATTTGCAGCAGTGACGTAAAAATAGGGAGATTTAAGTTTAGATGTAAAAATATTTCTAATAATTTCTGCATTTATTTCAGGTGAATTACCTGAAATAGATTCAAGTGTAATTTTCGGATAGTTTATATGGTCAAAGGAAATGTCAAAATTGCTTATACCGTTTGATTTTGTATATTCAAAAACCTTAGTATTGCCTGTTAATGTAAACTCATCATATTTATTATCAGTACAAATTACACAAGCTCTTTTCATATCCAGATCAACCAATGAATTGGCTAACAATTCAGCAGCTTTTTCAGAATAAGTTCCTATCAGCTGTTTTTGTGTATTAGCAGGATTTGTAAGTGGACCTAATAAATTAAAAACTGTTTTGAAGCCTAATTCCTTTCTTACAGCTGCTACATATTTCATTGCCGGGTGATGATTTGGCGCAAACATAAAAGTGATGCCAACTTTTCTAAGAGCATCCGACGATTTTTCTCTGCTCATATTAATATCTATTCCAAGAACTGAAAGAACATCGGCACTTCCTGATTTACTTGAAATTGATCTGTTTCCGTGTTTGGCAACTTTAATTCCCAGAGAAGCAACAACAAAAGATACTGCCGTCGAGATGTTGAAAGTTCCGGATTCATCACCACCGGTCCCGCAAACATCAATTGCATCTGATTCATTATCGATTTTAATGCTGTTTTCACGCATCGCCTTAACAAATCCGGCAATTTCCAAAGAAGTTTCTCCTTTAGATTTTAATGCTGTCAGTAAAGCTGCTATTTGTGATTGATTTACTTTACCATTCATTATATTCATCATAACATCATAGGCTTCCTCAAATTCAAGGTTTTCCCGTGATATTGTTTTTTCCAAAGCTAGCTTAATCATAATTCCACCCAATTTTTTATTAAATTATATCCCATTGGAGTCAACACAGATTCAGGATGAAATTGAATTCCTTCAATGGGGAGTGATTTATGTCTGACTCCCATAATTGTACCGTCAGCAGTATTTGCCGAAACTTCAAGCTTTTCAGGAAGTGTATCAGGATCGATTACTAAGGAATGGTATCGTCCAGCTTGAAAATTCTGAGGTAAATTTTTATAAATACCTTTATTATCATGAATTATTTCCGATGATTTCCCGTGCATGAGTACCGGAGCGTGGATTATCTTTGCTCCAAAGCAATATCCTATAGCTTGATGACCTAAACATACTCCAAGAATAGGATAAATTTTCCCGAGTCCGTTTATAATATCAATAGAAATATTGGAGTTTTCAGGTCTTCCCGGTCCTGGAGATATTACAATTTTATCCGGCTGAAGAGAGATTATTTCTTCATTAGTAATCTTATCATTTCTATATACTAAAACATCATCAGTCAATTTCCCTATGAGTTGGACAAGATTATAAGTAAAAGAATCGTAGTTATCAATTACCAGAATTTTCATCTAAAACCTCTGCATAGTTTAGTGCATTTAACATCACTGCTGATTTATTGGTGATTTCCTTGCTTTCAAGTTCGGGTTTACTGTCTGCTACAATTCCGGCACCTGCCTGCCAGTGAATTTTGTTCCCTTTAGCAAAGAGAGTTCTAATCGCAATACATAAATCCATATTCCCGCTGAAATCTATATATCCCAAGGCCCCGGCATAAACATTTCTTTCCAACTGTTCATATTCATTTAACAATTGTACTGCTCGTATTTTAGGAGCACCGGTAACAGTACCTGCCGGGAAACCGGCTCTTAGAGCATCGATACAGTCTTTATCGTCGGCAAGTTCTCCTTCAACTCTCGACACTATATGCATAACGTGAGAGTATCTCTGAACCTGCATCTTTTCAATTACTTTTATCGAATTAAACTTGCATATTCTTCCGAGGTCATTTCTTGCCAAATCAACCAACATAGTATGTTCAGCAATTTCTTTCGGATCATTAAGAAGATCTTTTTCAAGAGCAATATCTTCTTCGATTGTTTTTCCTCTGCGTCTGGTACCAGCAATCGGGAGAATCGCAGCTTTTCTGTTTTTAACTTTTAATAAATCTTCAGGGGATGTTCCAATAATAGTGAAATCATCTCCGAATTCAAGAAAGTACATATATGGGGAGGGGTTTATCATCCTTAATGCACGATATACATTCAGAAGGTCACCTGAATAATCTGATGAGTATCTTTTAGAAAGCACAATTTGGAATACTTCTCCATTGTGAATATCTTCCTTACATCTTTCTACAAGATTAATAAATTTTTCATCACTCATATTAGAAAAGGAAGTCGTTCCAACTTTAAATTTATCTATGGATTTGGGTGCAGAGGCAAGCTCATCTTTTAATTTTCTTATTTTTCCTTTAGCAATATTAAAGGCATCCCTGATTATCGTATTACTCTCTAAGATGACATTCGAGATAATTATGAGCTGGTGTTTGTAATGGTCAAATACAATTACTGTATCATAAAGGCCAAGTATTGAATCCGGTGTCCCGAGACCGGGGATGTTATCGAAATTAATCACATTTTCTATCAAAGAGATGTTTTCATAACCCAGGTACCCGATTATTCCTCCTGTAAAATCAGGTAAATCATCAATCCTTGCATATCTGTGACTGGATATCTCAGCTTTAAGAAATCCGAATATATCTGCCTCAGTTTCTGTTTCGTATCCATGCCCCGTTATTGTTAGATTATTTCGTTTGTTCTTTATTATTTTAACCGGATTTTTGCCAAGCAATGAATACCTTGCCATTCTGCCTATGCCTTCTACTGATTCGAGAAGGAAAGAGTAGGAATTCTTGTCGCGAATTTTAAGATAAGCCAACACAGGTGTAAGCATATCACCGGTTATTTTCTCATATACCGGTATTACGTTATACTTTTTTGCGAGTATTTCAAAATCTTCAAACTTCATAATTCTCCTTTAAAACAAAAAAACCCTTCTCAGTGTTATCCAAGAAGGGTTTAAATTCTTTATGAAATATTAATCACTGAACAGACGGAATATAATACTTCCACCACCACCAGAGATTTCTTGTAATTGTCATTGTATTTAGTTCTTGATTTTTCATAGTGCTAAATAAATACTTGAAAAGAAGAAAGTCAACAAGAAAATAAAATTTTTGTTCTTAATAAAAATATACTAATTTCGATTATAACATAAATATTTTTGTGAAGTGATTATGAAACGTGTACTTATTGTTGAAGATGATACTGCCAGCCGACTTCTTTTAACAAAAGTTTTCAAGAAAAATGGTTATGAAGTTGTTTCGCTAAAAGACGGTATGGAGGCAGTTGAAGTGCTAAAAACTCAGACTTTTGATGCAGTCTTTACAGACTGGCTAATGCCTCAGTTAAATGGAATGGAATTAATAAAGCAAATTCGATTAACCGTAAAGCCTGCTCCGGTAATAGTAGTTGTAACAGCTCTTGCATCGAACGATGCGAGGAATAGAGCTTATGAAGTTGGGGCAGATGATTATATAACTAAACCAATTTCCATTGAAAGAGTTAAAGAAGTGCTTGAATACAATCTTGCAAATAAGAAAACTGCAAGAGAAAACAAAAATATTCCTTTCAAGGAAAAAACAGCTACTACCGGTGTTGTTATAGCCGCAAGCACAGGTGGTCCAAGCGCATTGATGGAATTAGTTAAAAATATTGAGGCAAACGACCGAGCTTCATTCTTTATTGTACTTCATGGCCCTGAATGGATGCTTAAGAATTTTAGTGAACGATTAAATTCTATTGCACAAATGCCGGTTTTATTAGGTGAAGATAAAATGAAAATTGAAACTGCCAAAATATATCTTGCACCGGGAAATAAACATATGTTAATTAATTCGCAGAAAGGGGAGATTGAACTTAATGATGATCCCCCGGTTAATTTTGTGAAACCTGCAGCAGATGTCTTGTTCAAGTCAGCAGCTCATTATTTTGGCTCCAAAACAATTGGGGTAGTAATGAC
Organism: uncultured Melioribacteraceae bacterium; assembly: GCA_964584325.1. Lineage (GTDB taxonomy): Bacteria > Bacteroidota > Ignavibacteria > Ignavibacteriales > Melioribacteraceae > CAZOZP01. The sequence continues at coordinate 60,751 of CAZOZP010000001.1, forward strand.
CGGAATGGGAAAGGATGGGAGTACGGGATGTGGTTATATATCTGCAGCAAAAGGCTATACTATTGCACAGGATCCTGATAGCGCAGCACTTGATTCTATGCCTCGTACAATAATTCAATATAGGATTGCTGATATTGTACTAAAACTTGAAGACATTGCTACTGAAATTAATAAAAAACTTAAAGAAATAGTTTAGCTAATAATCGTTAAATGCTATTGTTATAAGAAGATAGTGGATGTTAGGTAAAACCACTGTCTTCTTATCTTCCTGTTAAATCCAAGTATTGCGACTCCATCTAAAATTAAAAGTATTAAGCTATTATAACTAATATTTATTAGTGATCTTAGCCTTGACAAAATTGGTTATTTTATGCTTAATCACGTCCAAAAGTATCAACCATAACATTATAAGAAAGGCGTAAACGGTAATAAAGTAATGAGATAGCGGCAGTAATTAAAGGGACGGTAAAGCGCAAAGCAATTGCTTGATTCTCGGGCGCCCTACCGGTTTAGGAGTGAATAATTATACAAATAATATTTTTCCTTTAGTAAATGTAATACATACGTTTATGAGAATATTATTACTTAACCATTTACCTTCAATACGAATATAATTGGTTACGCTGGTGAAGTACTAACAGTAAACATTTAATTTATTGCAGATGATTATTTTTGGGTATAAAAAAACCCGGATTAACCGGGTTGAATTTCTTACTGGACGCCGGGCGTCCCTTCAAGCTTCGAGATTATTTGTTTTAATTTATCAATTAATTCTTCCTGAGAAGTATATTTGATTGTTAATTTCTTTTCTGCCGGAATAGTAAATTTTCTATCTCGAATTTCTCTAGCTCGTTTTAAGGCTTCTTCAGCAGTTAATTTTTTATCCACAGAGAGAAGATCATTAAGAAGTTCTAATTGTTCAGTTCGCATATCTTCAGAATTTAAGAGCAATAATGCTCTTGCATGTTTTTCTGTAATCAATTGATGATTATCTCTTTTACTGTTAGAGACTATTAAATTCTGAATCGTTTCAGGCAAATCCAGTAGTCGTATGAATTGTTTCCTGCTGGTTTTAGATATAGCCAGTGCGCTTTCAACGTCATTCCAAGTAGATGTATCCCCAAGAAGGTTTTTGTATTCAATAAGTCCATATGCTTTCTCTATCGGACTTAAATCTTCTCTTATAAAATTTTCAACCAATTGTTTGGCAAATCTATCTTCTTTCCCGGATGGCTGAAGAATTATGCAAGGCACTTCATTTAGTCCGGCAATTTTAGAAGCTCTGAATCTTCGCTCACCGGCAAGAAGTTTGTAATTGCCGTCTTCTTGAGCTTCAACAAGGATTGGCTGTAAGATTCCATGTTTTTTTATTGATGCTGCAAGTTCTTGCAGTGCTGTTTCATCAAAGTTTTTTCTTGGTTGCTCAGGATCCGGGAATATATAATCTATTATAACAAGCCTTCCATTAGTAAGTCTTTTTGATTTACTAAGCATTGCATCATCACTTATAGCATAAACATTGGATTGAGTCGGTTTACTGTCAAGGTTTTGATTTATAAATTCTTTAAAACTCTTTTTAGCCACGGCTTAATATTTCCTTAAAAAAGTTTCTGAATGATTCTGCTTCAAAAGATTGAGGATTGTAATAATTAATAGGTTGTTTGAAAGTTACAGCCTCGGTGTAGATTACCATATTTTTAAACTCAGTTTCAAACACTTGTTCTTTATAGGTAAACCTTAATAATTCATTAAATTCACTTTCAATCTTTCTTTTTGATGATAGCTTATTAATGATAAACCCTAAAAGTGAAAGCTCAGGATTAGACCTTTTTCTTATAGATTCAACAAATGCCAGTAATTGTGCCGCTCCTTTTACAGCCCATTCCTGACATTCAATTGGTATAATAAAATGCGTTGAAGCAACAAGTGCCATTTTCGTGGCGCGTGACAGAGAGGGAGGGCAGTCAATCAAAATAAAATCATACCTATGTTTAACCTCTTCAAGAGCATCCTGAAGAATATACTGAGCATCGTCAGTTCCGGCAAGTTTTGCGTCAAGATCAGATAACGTTATATTTGAAGGCATAAGGTCAATATTTTCAAAATTGGTCTTATAAATCGCTTCTTCAGATGGAAGCTCATCGATTAACATTTCCCGGGTTGTTTTTTCAAGATTGTAGATATTATCAATAAAAAATGATGACAAATTACCTTGGGGATCAAGATCAATAAGCAATACTCTATAGTTTGCTTCGTTAATAACACCGGCCAGATGTACAGTTAGGGATGTTTTTCCAACTCCGCCTTTCTGATTTGAAAATGAAATAATTCTAGTATTTTTCATAACTCTCTCATTTTTGAACTTTCAAATATACAGGATTTAAACGAAAGATTCGTTTTGAAATGAATAATTTGCTTAATAAAGTGATACCAAATCCGATAATACAATCATAAAAAATATTCTACAGTATTGATATGACCGATGAAGAAAAACTAAAATGGTTTGATGCAGCAATGAAATTCGGAGTTGAAGGAAGTATTCAGCTTGTTATGAAATCAAAAATAAACGGAACAAGCTATTGGGCAATTATTGATACTTCAAACAATAAAGTTTTCAATTCGAATATGGAATGGGAAGATGAGCCGCCTCTGGCACAGAGAGATGAATCCTTTTTGGTCCGCACGAGATTTAATCTGGATACGGCAGTATCACTATATGAACAATTTAAGATGTTTTCATAAGTGCTATAAAATATCTAATTTGTAGTTATATTTCGAAGGCCAATTAGTCCGGAGAGATAGTGAAATCAGTAATTGAGTTATATTCTATAGAAGATATCAAATTCATCAAAGAAGAATCTGCAAAGGGTAATTTATCGGTTATTTTTAAGTACAGTCCGGTATGTCCTGTAAGTCGAAGTGCTGAGTATGAATTTGACAAATGGTACGAAAGCAGCAGTTTAAGAATTAAATTATTTAAAATTAATGTAATTGATGCGCGTCCGTTAAGCCGACTTATTGCAGAAGAGTATAATGTGGTACACCAATCGCCGCAAGTCTTGTTAATCAGTAATGAAGGTAAATCTTTATGGAGTGCATCACACTACGGAATTGATACCTCTCAAATTGAATATCTAATTTCAGATGATAATAATTAAGAGCAGTATCTCAGATCCCATTCAAAACCTTGCGATAGAAGAATATCTAATGCGGGAGTATTTTAGCGGGGATGATATTGTATTCTTATATATTAATGATCCTTGTATTGTAGTTGGTCGTAATCAGTCTGTTTGGCAAGAAGTAAACACAGATTTTATTGAAAAGACTGGAATTCCTGTGCTTAGAAGAATATCCGGCGGGGGTACAGTTTTTCATGATGAAGGCAATGTTAATATAAGTTTTATAACAAAAAATCAATTCGGTAAATTCAATAAATATTCTGAATTCACTTATCCGGTTATTAGTTTACTAAATGAATGCGGAGCGGAAGCCTACTTGAATTCGCGCAATGATATTTGTATTGGTGAAAAGAAAATATCAGGCAACGCACAGTTTACATCCGCTGGTAAGTTGCTTTCACATGGTACTCTTCTTATTGATTCTAATCTTGCTGCGATTTCGGAATCTTTAAAAGTCAAACCGGGAATTTCATCACCCAGGGCAAGTAAAAGTTTTAGAAGTAAAGTAATGAATGTTTCTGAAATAATTTCAGGCTTGAAAGCTAAAACGTTCATTGATTTACTGATTTCCAGGAAATTATTACCAGGCGCAAAGAAAATCATGGAAATATTCCCGGATGAGATTATAGAAAAAGCTAAAGCTTATGAAAAAAAATACTCTGAATGGGAATGGACCTATGCATTATCTCCTGAGACCAAAATAGAGAGAGTTTCTAAAGATGGAAGCATTTCGTTAAGTTTTACTGTAATTAAAGGAATAGTTTCCGAATTCATAATAGAAGAAGACAGAATTCCGAAATCTTGTTCGATTTTGGAAGGAACAGTATATTCGAAACATGAATTAGAATCCCGTCTTATTTCTTCAGGCTGCACTGATTATAAGATAATCAACGATTTGCTCTATTAATCTTTCGAAAAATATTTATAGCCTTTAATAGGTTCTCTAAGCGTAAGAACAGGGCAGGGAGCTTTCCTTACTACTTTTTCAGCAGTGCTGCCAAACAAAAGGTGTTCAACACCTGTATGTCCGTGTGTAGCAATAATAATTAAATCAACATCAAGTTCTGCTGCAGTCTCTATGATTTCAATAAAAGGTTTACCTGTTTTTATAATTATTCTAGTTTTCACTGATTGCAGCATTTCACTTTTTTGAAGTGTTTCCAATTCTTTAGATGCTCTTTCAGCCAGATCTGTATCAACTGAAGGAAGAGCAACTTGTCCCATACTGAAATCGGCCGGATAAACCATAGGTTCTACTACATAGATAAGTATTAGGGATGCGTTAAACTGCTTGGCAAAATCTGATGCATAATTAAGTGCTTTTCTCGAGTAATTTGAGAAATCAATCGGCACTAATATTTGCTTTATTTGGTTCATTGTTTTGCTCCTCAGTTATTGTTAGAAATTTGTTATATAATGAAATGTATTCATGATCCATAAGCTTTAGCCTTGCAGAAACTATCTGTGTGATTCCTCTTAAAATTTGCATCCCTTTATGGGGATATTGCTCCATAAATTTATCAAGATCAGGCTTAAATATAATTGCCAGTTTCGTTTCTCTTAGTGCCAGAGCATTAGCGGATCTGGTTTCTTCTTCTAGCATGGCAATTTCACCAAAAAAATCGCCTCTTACAAGTTTTGCAAGTGTAAATTCTTTTCCATTTTCCATTTTCTGAAATATTCTGATTTCACCATCTTGAATGAAGAAAAGTCCAATTCCCGGATCGCCCTGACAAAAAACATATTCGTTTTGAGAATATACACGATTGTGTACTAAGTTTAATATTAATTGAATATATTTTTTCCCGATTCTTTGAAAGGGGGGCATTGATAACAGAACTTGTTCAAGGTCTTCTTTCCCATGTCCGGGCTTAAATATATTTGCCCAGAATCCGGGATTTTTTATTGATGTGTTTAGTCGTTCCATAATTCCTCAACTAAAAATACCTGATTCAGCAACGCGCCAAATTCTTTGACACGGAAATTTATTTTCATAAAGGGCGCGTCCTATTATTACCGAATCCACTCCTGAAGCTACTACCTCCTTAACTTTCTGTAAATCCTGAAATGATCCGACCCCACCTGAGTGAGTAATTTTTAGACCTGTGTTTCTGCCAATTTTTGCCGAAACTGAAGTGTTAGGCCCGGTAAGCATTCCGTTTCTTGAAACATCGGTAACTACAAGTCTCTGTAATCCAATTTCCTTTAGCTTATTGGCGTATTCGTAAACATTGATTCCTGTTTTTATACTTCTGCTTTGAATAATTAGTTCTTCATCAATATAATCGATTGCTGCTGCAATTTTTGAAGGACCGAATTCCTCAAATATTTTTCTGAATTGCTGTGGATTTTCATAAACCATTGTTCCAATAATCAATCTATAAACACCTAAAGATAAAGCTTCCCGTGCATCGTCAACCGAACTGATACCTCCGCCAAGTTCTACCGGAATTATTACTGATTCGCATAAACGTGCAATAACATTAAAATTCTTTTTGGATTTTTCCTGTGAAGCATCAAAATCAACGACATGAATACATTTGGCATTTTCGGCACGCCAAATCATTGCCATATCTACCGGGTCATCTCCGTAGTTTTTACAACCTAATTCAGGAATGCCTTTTACAACTCTTACGGTTTTTCCGTTTTTAATATCAATTGAAGGTATAACAAGTAAATCGTTTTTCATAATCAAAAAATACTGCTTAATGATACCAAAGATAATTATATTTTTATTATTAAAAAGCATTAAATACTATTTTATTCTGTTGTTTTTTTTTAACTTTGAGTTCTGAAATCCTGCTGATAATATGCAAAAAATAATTAATTACATAAGCCGCCTAAATAATCAAATAAGTATAAATTTATACGAGTCTGATACAGCACATAAACATAATAATATATGGGTAATTGCCATTCATGGATTTAAAGGTTTTAAGGATTGGGGATTTTGGCCATATACCTGCAATGAACTTGCTTTGAAAGGTTGCACAGTTGTATCTTTTAATTTTTCACATAACGGTATTGGAAATGATTCTGAATTGTTTACAGAACTTGATAAATTTAAAAATAATTCTTTTTCGCTTGAGTTGGACGAATTAAATGAAATTATCAATTCAACTTATGAAGGAAAATTTGGTGAATTCAATCAGACAGAAAAGATAATCCTCCTTGGCCATAGCAGAGGCGGAGGGGAAGCGGTAATTGCAGCAGCCGAGAATCAGAGGGTTTCCGGTGTGATTGCTTGGGCTCCAATTTCACATTTCAATAGGTACACAGACCGGCAGAAAGAAGAATGGAAAAAAAACGGGGTGCTTCCGATTCCAAATTCCAGAACAGGACAAGTTATGTATATTGGATTGGAATTGCTGAACGACATTGAAGAAAACGCTGAAGGCCGGCTTAATCTAAAGAAAAGAATACAAAAATTAAATGTTCCGTTATGTCTTATTCACGGACAAAATGATTTAACTGTTCCCGTCTCAGAATCTGCAGACTTATATGAATGGAATTCAGACTCAGATAGTCTAAATGAATTTCACGTAATACAGAATACAGGGCACACCTTTAACGCAGTTCACCCTTTCCCGGGTTCTAACGATAAACTGGAACAAGTTCTTAATGTAACTTACGGGTTTATTGAAAAATTAAATAGGATATAAATGATTATTGTAACGGAGTTAATATGAGCGATAAATACAAGGAAATGCTTGATTTTCTTATTTCTTTAGAACCGGATATAATTAAATTCTACGATAAAAAACAGCAAGCTGCAGGTGTAAGGCTTAGAAAGGCAATGAGCGAACTTAAAGATATGGCACAGGAAATTAGAGTTGAAATTCAGGAAATTAAATCTTTGCAAGAAAAGAATAAGATTGTATCCTAATCCCTTCTTAAATAAACTGTTGATAACTTTTCTTTTTCTACTTGGAAGTGTAATTCTGGGTTGCGGCAATTGTCGGTCTGAGTCTTCTTCAGTGAAAAAAAGTTCCGATTCATCTATTGTTGCATTTACCGTTGCCGGCGATCTTATGTGTCATTCAGTACAATTTCAGTATGCTATGGAAAGCCGTGATTCTTTTGATTTCAGGCATAATTATGATTTCATAAGAAAATATATTACAGCAGCTGATTTCGCAATGGGTAATCTTGAAACAGTTATTTCATCAAATAATAAGGATTTATCCGGTTATCCTCAATTCCGTTCACCTTCAGAGTATATCGAAGCTATTACCGGTGCAGGTTTTGATTTGCTTTTTCTTGCAAATAATCATACAGCAGACCACGGCAGTAGCGGAATACAAACAACGTTGAGATCGATTGAAAAAGAAGGACTTTTTTATACAGGGGCAGGCCGTACAAATGATACATTAAGATTTTTCAGAAAAGAAATAAACGGGATATCGGTATGCATTCTGGCATATACAGCTTTGTCGAATCTGGGTATTAATTCAAGAGAGTATTATTTAAACAGACTAGATCCGAAAACGATCAGAAAAGATATTCAGAAAGCAAAAGATTACTTCCCGGATGTTGTGATAGTTTATTTCCATTTTGGTGAAGAATACCAGCGTGAACCAAATGCCTATCAGATTGCTATTGTTGATTCAGTAATAAAAATGGGAGCTGATATTATATTGGCCGGCCATAGTCACACATTGCAGCCGGTCAGAAAATTCAAGACACAGGGAGGAAGACTGGATTCAGGTTTTGTTGCCTACAGTCTCGGAAATTTTATCAGCAATCAGCGCTGGAGATATTCTGACGGGGGGGTACTGTTAAATTTTTCGATACAAAAAAAAGATGAGAAAATATATTTGAAAGATTTGTCCTTTCTTCCAATTTGGGTTTATAAAGGAATTTATAATGGTAGAAAACGATATCTGATATTGCCATCAACAGCTGAGAAGTTTGATTCCTCAGGGTTGGGATTCTTGAGTGAAAAAGACAAAAAACAAATGCTGCAAAGTTTTGAAGATACTAGAAACACTATAAATAAATACAGATCAATAAAGGAAGTTTCAGGTAATTAGTATCGAGTACCTGCTTCGATAAGAATGAAAACAAACAAACAAATAAATAAATCAGCAACTTTTTCAATTATTTTTCTGACCGTTTTTATTGATTTGTTAGGCTTTGGCCTGTTGATTCCGCTAATTCCGACATTTGCTACCAAGAATCTTGGAGTATCGGATTTTTCAGTGGGAATGGTGATTGCAACTTTTTCATTAATGCAATTTCTTTTTAATCCAATATTGGGCAGACTATCTGATAGAACTGGGCGCAGACCAATTATAGTTTATTCTCTTCTACTGACTTCCGGATCATATTTACTTTTCAGTTTTGCCAATAGTTTTTTTCTTTTAATTTTATCCCGACTTCTTGCCGGAATTGGGAGTAGTAACATAGGGGCTGCTCAGGCCTATATTGCAGATATTACAGATAAGCATGAAAGGAGCAGGGGAATGGGCATGATAGGTGCCGCTTTCGGTCTTGGATTTCTTTTTGGCCCTGTTATTGGCGGTTATCTCTCTCAGTATGGTTATGATGTTGTAGGGTACACAAGCGCTGCGCTTTCATTTGCGGCTTTCTTATTTGCATTTTTTGCCCTTCCTGAGTCTAAGTTAGAAAAACATAAAGAGACACCATTTTCATTTAAACTTGTCGATATAAAGTTCACGTTAAAAGTGTTAAGGGAGCCGATAGTTGGAATGATAATTATCATTTCTTTTATTCTTATATTTTCTATGGCGAATATACATGGAACATTTTCGCTGCTCGGATATAAATATTATAAATTTACCGATGCTCAAAACGGATATCTATTTGGAATAATGGGATTGGTCAGTACATTAGTTCAGGGGGTTCTGATTAAATTTTTAAGTGATAAGATCAGTGAACGGCATTTAGTAATTACTGGAATAATATTTATGATTATTGGGTTAGGGATGATTCCATACGGAGTGAATTTTTTAGGAGTTGCAATAGCAATTGGAACACTCTCCATTGGTTCAGGAATTCTTCAGCCTGTGGTGCTGAGCTTGGTATCGAAATATTCCCCCGACAATATTCAGGGTGCCGTTCTAGGTGTTAATCAGTCAATATCGGCATTCGCAAGGTTTCTTGGACCACTGTGGGGAGGTTTTTCCTTTGACTATTTTGGATACCAATTCCCGTTTCTTACAGGAGCCTTTTTTACTTTTATTACACTAATTTATGTTGCATATAAGCTTAAAATGAAATAGGATAACTAATAATAATATAATAAGATGAACAATATGTTTAAAGTAGAAAATACATTAGGAAGCAGAGCGCTTCTTTTGGCTCCGATGGAAGATGTTACTGATATCGGGTTTAGAAAACTATGTAAAGAGATGGGAGCTGATATTTTATATACTGAGTTTGTAAATGCCGAGGGCTTAATTCGAGATAATGTGAAGACAAGAAATAAAATGATTATTCTTGATGAAGAGAGACCAATTGGAATTCAAATATATGGCGAAAATATTGGTTCTATGGTTAAAGCTGCTATAGCTGCACAAGAAGAAAATCCCGAAATGATTGATATAAATGCCGGTTGCTGGGTAAAAAAGATCGCAAACAGGGGGGCAGGTGCCGGCTTATTAAAAGATCCTCCGTATCTTGAAAACATGGTAAGCCAGGTAGTCAAGGCTGTCTCGCTTCCGGTCACAGTTAAAACTAGAATAGGCTGGGATTCAGAGTCAATAAATATTCTGGAAGTTGCAAGAAGGATAGAAGATGCAGGAGCAAAAGCCTTAACACTTCATTGCCGAACAAGATGTCAGGGACATTCGGGCGATCCTGACTGGGAATGGATTAACAAGGTAAAAGAAGTAATTAAAATACCTGTATTTCTAAACGGAGGTGTTTTCTCTGCTTATGATGTACAAAAAGCTTTTAACGAAACAAATGCAGATGGGGTAATGATTGCCAGAGGAGCCATAACTCATCCATGGATATTTAAAGAAGCTAAACTTCTTCTTGAAAAAGGCATTGAACCAACCGAACTTACTGCCGAGGAGAGAATACTAACAGCATTAAAACATCTTAACTACAGTATTATAACAAAAGGGGAGAAAAAAGCAGTTCTGGAATTCAGGAAACATTATACAGGATATTTGCGCGGACTTTATGATGTTAGCCGAATCCGCACAAAACTGATGCAGATTCTTACTTATGCTGAGGTCAAAGAAATCCTCGAAGATTACTTATTGTATCTTAAGAATAATCCGAAGGTGGAAAAATAAATGAGAGGAGATAACAAGTGCAAAAATAATAAGATACGGAAAGCAGCTCGAGTTATATCTACTGTATTTGTTCCGCCTGTTAATTTAACAGTAATGTTTATTTATATTGCTTTTGTAATGTTATATTCTGTTCGAGACATAATAATTGTTTCAGTTACTGCAATTGTATTTGGACTTATTCTCCCTATTTCTTATTTCTTGTATATGAGAAAAAACAATAAAATAGTTGATGATGATGCTACAGATAAGGATCAAAGAACTGTTCCTTATATTATTGGTGTATTGCTTTCAGTTACCGCAGGATTATTATTGCTTTCTTTCAACCTGAGCTATTCAATTTATATGATTTGGTTTATTTATGCCTTCATATCTGTCCTTATGATACTAATAAATCTGTTTTGGAAAATCAGCGCACATTTAATTGGAATAACAATTCCTTTTGGAATAATATTTTCAATATATCAAAAATCAGCTTTGTTTTTTATTCCGTTGATTATTATCATTGGAATGTCGAGGCTTGTATTAAAAGTTCATTCAACAGCTCAGGTAATTACCGGTGCAATTCTGGGATTTACTGCAGCTTACGTTCTATATAAATATTTTGTGATTTAACAGGAGATGTTATGGAATTAAAAAACTACATAAGAGATGTTATTGATTTTCCAAAAGAAGGAATTGTATTTAAAGATATCACACCACTTTTAAATAATCCAAAGGCGTTCAGATATGCAATAGATTCAATTAAAGAAAGCATCAGCGGATTAAAATTTGATAAAATTGCATGCATAGAATCAAGAGGATTTATAGCGGGCGGAGTTCTTGCTTCTGAATTAGGTCTTGGATTTGTTCCTATCAGAAAGCCCGGAAAACTTCCATATCTTAAATACAGCGAAAAGTATTCGTTAGAATATGGTACAAATTGCATAGAGATACATCAAGATGCTGTTTCCCCGGGTGAAAGGGTATTCATACATGATGATTTGTTAGCTACAGGAGGAACGATGCAAGCAGCTTGCCGATTAATTGAAAGATGTGGAGGTTCTGTAGATGCTGTTTCTTTCATAGTTGAATTGGAATTTCTTAAAGGAAGAGAATTTCTTAAAGATTATAAAGTTCTGTCTGTAATAAAATACTGATATTTTAACCGGTCGGGATTCCCGGCCGGTTAAACTCTTACTTCCCATTTCAAAGGAGATAAAATAATTACAAATTCTCCTTTTACTGTTTTCGGATTTTTAATTATTTCTGACGGTGTTCCTTTCCATACCTCTTCGAATTTTTTTGTAATTTCACGAAAAATCATACAATATCGATTTGGCATATATTCATTCAATTCATCAAGAAGTTTTTCAATTCGATGAACTGATTCATAGAAAATTATTGTCCTGTTTTCTTTAGCAAGTTGCATCAGTAATTTCTGCCTCCCTTTTTTCTGAGGGAGAAATCCTTCAAAAATAAATGAATCGGCCGGAAGTCCGCTTATGCTAAGAGCAGTGATTGCGGCATTTGCCCCCGGAATTCCGCAAATCTCAATTCCGTGTTTACCGGCCTCTGATACAAGCCTTGTTCCAGGATCTGAAATACAAGGAGTTCCGGCATCTGATACAAGTGCTGCAATAGCACCAGCGGCAAGTCTTTTAATTATTCCATCTATTTTGCGTGACTCGGTAGCGGCATTTAAAGAAACAAGTTCCTTGCTGATATTATAGTGCTTTAATAGTATGGACGTAACTCGGGTATCTTCGCAGACAATAAAATCTGATTCCTTTAAAATATTAAGACCTCTAATCGTTATATCTTCAAGATTACCAATTGGAGTAGCTGTTATATATAGTTTTCCGGGCATATTATAAACAGAAGAGCCTGTCAACAAACAGGCTGCTTCCGGTAAGTAGTGTGTTATTTAATGTTATTTGACCACTAAATATAAAGCTTTTTTTATTATTTCAAAACCTTCTATCAAAGCAGACTCAGTTATATCTAAGGTCGTGCGAAATCTTATTGTTTTTTCTCCGCATCCGAGTATAATTAATCCAAGATCAAAACATTTTTTTCTTAATGCAGTTCTCAATTCAGAGTTGGGAAGGTCAAAAGAACAAAGAAGACCAATTCCTCTTGGATTCATAACCAAGCCGGGATACTCTTCGCTTAAATTATGAATCAAGGAAAGTAATAATTTCCCCATTTCTTCAGCGTTATTGACTAGATTTTTATCTTCAATTATTTCCAAATATTTAGCAGATCTAACCATATCTGTAAGATTTCCGCCCCAGGTGGAATTTATTCTCCCTGATTTATGAAAACAATTATCTTCGATATTATCAATTCTATCTGTGGAAATAATACCACATACCTGAGCTTTTTTACCGAATGCAATTATGTCGGGTGTAACGTAATATTCTTCAGCCCAAAATTTACCGGTAATTCCAAATCCGGTTTGCACTTCATCAAATATAAGGAGTATTTCACACTCATCTGCAATTTGCCTAATCTTTATGAAGAACTCCTTGCGGAAAAAATTATCACCGCCTTCACATTGTATTGGTTCTATTATTATTGCAGCTATGTCATCCCGATTCTTTGTTATAGCCTCTTTAATAGCAAGGATTGCTTGGTGCTCGCTTTTTATTATTGCATCAAGGTTTGAATTTAAGGGATAAACAATTTTAGGATTTAGTATTCTTGGCCAATCGAATTTAGGGAAATATGCTGTTTTAACGGGATCCGTATTTGTTAAAGAAAGAGTATAACCGCTTCTGCCATGAAAAGCCTCTCTAAAATGAATTATCTGATGTCCTTTTTCAGTGCGGATTCCTTTCTTTTTATTGATCTTAACTTTCCAGTCGAAAGCAACTTTAAGTGCATTTTCTACAGCAGATGCTCCTCCTTCAATTAGAAATAAGTGAATGAATTTCTCGGGCATTGCAATTCTTGAGAAAGCTTCAACAAATATTGCAAGTTCTTCGGTATATATGTCTGAACAGGAAGGTTTACATTTTGCTGTTTGAAGCAATCGTCTTGTGAAATTACTGTCGTCAAGATCAGGATGATTCATACCAATAGGTGCTGATGCATAAAATGAAAAGAAATCTATATAATTTTTTCCGGTTAATTTATTGTGTAGATATTCTCCTTTACTTTTCTCCAGATCGAGTATGAAATCATAACCATCCGCAAGCATATATTTTTTAAGAATGCTTCGGATATCTTGTGCCTGAATAGATCGCATAACTGTCTCCTGAAAGTGTAACTGTCTGTTTTCCCATATCTGTTCATAAAAGATATAAAACGGGCGCCGGGCGTCCGCTAAAATACTTTTAATTTCAAATTAACATTTTATTAAGTTGAAGGCAAATTAAAAGGAATTGTATTACTATAATCTTTTAAAAACAATCCTAATTGAATGAAATATCGATGCGTTTTAGAATAAATATTATTATTATTGAAAAAGAAATAGGAGGAGTTATGGAATTTCTATCAAAGCTTGGTATTAATGAAATCAATTCAGGCGTATCAACCGGTACTAAATGGTTTGATGGAGTAACCAGTGGAATTATTGAGTCATTCTCGCCTGTTGACGGAAAAATAATCGCAAAAGTGAAAGCCTGCAGTGAGAGTGAATTTAATTTAGTTGTTGAAAGCGGATTAAATGCATTTGATAAATGGCGTTGTGTTCCTGCGCCGAAGCGAGGTGAAATTGTAAGACAAATCGGAATGAAGCTAAGAGAGAATAAAAATGAATTAGGCATGCTTGTTTCTTACGAAATGGGCAAATCGCTTCAGGAAGGTTTAGGCGAAGTTCAGGAAATGATTGATATATGTGATTTTGCAGTAGGGTTGTCAAGACAGCTTTACGGATTTACAATGCACTCCGAGAGAGAAAATCATAGAATGTATGATCAATACCATCCGCTCGGAATAACCGGAATAATTACTGCATTTAATTTTCCTGTAGCTGTTTGGGCATGGAATGCAATGATATCCTGTGTTTGCGGAAATGTAAATGTATGGAAACCTTCTTCTAAAGTACCTCTTTCTGCTGTTGCCGTGCAAAACATCATTTCAGAAGTGCTTCATCAAAATAGAGTTCCCGAGGGTGTTTTTTCGTTAGTAATAGGAAGTGGAAAAATAGTTGGGGAGAAAATATTGGATTCACACTCAATTCCTTTAGTATCAATTACCGGTTCTGTTAGTATCGGAAGGTATGCCGCTTCTAAAGTTGCTCAGAGATTCGGAAAAACAATTCTGGAACTTGGTGGAAATAATGCCATAATAATTACTCCTTCGGCAGACTTGAAAATAGCAGTTCCATCAGTTGTATTCGGGGCAGTAGGAACTTGCGGTCAAAGATGTACCAGTACGAGAAGACTAATTATTCATGAGTCTGTATATGATAAAGTAAAGAATTCTCTATTATCAGCTTATAAATCATTGCAAATTGGGAATCCTCTTAACGAAAATAACCATTTGGGCCCATTGATTGATAAAGAGGCAGTCAATGATTTTATATCGGCCATTATAACAATAAAAGAACAAGGCGGCAAAATAACATATGGCGGAGAAATACTTCGGGGAGCTGGTTTTGAATCCGGTTGTTATGTTCTTCCTGTGATAGCCGAAGTATTTCAAGAGATACCAATAGTAAAGGAAGAAACATTTGCTCCAATACTATATCTTATCAAATATTCAGGCAGCATTCAGAATGCGGTAAAAATTCAAAACAGTGTAAATCAAGGTCTTTCATCAGCAATCTTTTCTAATGACATAAGGGAAACCGAATACTTTTTATCTGCTGAAGGTTCAGATTGCGGAATAGCTAATGTTAATATTGGTACATCAGGTGCGGAAATCGGTGGTGCTTTTGGAGGTGAAAAAGAAACCGGCGGAGGCAGGGAATCAGGTTCTGATGCATGGAAAGTATATATGAGAAGACAGACAAATACAATTAATTATGGAAAGTCTCTTCCTTTAGCTCAAGGAATAAACTTCAATGTATAGTTTAAGAGATATTGATATATTATTGCATATAAATAAGTTAGAGGACAATTGTTGAAGTATATAATATCGCCAATAATTGATGAACTAAAACGAATAACTTATCCTATAAGACATTTAGAAATTAAAGAGACTGTAATACTAATTACAGTACCGGTTTTGCTTATAATATCTGTTTATCTTAATCCGCACCAGTTATTTAACAAACTGAATTCAGAATTCGGATTATTTAATGAATTCGAACTGGCCTCTCATTTATTTCGCTTTTCAGCAGATATTGTTTTGTTTTTAATAACACCGGCTATTCTAATAAAATTTGTGTTTAAAGAAAATATATCTGATTATGGATTAAATCTACGAAATCTCACGGCAGGTACCGGTTATATGTTAACAGCTTTTGTTCCTATCTTTTTGATTTCTTGGTTTATAAGCTCTGATGAAAGCATTTTATCATATTATCCGTATGCAAGGTTTTTGCTGCACAGACAGGATTTATTTTGGTATTACCAATGTGGATTGCTTCTATATATGATTTCTTGGGAATTCCTTTTCAGAGGATTCACTCTTTTTGGTTTAAATCTTAAGTATGGAATAAGTTCTGTATTAATTCAGTCTATTCCTTTTGCTCTTATGCATATTGGCAAGCCTTTCCCGGAAACATTAAGTTCAGTTATAGGCGGCATCATGCTCGGACTTATAGCGATTAGGCTAAAATCTATTATATATGGAGTTAAAATGCATTATCTTATACTATTTCTAACTGATTCTTTTGTAATATTAAGAATTAATATTTCTGAATATGGGGTTGGGGTTAATTCATTTATAAATATTTGTAAATCCTTGTTTTAATTTATCTCGTAATAGTTTATTTTTATTGTTGTTTTTAGATAAATATTCGGAGTTATAAATGAGATTATCCGTAAACGTTGATCACGTTGCAACACTAAGAAATGCACGAGGAGAAGTTCAGCCTGATCCCGTAACATTTGCATTAATGGCTGAGCAGTATGGTGTTGACGGAATTGTTGTTCATTTAAGAGAAGATCGAAGACATATTAATGAACGTGATCTTAGATTATTAAGACATCTTGTTACAACAAAACTTGATCTTGAAATGGCTGCTGTAGATGAAATCATCAAGATTGCCTGTGAGATAAAACCTGAGTTAGCGACATTAGTACCCGAAAAGAGACAAGAACTTACTACAGAAGGCGGATTAAATATCATTGATAATGTAGATCAACTTCGAAGTACTATACGGAGACTGCATGAATGTGATATTCCTGTCTCGTTATTTATTGAACCTGATGTAGATCAAATAGATGCAGCTGTTGCTATTAATTCAGATTATATTGAACTTCACACAGGTGTTTACGCGAACGCAAAAAATGAAGAAAATATGTTTGAAGAACTTGAAAGAATTCGAATCGCAGCCCGACATGCAAAAAAACTAGGGATGGGAGTTAATGCCGGACATGGTTTAAATTATAATAACATTTCCGAGTTTAAAGCAATTGAGGATATTGATGAAGTATCGATTGGTCAATCCATAATTGCCAGATCTGTATTTGTTGGAATTGAAAAAGCAATTCGTGAAATGATTCAGCTTATCAAATAAACTAAAAGAGTTTAATTATTTAAAACTATACCAATCCGGTTTATGAAATATATAGTTGTCATTGGTGATTTAATTAATTCCCGTCAAATTTCCGGGAGAGATATGTTTCAAGAGTCTTTAATGAAAAGACTCCATCTCCTTAATACATCAAAAAATTTAGCCTCAAAATATGCAATAACACTTGGAGATGAATTCCAGGCTGTATTTACTTCACCGGAAGGGATATTTGAACATTTCTTTAGTCTTATGTGTGGGATTTCCCCGAATAAACTGCGAATATCAATAGGGATAGGAGAAATATCTACTAAAATAAATCAAGAAAACCCGTTAGGAATGGATGGTCCGGCTTTTCATATTGCTCGCAACGGAATGAATCAGATCAAAGAGAGTCATAGCCTTTTTAATATTGAAGGACTATCTTCCGAAAACAACAATTTGGTTAATTCAGTATTAAAGTATATTTCATATACAATAAACGGATGGAATGAGAATCGGTTGAAAATATTTTATGGCAAATTATCGGGCAGCAAAGTTAAGGATATTTCAAAAGATCTGATCATTTCAGAACAGGCAGTTTATAAATCAATAAGAGAGGGGCGCTTAGATGATTTAGTGGAAATATTCAGAAATATAGAAACTTCCATAAAAAGGGAAATAATTTAATGGCCTGGGTCATTATAATAAACTTCTATTTGATATTTCTATCATTGTTAAGAACATCGTTAGTAAAAGAAAAGCCTTCATTAAAGTATCTATCCGGTGTTATGATTTATTTCACGTTTTTATTTGTAGAGTTCAATCTGCAGTCATTTATGTTTTTGTCAGGAATATTAGTATTAACATATTTACGCATCCATATATTTACCATAAAAGATCAGCTGACAGGTTACGAGACAATTTTTAATGGAATGCTCTATCTTATTATAATAATTACAGTAAGCAAATATGACATTAAGTTAAATCAAGATTTATTAAATGAATACTTTTTACTTTTTACCGGTGAATATAATTTGTATTCTCTTAAGTATTTCAAACTAATGAATCTGTATCTGTTTGGATCACTTTTACTCTCAATTGAAGCAAACTATATTGTCAGAACAGTATTAAACAGACTAAAAATCATTTCGGCAGAAATGCAATCAAATAGTGTTTTCAGAAAATCTTTTAATGCCGGGAAGCTCATTGGAATACTTGAAAGAAATCTGATTTATGTTTTTATTCTTTCTTCGGAATACTCTTCAATTGGATTTATAATTGCGGCTAAGGCATTTGCCAGATTTAAGGAGCTGGAAGACAGACAGTTTGCTGAATATGTACTTTGCGGTACGCTTCTATCAGTTTTTTTGGCATTATTAACTTCACTTTTAATTCTTCAGATTCGGGAGTCATATGGATTCTAATCTGAAAAACATGTTAGAAGAGTATTATAAAGAGTTTAATAAAAAACGGATATCGCCTGATCCTCTTGAATTTCTGCATTATATGGATGGTGTTAAAAATATTGAAGCAGCAGGTTTCCTTGCCTCAGCATTTGCATACGGCAGAATTTCTCAATTTATGAAAGTATTATCAGGAATATTTTTAAAAATGCAATACAAACCGTATGATTTTTTAATGAACTCCAGTGAGAATTCGTTGGAGGATTTTGATGAATTCGGTTATAGGTTTTACAGCGGAAATGATACAGCTAATCTTATGAAAACGTTGCGAGAAGTATATGTAAGATTTGGAGGAATACGGGAAGTTTTCGTGGGAGGAGATAATCCTTCAGATAAAAATATTAAGAATGCATTATCCGGACTTTCGCGTAAAATGAGCGAAATATTTAAAATGAAATCTCAGACAGCAACAAACTTAAGTTACTTTTTCCCTGATCCATTTTCAGGCAGCGCTTGCAAAAGGATGAACTTGTTTTTAAGATGGATGGTTCGTAAAGATGAACTTGATTTCGGAATTTGGAAAGATATAACTCCGGCAAGGTTAATAATACCTGTGGATGTTCACATTTCAAGGATAGCAATAAAATTAGATCTAACTTCCAGAAAGAACATATCTTGGAAAATGGCGGAAGAAATAACTGATAATCTTAAGATATTCTGCAGTGAAGACCCTGTAAAATATGACTTTGCTTTGTGCCACATCGGAATGAGACAAATAAAATTTAATTACTAATTCAAAATAAGAGGAAAAATGGAAAGTAAAATACCAAAAGACTTTAAACCCTATGTATCGGCTTCAGATTTTATTCCTGAATTTACTCCCAAAGCTATAATACTTGGAGCCATTTTCGGAATAATTTTTGGTGCTGCCACGGTTTACCTCGGACTAAAAGTAGGCCTTACGGTTAGTGCATCAATTCCTATCGCTGTTCTGGCTATATCAGTATTTAAGAAAATCGGGAAAGCAACAATACTCGAAAGTAATATAGTCCAAACTATAGGTTCTGCAGGTGAATCTGTTGCCGCAGGTGTGGTTTTTACTGTTCCGGCATTACTTTTTTTGGAAGGCGGAAGTGAATACTTTCAATATTTTCATATATTTTCATTATCGCTGGTAGGAGGAATTCTTGGTGTATTGTTTATGATACCCCTTAGAAAAGCCTTAATTGTTAAAGAACACGGAAATTTACCTTTTCCTGAAGGAACTGCTTGCGCAGATGTACTGGTAGCAGGAGAAAAAGGCGGAAATCTTGCCACAAAGGTTTATTTAGGGTTAGGTGTGGCTTTTGTTTATAAGTTTCTTATGTCGATACTTCATTTGTGGAAGGATGTACCTTCATATGTGTTTAGTAAGAAATCAGCACTTCCTAACGGGACTGTAAACGGAGAAATCGTTCCTGAACTTCTAGGTGTCGGATACATAATCGGATATAGGATTTCCGGTATTATGGTTGCCGGCGGTGTTCTTTCATGGCTTGTTCTTATTCCTTTGATATCATTACTTGGCGATAGTCTGGTAAATGCATTCCCGCCTGAAACGACAAAGCTAATTAGTGAAATGACCCCTGATGAAATCTGGAGTAAATATATACGCTATATAGGCGCAGGAGCAGTTACTTTCGGAGGATTAATAACTCTGATTAAATCTGTGCCGACAATTGTCAGTGCGTTTAAAGATTCGATTAAAGATCTAATGGATAAAAACAGCAATTCTTCAGAGGCTAAGCTAAGAACAGAAAAAGATATTCCAATGATATATGTTGTGATTGGAAGTGTTATTCTTGTTTTCTTAATGGCTGCAATTCCGAATCTTCCGGTTAATTTTCTTTCGGCAATTATGATAGTAATATTCGGATTCTTCTTCGTTACAGTATCCTCGAGAATAGTTGGTCTTATCGGATCATCATCAAACCCGATTTCAGGAATGACAATAGCTACTTTAATGGCCACATCGTTAATATTTGTAGCTTTGGGCTGGACAGATACAATTGACCAGCCTATAGCTCTCGTAGTTGGTGCAATTGTCTGTATCGCTTCAGCTAATGCAGGTGCTACATCTCAGGACTTAAAGACCGGCTTCCTGGTTGGAGCTACACCGGCAAAACAGCAGATAGGACTAATGATAGGTGTTCTTGCTTCTGTTTTTGCAATAGGATTCACTCTTATATTGCTTGAAAGTACATTAGGTATAGGTGAGCGAACTTTGGCCAGACCGGATGCTCTGCCCGCACCTCAGGCAATGCTTATGTCCACAGTAATTAAAGGAGTACTTAATCAGAATCTTCCCTGGGCACTTGTTCTTATTGGAATGGGAATTTCGGCTGTTATGGAATTAGCAGGTGTAAGATCTTTACCATTTGCAGTGGGAGCATACCTGCCGCTTTCTGTGAGCACTCCTATCTTTGCCGGCGGTGTCATAAAATTAGTTACGGAAAAAATTAAAAAATCCAAGGAAGAAGAATCAGAAATTGGGCCCGGAGCATTATTTAGTTCCGGATTAATAGCAGGCGGAGCTTTAACAGGTATTCTCATAGCTGTTATGCTTGGAACAGAATTTAACGGAGTTCCGGTAGCAGACTATTTCAATCTTGAGAAAAAATTCGGAATAATCAGTTCTTTCGGAAATTATGCCGATTTGTTTTCTCTAGCAATGTTTTCAATCTTATGTATAGTACTATATAGATTTGCAATGGCTAAGGAAGAAAAAATATAAGATAAATTATCTACTGCCCGGATTTAGCTTCCACTTAATCCGGGCAGTAATTAAGAAAACAACAATAATATCGAAAGCGGAAACGAAATGAATCAAAATGAAAATAAACAGCCGTCTGTCTTATTCAGATGGACTGTTCTTGCTCTTGTTAGTTTGGTAATTTTTGGAAATTATTATATCTATGACAGTATTAGTCCGCTGGCTGATTTACTCGAAGAACAGCTTGGTTTTTCCGATGCGGATATCGGACTTCTAAATGGAATTTATAGTCTCCCAAATATTATAATGGTTCTAATTGGCGGGATAATTATTGATAAAATCGGAACCAGAATATCAACACTGCTTTTTGCATTTATATGCTTGCTTGGGGCCTCAATTACAGCCTCAAGCAGTGAACTCATGGTAATGGGCGCCGGGCGACTGGTATTTGGGCTGGGGGCGGAATCTCTGATAGTTGCTGTTACAACGGTTATAGGCAGATGGTTTAAAGGAAAGCAACTTTCATTTGCATTTGCACTGAACCTTACTATTGCTCGTCTGGGTACATTTGCAGCTCTTAATTCTCCAACTTGGGGCCGCGATTACTATGATAATTGGCAGGATCCTTTAATGCTCGCAGTATTTGTCGGAGTGTTTTCGCTTGCTGCAGCTGCACTTTATTTCGGGATGGACAAATATGCAGAAAACACTTATTCGCTTCAGGGATTCGAGAAACAGGATGAAATAAAAATAAAGGAAATATTTAATTTTGGTAAATCATTTTGGTTCATAACTCTTTTATGCGTTACATTTTATTCGGCAATATTTCCTTTTCAGACATTTGCCGTGAAATTCTTTATCGAAGAGCATTTTTTAAATCTTGATGAAGATGTTGCCCGTTCGATGGGAGCATTCCTTTCCAGTTTGCTAATACTATCTGCAATGATTCTTATGCCGATTTTCGGATTTATTGTTGACCGTATAGGTAAAAGAGCAACACTTATGATGGCAGGGTCACTCGTTCTGCTTCCGGTGTATCTGATGCTGGAATATTATCAAGTTACACCTGTAATTCCCGCCGAAGTAAAATCCGAGTTGCATAATCTCGAGAATTATGAGGCAGGGGATATATTCGCAAAGATTTCCGGAGACTTTTTATATTTCTTAGGTTTTATTAAAGTTCTTGTAGTCTATTATCCTAATCTAATAATTACAATGGCTGTAATGGGATTCTCTTTTTCTTTGATCCCGGCAGTTATGTGGCCTTCTGTAGCAATAATAGTGGACATAAAGAAATTAGGTACAGCTTTAGGTTTAATGACAATGGTACAGAACGTTGGGCTGGCTCTGTTTAATATCGGGATAGGACAATTAAACGATATAACCGGCAGTTATGAAGCAGGGTTGTGGGTATTTTCTTCATTAGGCTTATTTGGATTTGTTTTTTCGTGGTTTCTAAAGAAATCTGATGCTCTTGATCCTGAACATCCGCTGGAAAAAGGTAGAATAAAATGATAAAAGAAATTCAGCACTTATACCCCATAAGATTATGTGAGTACGAAGATAATGAAGGAGTAGTTACAGTAAAACAAAAACTTATGAACGGAAACTTTCTTACACGGTTATTCGGAGTAAAAGATAAGGAATTAATATATAGAATTGACCTTGATGAAATCGGATCCTTTATATATCCTATTTGCGATGGCAAAAATACAATTGCTGAGATAATTGTTAAAACAGAAGAAAGATTTGGGGAAAGAGTACTTCCGGCAAATGAAAGAGTTACCTTGTTTATAAAACAGATGAAGTCACGTAAATTGATAGAATTATTCCAAAAAACCGGAGATGCATGATGGAAATATCGAATAGTCTTAAATCTGCCGCTAAGACAGCATTATTTGATTGTCTTGGGCTTAAGAAAAACGAGAAGCTTTTAATAGTTACAGATACAAATAAATGCATAATCGGCAAAGCAATGTTTCTCGAAGCCTTGAATAACGGAATTGAATCCCTTTATACTGAAATAAAACCCGGAGAAATAAACGGGGAAGAACCTCCGCCCTATATTGCCGCATTAATGAAAGAATTCGATGTTACAGTTTGTCCGACATCAAAATCTTTGACTCACACATCAGCAAGAAGAGAAGCTTGTGCTGCCGGTGCCAGAATTGCAACTTTCCCCGGCATTACAGAAGAAATTATGATAAGGGGTATGAATGCAGATTATAATTTCATCGAAAATCTCACTATGAAAATTAAAGCACAAATGGAACAAACAAGTGTAGTAAGGATTGTGACAGATGCCGGAACTGATATTAGTCTTAATATTTCAGGCAGGAAAATTATTCCAAGTCATGGCCGTTTCAGGAATAAAGGAGAGGGCGGAAACCTTCCGACAGGGGAAGCCTATTGTGCTCCTATTGAGGGACTTTCGGATGGTGTATTTGTTGTTGATGGTTCTATGGCCGGAGTAGGTATTACAATCGATGAAAATATTAGAATTGAAGTAAAAAACGGACTTGTTTCAAATATATCGGGTGGGGCAAAAGCAGAAAAATTAAAAAAAATGATTGAACCTTACGGTGAAAAAGGAAGAAATATTGCAGAGTTTGGGATAGGGACAAATCCTTCTGCACGATTAAGCGGCGTTGTTCTTGAAGATGAAAAAGTGCTTGGAACGGTTCATATTGCATTAGGTGATAATGTGACCATGGGAGGAAAGATTTCTGTACCGATTCATCTGGACGGAGTGATTAGATTTCCCAATGTTTATTTTGATGGGAAGATTATTATTGAAAAAGGGTCTCTTCTTATATAGGGATATGTAAACACAGCATCATGATTAGGCGCAGACTGATTCTTTTTATTTGTAAAGACTAAATGCAAGAAGCGTGACGAGTAACAAAGTTGAGGGAGTCGTATGTAAATACTGCCGAAAAATGACACAGCACCCACCCCGATTTAAAAAACCAGTTACACAAAATTATTTACACTTCGCATAATAAACTTCTGCAAAGTAATGCTCTTCAAGCGTGGAAATGGAAGTTTCGTCTGTGGAAATGGAAGTTTCGTCTGTGGAAATGGAAGTTTCGCCTGTGGAAATGGAAGTTTCTCCTGTGGAAATGGAAGTTTC
>CAZOZP010000001.1:85174-129059 GCA_964584325.1 uncultured Melioribacteraceae bacterium
AATGGAAGTTTCTCCTGTGGAAATGGAAGTTTCTCCTGTGGAAATGGAAGTTTCGGAAGTTACAGATATGGAATTCGCAAAACGGTCGTTAAAGTGAAAGTATTTACTCCCAATGATAAACACACACACTAAGATAATTACAGTAACCGAAGAACATAAGAAACAGGTAACAATACTCAAAATTTGGTTTAGGTATATCAGTGGCGAAACACTTTGTTGTTCTTCTTATTTAGGGATATAAATAAACATAGCATTTTGATTATTATCAGACTGATTATTTATTTTGTAAAGACTACTCAAATAACCATAAAAAAGTTTCAATTATAATTTTATCTTGTTTGATTATTGCGGCCTGTTTAAGTATTTTTGGTCTTTAATATTTTGAGATTATGTATAAGATAGCTATATTCGTATCCGGCAGAGGATCGAATCTCAAGGCTGTGCTTGATGCCCGGATTGATGGAGTTGCAACGGTTTTAATTGTTGCCGATAAGCAGGATTGTAAGGCGCTGGAAATTGCAGCAGCAAACAATATTGAAACTGTTTTAGTCAGTTTCGGTGAGAAACCGGGATATATTACTTTTTCCGATTTGATTAGTAAGCTTAAAGATTTAAGAACAGATCTAATTGTTCTTGCCGGTTTTTTAAAAAAAATTCCTGATTTTTTTATTGATGCTTTTGAGGATGGAATTATTAATATTCATCCTGCTCTTTTACCATCATTCGGGGGGAAAGGGATGTATGGGATGAATGTTCACAAGGCAGTATTTGAATCATCAGCAAAAGTTTCCGGACCAACAGTACATTTTGTAGATAAGATCTTTGATAACGGGAAAATTATAGCACAGAAGGCAGTGGATATTTCTGATGTAAATTCTCCTGAAGAAATTGCCTCTCTTGTACTTAAAGAAGAGCACATTCTATTACCTTATGTGATAGAATGTTTTTATAAGAACAGAATTAAAATTGTAAACAACAGAGTAATTATTAATAAAGAGGATATAAGTTGAGTAAGTATGCCTTGATGAGCGTTTCCGATAAAACAAATCTGCTTGAATTTGCACATGACCTTAATCTGAACGGATACATTATACTGGCAACCGGAAATACTGCCAGAATACTTTTGGAAAATAGAATTGACTGCATTAAAATTGAAGATTATACAGGATTCCCTGAAATATTTGATGGTAGAGTTAAAACACTTCAACCTGCCATTTTCGGAGGAATTTTAATGCGTAGAGACAATGGCAGTGATATTGAGCAGGCTGCAAGTAACGAAATATCACCAATTGATATTGTATGTGTGAATTTGTATCCCTTTCCTCAAGTTGTTAATAGGACAGACATTGATCTTCAAACAAAAATTGAGAATATCGATATTGGTGGCCCTAGTTTAATAAGAGCAGCAGCCAAAAACTATAAATACGTCAGCGTTCTTACCAATCCACTACAATACAAGAAGTTCTCTGAAGAATTGTCAACCGGCACTATTTCGTCCGAAACCCGCACTCGGTTAGCTTATGATGCTTTTTCATACACTTCTTATTATGATACACTTATAGCAAATTTCTTTGAAAGTGAGTTTTCATTTGAAAAAAAGGATATTAGAATAAATTATCCAAAAACTCTTGATCTTAGATATGGAGAAAACCCGCATCAGAAAGGCGGATTTTATGGTAATATGGAAGAGTATTTTGAACTCTTGGCAGGGAAAGAATTAAGCTACAATAACATAGTCGATTTATCTGCGGCGGTTGAACTGGTTCTGGATATGGAAAAGAATTCCTGTGCAATAATAAAGCATACAAATGCAGCAGGAGCCGCTAATTCGCCAACAGTTTACGAATCATACATTAATGCACTATCAGGGGATCCGGTTTCAGCTTTTGGAGGAATAGTTGCTTTTAATGGTATTATTGATTTAAGAACAGCCGAAAAACTAAACGAAATATTCCTTGAAATTATTTGTGCTTTCGATTTTGAAGCTGATGCAATGGAGTTACTATTAAAAAAGAAAAACAGAAGAATCATAAAGATAAAGAAGAACAAAATTGACGAAACATATAGTGTAAAATCTGTACCGGGAGGTGTAATAGTTCAGGAAACAGATAAATCAGTTCTGGATTTCGAAAATATTAAAGTTGTAACGAAACAAGAATTTCCTGAAGAATTAAAGAAGGATATTAAACTTGCCTGGACTGTATGCAAACACACGAAATCTAATGCGATTGTTTATGTTAAGGATGGAAAAGTTGTTGGTGTAGGAGCAGGTCAAATGTCAAGAATAGATTCAGCTAAGATAGCAGCATTAAAAGCTAAAGAGTTCGGTCATAGTCTTGATGGAGCAGTTGCCGCTTCTGATGCTTTCTTTCCTTTTCCGGACGGAGTAGAGGAAATAGCAGCACACGGTATTCAAACAATAATTCAGCCCGGCGGATCGGTTAGAGACGAAGAGGTAATAGCTGCCGCTGAAAAACTTAATCTGGTAATGATATTTACCGGAATCAGAAACTTTAAACACTAAGAGGAACCATGGGAATTTTTGATTTATTCTCCACAGATATAGCAATGGATTTAGGTACAGCAAACACCCTAATATATATAAAAGGAAAGGGTGTTGTTCTTAACGAACCCTCTATTGTGGCTTTCGATAGAAACACAAAGAGAATTATTGCACTAGGAAACAAAGCCAAAGAAATGCAAGGTAGAGAACACCGTGAGATTAGAGTTTCAAGACCAATGAGAGATGGTGTGATTGCTGATTTTGAAATAGCAGAAGGAATGATTAAGGCTTTTATTAAGAAAGTCAGTGCAGGCTTTCTTCCTGCCAGAAGAATAGTAGTTGCTGTGCCAAGCGGTGTTACTGAAGTTGAAAAAAGGGCAGTGAGAGATAGTGCTGAACACGCCGGGGCAAAAGAGGTACATCTTATTGCTGAGCCAATGGCTGCCGCCATAGGTGTAGGAATCGATGTAGAAGCTCCTGTAGGAAATATGATTATTGATATAGGCGGAGGAACAACTGAAATTGCGGTTATTGCGCTTTCCGGGATAGTAA
The DNA here is from genome assembly GCA_964584325.1 of uncultured Melioribacteraceae bacterium. Classification (GTDB taxonomy): domain Bacteria; phylum Bacteroidota; class Ignavibacteria; order Ignavibacteriales; family Melioribacteraceae; genus CAZOZP01. Next base: position 88,230 of record CAZOZP010000001.1, read on the forward strand.
ACGAGGAATCTCTAAGAGTTGCCGGAGACGAAATGAATAATGCTATTCTTCAATTTTTCAAGAAGAACTATAACCTTATGATAGGCGAGAGAACAGCGGAATCTATTAAATGTGAAGTTGGATCGGCCGTCCCTCTAAAAGAAGAAGTTACTATTCAGGTTAAGGGACGCGATTTAGTCGGTGGTATCCCGAAAACTTCAGAAGTTAGCTCTGTTGAAATAAGAGAGGCCCTGAATGAAAATATCATACAGATTGTTGAATCTGTAAAGCAAACACTTGAAAAAACTCCTCCTGAACTTTCTGCTGATATTTTAGATAGAGGAGTTATCCTTTCAGGGGGTGGAGCTTTACTAAAGGGATTGGATGAACGAATAAGAATGGAAACAAACCTTCCCGTACATGTTGCCGATGAGCCGCTCACAGCTGTAGTAAGAGGTGCCGGGAAGGCGATAGACAGTTTAAATAAATATTCAAAGGTGTTTATCAGAAACAGAAGTTATTGATGACAGGAAAAGTCTTTAAATTTCTCAGCGGATATAAAAACATATTTATAGCAGCTGCGTTACTTGTTTTTTCTTTATATCTGACATCATTAAACGAAACTGTCACTGCAGCCGGGGTAAGAGTTTTTGCTCTGGGAATTACTGCTACCATATCTGAGGCTTTTAATAATTTAAAGGATTTTTTTGTTTCTGATGCAGAAATTGAATCTTTAAGGAAACAGAATGCTTATCTAATGCTTGAAGTGAACAAGCTTAGATCTGATGCCGCAAATGCTTCTTCTCTGAAAGATATGCTTGGAATTATGGATTCTACAAGGACTGAGTTGATTCCTGCAATTGTTATTTTCAAGAATATATCTAAAGCTCATTGGATATTTATAATAAATAAAGGCAGGGAAGCAGGAATAGTTAAGGGTATGCCTGTTATGAGCGAAAGAGGATTGGTCGGGATTGTTAGGGAATCGGGCATCGGATTTGCGACAGTAAAAACGATTAAAGATATTTCACTAAAATTAGCGGTTTTCAATCAAAGGTCTAAAGTTAACGGAATTCTCAACTATACCGGAAACCGTTTAGTGATTAAGAATATTCCATCTACCTATGATATGGAAGTGGGAGATAGAATTGTAAGCTCGGATTTCAGTTCCATTCTGCCACCTGACATCCCTGTTGGTTTGGTTGTAAGAAAAGAGACTAATGTTACAGGCTTGGTAAGTGATATTATTGTATCCACTTTCTCTGATTTAAATAGTCTTAAGTATGTTTATGTCTATAAATCTGTCTTCAGCAAGAAACTTGACGGCGTTGAACTTAATCTTATAGGCGGAGACTAACATGAACAGGGATATATTTAAATCGGCAATTTATTTAGTTCCAGCTCTTGCAATTCAACTTAGCCTTTTTAATTTTATTACATTTGAAGGAATAAAGCCTGATCTGCTTATTATACTAATCACCTTTTTTTCATTAAGGAATGGTCAGCTTTATGGAATTATAATTGGGTTTCTTTATGGAGCTGTTGCTGATCTTTTCGGAGGGGGGGTAATAGGAACCAGTATGTTCGCATATACTCTTTCCGGATTTATAATAGGATTCTTTTATAATGAGAATAAAATTGCCAATCATACTACTGAAGTAAATTTCCTGTTTTTTGTTTCCTTTGCAGCCGGATTATCCTCATTCATATTTAATCTTTTTGAAGTAAACCGAGTTTACGTAAATATGATGAATCTTCTTCTTGTACAGGGTATCATTCCCGGCATTTATACAGCTGTAATTGCAATCCCTTTTATGATTCTCAATTTCAGAAAAGGAATAGAATGAATTTTGCATCTTCATTCAGGCGACGAGTATTTTTTTCCATTATAACCGGATATGTAGTGCTTGTTGTTTTTCAGCTTTTTGTGATGCAGATACTTGATAATTTACTTTACGACGAAAAATCCAGAGGAAATAGTATAGAGGCAATACAGAAGGAAGCGCCGCGCGGAATCCTTTTTGATAGAAATCTTGATGTACTGGTTGGAAATAAACCTTCATTTACTCTTCAGATTATTCCCTTTTATTATAATAGATCATTAAATACTGTAATAGAAAAGGTTATTGGAGCAGATGCCGGATATATTGAAAAAATATTAAAATTAAATGAGAATTATTCAAAATATAATCCTGTTAAGATAAGACGAAATATAGATATGAAGGTGGTATCCTGGCTTGAGGAAAACTCAGAAAAACTACCCGGAGTTGAATTCGTTGTTGATGTTCAGAGAGATTATTCTAACGGTGTAACCGGCTCACATGCTTTCGGATATGTGAAAGAAATTACATCAACACAGCTCAAACAACTTGCTCCTGAATACATTATGGGGGATAATATTGGTCACGCCGGTATTGAAAAAACATATGAAAAATACCTCAGAGGAGAAAAAGGATATAATTATTATCTGGTTGATGCCCGAAGGAGAATAATTGGAAAACTTAACAAAGGGAAGGAAGATAAAACTGCAGTAAAAGGTAAAGATTTGATTGTTACTCTTGACCTTGAAACACAGAAAGCAGCTGAAGAAGCTTTAAGGGGAAAAACAGGGTCTGTTATTGCAATTGAACCGGCTACCGGAGAAATACTGGCATTTGTAAGTGCCCCTGATTTTGATTTGGATAAGTTCACCTCATATACAACAAGAGATTTTCTTGATAGCCTTCAAGACGATCCTAAAAAGCCTTTATTTAATAGAGTATGTATGTCAATTTATTCTCCGGGTTCTACCTATAAAATGATGGTTGCAGCTGCCGGACTCGAAACGGGAACTATCGATGAAAAAACAATTTACAGCTGTCCGGGAGGTTATACTCTTGGCGGGAGGCTTTATAAATGTATGCATATACATGGTTCTGTTGATGTTCTTACGTCTATCGAAAAATCCTGCAATACATTTTATTACCGGTTAGCCATTAATATTGGATTGGCGAATTGGCATGATTATTCATACAAACTTGGATTTGGGCATAAAACTGGTCTTGATATAGGTGGAGAAATAAACGGATTAGCCCCGGATAAAGCATATTACGATAGAGCTTTTGGGAAAGGCCGCTGGAAGGAGTCCGGGATGGTAATTAATCTTGGAATTGGACAAGGTGAACTCAGTGTCACTCCTCTACAACTTGCACATTATGCTGCAATGCTTGCAAATTATGGAACAACATACGCGCCTCATCTTGCCAGAGGATATATTGATACCCGGAAGAAAAGAGTAGTGAAATTTGATTTTAAGAAAGTTGATTCCGGAATAAGCCGAAAAACTTTCGAGATAATTCGTGAAGGGATGAGAAGGGTAGTTGAAGGATACGGTACAGCAAGGCATATTAAAATTGAAGGTATTGAGATTGCCGGGAAAACCGGTACTGCGCAAAATCCACATGGAGAGAACCATGCTCTTTTTATTGGTTTTGCTCCTTTTGATAATCCGAAAATAGCTGTTGCAGTTATTGTAGAAAATGCCGGATTTGGTGGGACACATGCTGCCCCGGTTGCAAAAAGAGTGTTTGAGACGTATCTATCCAAAGAGCATATAATTGATGAAGAAGCAATTTTCTCCATTTTTAAGGAGGAATAATAATAATGAGAATAACAGATAATTTAACAGACAGATTTGATATCGTATTATTCCTTTCCGCAGTATTAATTGTTGGTCTCGGACTAGCGGCAGTTTACAGTTCTACGATAAATCATCCAACGGCAGTTGGGAATTTTGATAAACAATTGATGGCATTTCTTATATCCTTAGGCCTTTTGTTTTTTATAATGTTTTTACCAAAACAAATTATACGCAATATAGCAATTCCATATTATGTAGTTACAGTTTTCTTTCTTGTTGTTGTCCTTGTTGCCGGTAAAACTGTATATGGAGCAAAAAGCTGGCTTGGATTCGGATCATTTGGATTCCAGCCTTCCGAATTTGCTAAGGGAGGAGTTATTTTGCTTACAGCATTGTGGCTTAGTCAGAATAACAGGGATATAAACAGTTTTAAGGATGTTTTTGCAGCTCTTGCCATTGCTGCACTTCCGGTAATTCTTATACTACTTGAACCTGATATGGGGTCTTCCATTATTTTTATGGTAATATGGATGGTTATGATATTTTGGGCCGGGATAAATCTTTTTTGGATTTTTGTCGTTATTTCACCGGGTTTTGTACTTTTTAGTTCGCTTTTCGGAATGCCGTTTTTTATTATAGCAATGCTTGCGGTATTAGGTTTGCTTTTCTTTTTCAGAAGAAATATTTTTAATTCTGCTGTAATATTTTCAGTAAACCTTGCAGCAGGATTCCTATTCGATGTAATGTTCAAATACTTAAAACCTCATCAGCAAAAAAGAATAATCACATTCCTTGATCCGGGAGCTGATCCGCTCGGAGCAGGTTATAATGCAATTCAGGCGAAGGTGGCAATCGGATCGGGGGGATTAACAGGTAAGGGATTTTTACAAGGGAACCAGACTCAACTTAGGTTTATTCCAGAACAATGGACAGACTTCATTTTTTGCGTAATCGGAGAAGAATTCGGCTTTATCGGTAGTTTTAGTATAATAATACTATACCTGATTATTATGCTTAGAATGCTGAAGTTAGCTACCAGTGTGAAAGATAGATTCAGCAGCTTAGTTGTAATCGGAATTCTATCGCTGTTTTTTACACATTTTAGTATAAACGTTGGAATGAATTTAGGTCTAATGCCTGTAATTGGGGTTCCGTTACCATTTATGAGTTATGGAGGCAGCGCGATGCTTTCAAATTTGATTTTACTTGGAATAGTCTTAAATATTTACAGAAACAGAAAACAATTTGCATAAAAGAGGAAATATGACATCGCAAGAAAAGATTCAAAATCGAACAAATCTGCAGAAACATATCTGTATAGGTCTTGATTCTGATATCACAAAGATACCGCAACATTTAAGAAGTTATTCAGACCCTGTATTTGAGTTTAATAGAATAATAATCGAAAATACTTCTCAGGAAGCTGCTGCATATAAACTGAATCTTGCATTTTATGAGAGTGAAGGCCAAAAAGGTTTTGAAACTTTATATAAAACGATGGAAATAATGCCCAAAGATATACTTGTTATTGGAGATGCTAAGCGAGGAGATATTGGAAACACTTCTGAGATGTATGCTAAATCGCTATTTGAACATTTCGGGTTTGATGCATCAACACTTAATGCATATATGGGATATGATGCAATTGAGCCTTTTGCACGGTATAAAGATAAAATAAACTACATTCTTGTGCTAACTTCAAATAAAGGTTCGGCTGATTTCCAAAAAATGAAACTTCAAAACGGGAAGTTCCTATATGAACAAATGCTTGAAACGGTAAAACAGTGGAATACGGATAATAACCTTGGCATTGTGTTCGGAGCTACCAATTCTGAACAACTCCTGCAAACAGCCGAAGATTTCCGAGGATTACAAGTTCTGCTTCCCGGTATTGGAGCTCAGGGAGGAAGTCTGGAAGATGTAATAAAAACATTTAAAGGAATTTCATCTCAGGATTTCACAATTAATGTAAGCAGGGCTGTTATATATGCTTCAGACGGAAAGGATTTTGGAGACAAGGCAAAAAAAGTGCTTAACGATTACAATAGTCAAATAAAAAATATTTTCGAATAAAAATATTTAGCAATTTATTTGTAATTATTATATCTTGTTATCTGATTGTATGATTCCAATTCCGCTGAAAAGAGGCAATATGGGTAAGATAACAAAAATGTACGAAAAGGATATTTATCTTCTTTGGCAGCAACAAAAATTTAAAGGAGATCTTTTTACTGCCAAAGGAGATACAGTTATTGTTTTGGACAAAGGCGAACTTGATCCTGATAAACCAGGTCCTGATTTTCAGAACGCTCGAATTAAAATAGGCAATCTGACATATATAGGTGATGTCGAGATTGAAAATAATCCTGCCAATTGGAAACAGCATGGTCACAGTATTGATTCAAAATACAATAAAGTAATTCTTTTGGTTTGTATGCATAACCCCGGCGATTATAGTTATGTGCATACAAAAGAAGGACGTAAAGTTCAGATTCTTAGTCTTGCCGAATATATACCTAAGCAACAGTTTCAAACAATCGAATCGGAATATGAAGCCGAAACATCCGGTGAAAATAAAATGATGCGGTGTTATGGCAATACTGACGATGTGACTTTTGAAATCAAATCAGAAATTCTTAAATCTCTTGGTGTTGAAAGATTTAGAAAAAAAAGCGAGAGGATGTTCCAAAGGCTTAAGGAATTGGCCTATATAAAAGAACTAAAACTGCACGAACCAAAAATATCCTATGATTTGTCTGCTGAATTTAGAGAAAAGGAAGATAACAACCTTGATTATCAGAATAAATCTCTCTGGCAGCAGCTTTTTTATGAAAACATCTTTGAAGCATTAGGTTATTCACAAAACAAATCAATAATGCTTAAACTTGCACAAAGCGTCAATATTACTTTTTTAGAAAAAATAACGGCAGGGCAGAATTCAGAGAAACAAATTGAATCAGCACTATTTCATATTGCGGGACTTCTTGATAATAACAATATGAATGCTGAAGGTGAAGCTTATTATAACGAATTGAATAAAGAGTGGGTGAATATAAGAAGAATATATGATGGTGATTATTACAGCAAAAGTGACTGGCATTTTTTCCGTTTAAGACCTCAAAATTTTCCTACCATTCGGCTGGCCGGAGGAGTAAAACTTGCGTCAGATATACTCTACGGAAATTTCATCGGAAAACTGCTAAGAAAGATAAATGAGATCAAAAATATAACGGTATTGATTAAAGTGCTTAGATCTGTGTTTATAGTAAAATCCGAAGGATATTGGGGTAAACATTATATATTTAATGAAGTTAATCGGTCAGAGATAAAGTATTTCATTGGATTATCTCGTGCCGATGAGATTATTGTTAATGTAATACTTCCAATACTCTTGCTTTATTTCGAGATATTTCCAAATCATACTTTATCAAAAAAAATCATTTCTGTTTATGGTACTTACGAGCAGAATGCTGAAAATAAAATCATCACTGATGTTTCTGATGCTTTAGGGCTGGATCATCTTTATAAAAAGACAGTTTATGCTCAAGGAATGATAGAATTGTTCAGAACACTCTGCACAAAAGGGAAGTGTGAAGAGTGTGGTATCGGGAAAATAATATATTCTGATAAGAGTTAATTAGATGTTTTATTCTTTTTATTAATTATATCTCTCAGTTTGGCTGCTTTCTCGTAATCTTCTTTTTCAATAGCTTCTCTGAGCTGATCTTGAAGTGTTGCAGAATCAGCTTCTTCTTTAGGACTTCTAATTGGTTCAGGATCAAAAAACATTTCTTCATTTTCGAATGATTCTTCAGTCGGGTTTTCTTCTTTACCTGAAGGAATAAATCCTGCAGCTTTCATTACTTTTTCAGATACATAAATCGGGGCACCGGTTCTTACTGCAAGAGCTATTGCATCACTAGGTCTTGAATCAATTGTATTAGTAAATGATGAAACTTCAATAACAAGCTTAGCATAAAATGTATTTTCTCTCAAATCATCAATAGTTATTTCTACAAGAGATCCTCCTAAATGATCTAAAAGTATTTTCAATAAATCATGAGTCAAAGGTCTTGGTGGTTTAATTCCTTCAATTTCAAGAGCGATAGCTTGAGCCTCAAACGAGCCAATTATAATTGGGAGTCTTCTAACTCCGTATGTTTCTTTTAGGAGAAGTGCATAGGCTCCGCCGGCAGAAGGGCTGGAAGACAATCCTAAAATTTCAACCTGAACTTTATTCACTTTTAATACACTTTTGTTGTCTGAATTTTGAATTATACACAGCTAATATATATATTTCAGAGTGGAAAGTAAACCAATTTAATAAAAAAGTAATTCGTAGAGGTTTTGTTGATGAATATTTTATGTGCGATGAATCAAGTTCGTCCTTTAGAGGTTAGTAAACCAAAGCTTGAAGATGATTCTGACACTATTCTTCCATTTAAGGTAATTATGTTCAACGACGATTTCCATACATTTGACGAAGTGATTCAACAGCTTGTAAAAGCATTGAAGTGTTCTTTTGAACAAGCGAAAGCATATGCATTTGAAGCTCATAACAAAGGATTGGCTATTGTATTTTCAGGAGAATTGTCTAAGTGTTTAAGAGTATCAGGAATTTTAGAGGAAATAGAATTACAGACCAGAATTGAATCATAAATTAAAACTCTGGAAGTGTAGGAAAAATTTTATATTTATTGTTTGAATTATTTAAAATGAGATGATTATGCAGATTGGACTCGTAGGATTACAGTATTCAGGAAAAACAACATTATTTAACACTTTAGCCGGTATCATAGATGATCAGACAGTTCAGAAAGAAGAGGCTTCAAGAGAAGTGGTAAAAGTGCCGGATTATCGACTTGATAAATGTACTGAATTATTCAATCCCAAAAAGAAAGTTAATGCAGTTATTGAAGTTCTGGATATTCCCGGTCTAAAAACTTCGGAAGACGGAAAAGTCAGAATAACTTCCCAATTTCTCAATGATGTAAAAAATAATGATGCTCTTTTTTATGTTATTAGACAATTTAGAAATGAAAGTGTACCGCATCCACTAAATAGTATTGACGTGAAACGAGACATAGAATTCCTGGAAACTGAATTCTTCCTGTCTGATTTGGAAATGCTCGAAAGAAGGAAAGAAAAACTGCAAAAAGATTTCCAAAAATCAAAAGATGAGAGGCTTAAGAAAGAAATTCCTGTAATTGACAAATGTTATGCTCATGCTGAGAAAGAGATGCCTCTCAGAACACTTGATCTTGATGAAAATGAACTGAAGCTTCTTTCCGGATATCAATTGCTAACACTTAAGCCGTTGGTAATTGCTGTGAATTTTGATGAAAATTCAATTAATGATGTTGAAAAAACCATTATTAGCCTTGAACCATATTGTAAATCGAAAGGGGCTGAACTTATTCCATTTTTTGCAAAAATTGAGCACGAATTATCTAATCTTGATCAGGATGATAGAAATACTTTTATGCAAGACTATGGTATTTCAGAATCGGCACTTGATAAAATACTTAGAACCTCTTACCAAATACTTGGCTTACATTCATTCCTAACCGTTGGCGAAGATGAATGCAGAGCCTGGACAATTAAGAAAAACTATACAGCGCAGCAGGCGGCAGGTGTAATCCATACCGATTTCTTTAATAAATTCATTAGAGCAGAAGTAGTCCATTATGATGATTTTATGAAGTTTGGTTCCTTTGCAAAATGCAAGGATAATGGAGTCTGGAGACTGGAAGGTAAAGATTACATTGTAAAAGATGGGGATATACTTAATATCCGTCATAATTAAAAGGAGTTGCTATGAAAAATATTGATGTTGTAAAAGACCTTAATCCTATGGGGATATGGCATTATTTTGCTGAAATTGGCGAAATTCCAAGACCCTCAAAGAAAGAAGAAAAGATAATTCAATATATTGTAGATTTTGCCGAGAGTAGGCGATTGGAATACAAAAAAGACAATGTCGGGAATATTGTAATTACCGTGCCTGCCAAAAAAGGTTACGAAAATGCCCCTGTTGTCGTTTTACAAGCCCATCTGGATATGGTATGTGAAAAAAACAAATCTACTCAACACAATTTTGATAGTGACCCCATCCGGTTCCGGATAGAAGGCGACTGGCTGATGGCTAATAATACAACATTGGGAGCAGATAACGGAATTGGTGTTGCCGCAGCGCTAGCAGTAATTACAGATCCTGAGGCTGTTCATGGCCCACTTGAAGTTCTTCTGACAATAGATGAAGAAACTGGAATGACAGGAGTTAAAAACCTGAAATCTGATTTTATTTCCGGGAAGTATCTCCTTAATATGGATTCGGAGGAAGACGGCATTTTTTATATTGGATGTGCCGGCGGACAAGATACTGTCGGGCTACTTCCTACAGCATATAATAACGCTCCTGGCGGTAATAAAGCATTTGAAGTGTTAATTACCGGATTAAAGGGTGGTCATTCAGGAGTAGAAATTCATCTCGGAAGAGCTAATGCAATTAAAATTCTTGGCCGATATTTAAGAAAACTTGAGGGTAATGATATAAAGGCCGTAATGATAAAAGGAGGCTCTTTAAGAAATGCAATTCCAAGAGAAGCAGAGGCAATTCTATTATCAGATAAAGTCAATATCCTTCAAGAGCAGGCAGAAAAACTTCTGAAGGAACTACATAACGAATATAAAATGCAGGATCCGGATATACAAATTATTATTAAGGAGATTAATAATAATTTTGAAAAAGTACTGACTGATGATTTTATTAAATTGGTTACTGAAGTTATATATGCACTTCCACACGGTTATACTTCTTTCCATCCTGTTATAAAAGGATTAGTCGAAACATCAAGTAATTTGGCAACTCTTGAAATTTCCGATGGAAAATTAAGAATCGGCACAAGTCAGAGAAGTTCAATTGAATCGGCTAAAGATACCATAGCAGATTCAGTGAAATCTGTTTTTCATCTTTGCGGTGCGGAAATTCTGCAGGGAGATGGATATCCGGGTTGGATACCCGATCTTGATGCTGATCTTTTAAGAGTATCAATAAATGTATATAAATCACTTTTTGGAAATGAACCAGAAATAAAAGCAATACATGCCGGATTAGAAACAGGATTACTTGGTGCAAAGTATCCTGAACTTCAAATGATTTCTTTTGGGCCTACGATTCAGGGAGCACATTCACCAACTGAAAAGATACTCATAAAAGATGTAGAAAAATTCTATAGCCTATTAAAAGTAATATTATTAGAATTGGCAAAAAAATAATGGAAATGAGTATAGTGTGTACAAATTCAGAAGGTGAAAGGAAGCTTTTGTGTCTGGAATATTTGACAGATAGAGATTGCATTGTTGTTGAAATAAGAAGTGCCGATGCTTACACGAAAACTGAAAAGATAGAAATATCACCAAAATCATTATTATCATTTTCCGCCGCCTTGAAAAGAGAAAGAGAACAACGTTTTTGAATATGAGGAACTAATGCCTGAAAAACAGAATAATATAAATAATAGTATTCGAAATGATGATAAGCGTGCTCCATTTTACTTCTATGTAATTATGTTAATTATTCCGATTGTTTTCATCTTAATTCTTGAAACCGGTTTAAGAGTCTTTAATTATGGGAGAGAGAATGAACAATGGATTGAAGCTGCTCCAGGCTATTATATGCTTCATCCTATGGTGGCAAAAAGGTATTTTAGTAAAGGTACTGCAGTCCCATCCTCAAACCAAGATGTCTTTACCATACAAAAAAATAAAAATGCCTTCCGGGTTTTTGTGTTTGGAGGAAGTAGTGCTGCCGGTTATCCATATTTGCCGATTGGGTCATTTTCTCGTTATCTTCAGCGCATATTGGAAACAGCATATCCATCAACGAAAATTGAAGTTGTTAACCTAAGTATGACAGCTGTTAATTCATATACAATACGCGATCTAACTTCTGGTGTAATAGAGCAGAAGCCGGATTTGTTCCTGATTTATGCAGGTCACAATGAGTATTATGGTGCTCTTGGAGTAGGTTCCATGGAGACATTAGGACAAAACAGGGATATCGTAAATTTTCTTCTTTATCTTGACAGATTTAAGACATTTGAACTATTGCAAGACTTTCTTGGTTGGGCAATAAAGTTGTTTTCTGAAAAAGAGAAAGTTGACGGGACACTAATGTCAAAAATTGCTAAGGAGAAAAATATTCCTTATGAAAGTGAAATGTTTAATGCCGGGATTGAGCAGTTTAAGGGTAATATTTCAGATGTAATTGAAATGGCAAAGGAAGCCGGTATTCCCGTAATTATTGGAACTTTAGCATCAAATCTTAAAGACCAGCCTCCATTTGTATCTAAGAACTCAGATAAATATCAATCAGCAGAAAATGTATATGGAGCGGCTAAGGATGCATTAGCCCAAGGTAATACTTCAATAGCTGATTCGCTTTTTAGATTTGCGAAGGATTTAGACCAACTCAGGTTCCGTGCACCTGAGAAGCTAAATAAAGTAATAAAAGAACTCGGCGAAAAATACAAAATCCCTGTATTAGATATTGATAGAAAAATTTGTAGTATGAGTCCGGACGGTATAACAGACAATAATTTCATGACCGACCATCTGCACCTTACTTTAGAAGGTTATCGTGAAATCGGCAAGATGTTTTATGAATCAATGAAGTTAAATAATTATCTTCCGAAAGGGAATACTATAAATCTGCCTGATAGTTTGATATATTCAATGGCTATTGAGCGACATAAGTTCTCGAAGTTTGACTCTGTTGTTGCTGAATACAGACTTGCTTTGTTACGTAATGATTGGCCTTTTATTGATAAAGCTCAAAAACGACCGACTGAGGAAATATTAGTGAGAAAAGATTTTGTGGATTCTATAGCTTACAATTCACTAACAGGAAAAATTGAATGGAGTTTTGCACAACAAGAAGTAGCAAAACAATACCTTAAGAGAAATATGATTGACAAATATATATATCAAATGGATGTAATAATCGGGCATTATCCTGTAGTTATAGAGTTCTATGAGAAAGCAGCTGAAAATCTGATTCAATTGAAATATTATGAAACTGCTCATAAGTTTTTGGAAGATGGTTACAAAATAAAACCTACTGCATTTATCACTAAATGGCTTGGATCAATTAACCTGAATAATGGGCAACCTGAAAAAGCCATAGTTTATTTGGAACAGAGTATTAAATTAAAAAATGATGACGCACAAGTATATCATAACCTTGCCGGGGCCTATTATACTAAAGAAAAATACGAGAAGGCTCTTGAATATATTAATACGAGTCTAATTCTTCGTCCTAAATATCAAAATGCTATAGAATTAAAAAAAGCTATTGAATTAAAACTAAAGTCGAGTCAATTATGAAAAGCGTCGATTTACTTTGTTTAATTTTAATAATTATAACTTTTATTGGTTGCGATAACACAGTAACTATGAATGATTCTTCTCCAAAAGACAACGCGTCTTCATTGGATGAGTTATATTTAAAAGCTGTTGCTGATGCAATGTATGCAGAACCCTATGAGATATCCGATAAACTAATTAGTATTGTCAATTATGGAGATTATACTGCCGGTCCGGGTAATCTTAAGTGGATGAAGGTGAACGGGCAGGATTACGTTCTCGGTTTAACTCTAGTAAAAGAAAAATATAAACAAGGATATGTGGAAAATATTGGTGTTCTGGATACTACAGGTAATTGGGAAAGCTGGATTACAGTAGTTCCTGAATTAAAAGATTTTTTTATTTATTATAGTGTTAATAGTAAAGATGCAGGATTAAGGGTAAAACAATTGCTTGGGATGAATTGGAAAGACGAGAATAATTATTTTGTTGAGATGTGGGTGAGAGTTTCAGATTTATTTAGACCATCTGCAGACCCTGAAACAAATGATACAAAGTCGGAGCTTTACTTTAGGGCTGATACGGATTCAGCACATATAAAATGGTTTAACAGCCGGCTTGGGTATGTTTATTCCGGATCTTCACCTTATCCTTGGACCCGACTTGGGTACACTTATGATTGGGGGAGCAAGTCTGATGAAATCGGTCTAAGTGAATTTGTGGTTAGGCCTAATTCTCCATACATTGTACAAGCAGTTTATTCTCTTGAGGAATATATTAAATAATTTTAGTGCTTTTTTTTATGGTTATGTTTATTCCCATTATGAGATGCTTTAATTCGGTTGGATTCAGGATTTCTTATTATAAATCCTGAATCAGGGGAATAACTGATTGATGAACCTTCTATATTAAATGCCGTTTCTGAATCCATCAAAATTCTAATACTACCACTATCTATGATAATATCGCCTTCGGAAGGTTCCGGAGAAAAACCAAAACTGTAATCTATTAAAGCTCCATAAGGTCCGTTTGCAGTAATACGAAAAAAATAATTGGATGGGATATTCCCGGTTTCATAGAGCATTTTTATGTAATTAAGTGCATCTGGAGCAATATCAATTATCATTCTGTCTTAAGTAAACCCAAGTTATTTTGTTTATTCTTGAGGCCAACCCGTTTTTTATAAGTTCATCAGCAAATCGGCTTGCCATTTCTTCACCTTCTGAAATTCCTATTTTAATGTCTTTCATAAGGAAATAATTAGTAATTGCATATTGGAGATCTCTTAGGAAAAAATTTGAGCGAAAGGCCACCGGATATTTGTTTTCAAAATAGTTTAGGAAAACATTGGAATCATTTATTAAAAATTGAAAGCGATCCATTTTTGTCCGTTATTAATTTATGTAATTTGAAATAAAACTATTTACAAAACTTACAGCAGGGGAGTAATAGATACCAAAGAACAATAATGGTAATGTGGCAGCAAGCAGAAATACATAATCGCCCGTAACCAGTTTGATAGGCTCAGCATCATTTTTCGCCGGATTGATATAAATATATTTGAGAATTTTTACGTAGTAATATAGCGAGACAACAGTATTCAATAATGCAATAACAGCAAGCGATATCATCCCTTTATCAAGAAGTGCAATGAATATGTAAAACTTCCCGGTAAATCCCGCAGTAGGCGGAAGTCCAACAAGTGAAATTAAAAAAACTGCAAAGGCCAAGAACAAAAACAGATTTTTACTGCCAAGTCCGCTAAAACTTTCAAGTTCTTCAGAATTAGTTTTATTTGCAACCAGCATCACAACATAAAATGCTCCCATATTCATAAGGACATAGAAAAGCAAATACAAAAATACAGCCGTTATACCCATATTTGATAAAACTGTAAAACCAAGCAACATATATCCGGCGTGTGCTATACTGGAATATGCAAGAAGACGTTTAAGATTTGATTGCCACAAAGCCGTGAAATTCCCCACAACCATACTCAGAACGGAGAGAAGAATTACCAAACTGCTCCAATCAAACGACGTCAAAGTTTCCCAGTTGCCGTTATTATCAGAAAAAGTAACAAATGTTGATTGGATAAATCTGAAAAGGATTGCAAATCCGGCAGTTTTGGACGCAGTTGAAAGATAAGCTGTTATTGAAATTGGAGCTCCCTCGTAAATGTCGGGGGTCCAATAATGAAAAGGAACCGCTGCTATTTTATAACCTATGCCTACTGTAATAAATATAAGTGACAAGGATAAAGCAAAAACATCAAATTTCTGGGTTGATAGATATACATTAATCTGATACATATCTAGAGTTCCGGTTAAGCCAAAAAGGATTGATATGCCGTAAAGCATAATGCCGGAAGAAACAGCACCATATATTAAATACTTTAGTGAAGCCTCGCTACTCCTTTTTATGTTCTTTGAGTATCCTGCAAGGATGTATGAAGAAAGAGACAAAAGTTCTATTGAGATATAAAGCATGATCATATTTGTAGAAGAAGTCATTAACATCATGCCAAGAATCATCCCGAAAAGAAGAGTATAATATTCGCCAATACCTGTAATAGAGTTTTTTATTTCTAGAGATACTGTACTAATTCTTATCATAAATAATGAAGCTATTAAAATTACCAATTTGAAGAAGTTTCCGGCAGGATCAACAGTAAGTAATTCGAATGGTCTTACAAAAAGCTTTGAATCTTCAAAAGGAGTAACATTAAAGCCTGATTGTGACAACACAGCTAAAGAAGCAGAGAAGATTGAAACACAAGCTATAAAGGGTATCAGTCTTCTGGTCTTATCAGAAATTAAATCAGCGACAACTATCAAAAGCAACGCTGAAGTTATAATTAACTCGGGTATAATGTAAAAAAGATCGATATTTAACGATGACATATTTAGATGTTCCTATAAACCGCCAATTAATTTTGCGGGAATTTCTGAATTTACAAATTCAACAAGTTTATTAACCGAAGTATTCATCATATTAAGCATTAGTGATGGATATATGCCAAGTATAATAATAATAACGGTTAATGGGATAAACATTATATACTCTCTTAAATCAAGATCGTTAAGAGTATTCCATTTTTCATTCAACTGACCAAGGTATATTCGCTGAAGTGTCCAGAGCATATATCCTGCACCCAAGAGAATTCCGAGAGTACTAATAATAGCAAAAATTCTTATGTTAGAATCTCCAAATGCACCTATAAAGACAAGGGCTTCTGAGACAAAACCACTCATCCCGGGTAATCCGATGGCAGCAAAAAATGCAATTGTTACAAATCCGGTATAAACAGGCATTTGAAGTGCGAGTCCGCCAAAATCGTTTATTCCTCTAGTATGAGCTCTATCATAAATAACTCCCACTAATAGGAATAGCATTGCTGTAATTGTACCATGATTGAACATTTGAAATATTGCTCCGTTTATTCCGGCTGTGGTAAGAGAAGCCATACCCAGAAGAACATAACCCATGTGAGAAACTGAAGAGTATGCAATAAGTTTTTTAAAATCTTTCTGTGCAAGAGCACATAGAGCACCGTAAACGATATTTATCATTCCGAATAATCCAATATACCATGCAATATCTTTTGTTACGTCAGGGAATATAGGAAAACTTATTCTAAGAATACCATATGTACCCATTTTAAGCAGCACACCGGCAAGTATTACGCTAATAGGTGTAGGAGCTTCAACGTGGGCATCGGGCAGCCAAGTATGAAAAGGAAACATTGGAATTTTGATTGCAAAACCAACAAACAAAGCAATATATGCAGATAATCTCCAGAAATCTGAATAACCCGGTGATAGTATCCCGTTTCTAATGTAATTTGAAGAATCAGCAAGTTTTATTAAATCGAATGTATTTGCACTGAAATAAAGTCCAATCATCACCAGTAGCATAAATACGCTTCCGAATAATGTATAAATAAAAAATTTAATCGCAGCATATTCCTTTCTTGGTCCACCCCAGATTCCAATCAGGAAATACATCGGTAAAAGCATAAGTTCCCAAAAAACATAAAAGAGAAAGAAATCAAGGGCTACAAAGACACCCATCATTCCTGTATCAAGAAGAAGGAACAAAGCAAAAAATCCTTTTACACCTTTGTTTATATTCCAAGAAGAAATCAGTGCAATAATTGATACAATAGCAGTCAGAATAATCATTGAGATACTAAGGCCATCAATGCCAAGATAATAATAAATCTTTAGGTCCTTTAAAAACGGTAATGTCTGAAGATTTATCCAGATGAATTTTTCAACATACTGAAACCCGTTTGGGTCGTTCACACCCCCGGCAGATGAATCAAAAAATATAGCTATTATTCCTGCAAGAACAACCTGAATCCCTACGGCAACTAAAGCAGTTATTTTAATAATCTTTTCTTTTGAATCGGGAAGGAAAAGAATTATTAGCATCCCGACAATCGGAATGAATGTGATTAAAGATAATATTGGGAAACCGTTCATATTAGTTTATGCCTTAATTATTTTCATTTACTTAAAAGGATTAAAGAACAGCCACAAAATAATGACTGAAGTAATTATTAGAACAAGGTAACTTTGAATTCTTCCGCTTTGCAACTTACGCAGAATCAGTCCGGCCGTTCCGCTTAAAAATGCTACGGCATTCACGAATCCATCTACTACATAGTTGTCAAATAGCCCGGTAATATTCGAAAACATTTTTGTTAACCGTGCAGATCCGTTTACAGCACCGTCAACAACCCTGGCATCGAAAAGGTTCATTAAAGAAGATACTCTGAGAAGGTTATTTACAAATAGGTATTCATACAATTCATCAAGATACCATTTGTTCAAAGAAAATTTATAAAATGGAGCCATTTGAGATACAAGCTTGTCTGAATCCAGTTTCTTCCATTGGTAAAAAACAAATGCTGCAAAAATTCCTATTCCGGCAACTGCAAGTGAAAGAAACATAGCCGGATAATGGGCATGGTGCATGGCTTCTGTATATTTTACAGAATGAATCACAGTTGCATCATTTGTATTTTCACTTGTTTTCATAAAATCAAATCTGACTATATTAGGAACAACTGTTGCTGGAGTTTTGATCCATTCAGATATAAACTTACCTTCCGACGCTGCAATTGGATTCGGTGTGTAAAAAACAAACACCGAAAGCAAAGCCAGAATTATCAAAGGCACAGTCATTAACATTGGAGATTCGTGAGCGTGTTCAAATTTATGCTCGTCACGGGTTGATCCATGAAAAGTGAGAATTACAAGTCTGAACATATAGAAAGCAGTTAGCATTGCAACTGTAAATGCAATTAAGGGAATCATCCAATGGCCGGTAAGTTCTCCGAATGCAATTGTTCCTGCCAGGATACCGTCTTTACTTAAGAATCCTGAGGTCAGCGGGACCCCGGATATAGCTAATGTTGAGATTAGAAAAGTGTAATAGGTGAGAGGCATTTTTTTTCTAAGACCACCCATTTTTGTTATATCCTGTTCATGGTGCATCGCATGAATTACTGAACCGGATCCCAGAAACAAGCAAGCTTTAAAAAAAGCATGTGTTACCAGGTGAAAAAATGCATAAGCATAAGCTCCTGTTCCAACAGCCATAATCATATATCCAAGCTGACTAACAGTTGAATAAGCAAGCACTTTCTTTATATCGGTCTGTGTAAGTGCAATTGTTGCAGCTATAAACGATGTAAAAGCTCCAACCAAAGCTACCACAAGCATTGCATCAGCAGTTAATATCGCAAAAATCCTAAGTGAAAGATACACACCTGCAGCAACCATTGTTGCAGCGTGAATTAATGCTGATACCGGAGTGGGGCCTTCCATTGCATCAGGGAGCCAAACGTGAAGAGGGAACTGGGCGGATTTTCCGACAGCGCCCATAAAAAGTAAAATTCCTGCAGCTGTTAGCCACGCTGTGCTTTCAAAAGGCATTGTTCCTGAAGCAATTTGTGAATAGACAGAATCAAAATTAAAAGTATGGAAATTTGCAAAAATTATAAGAATTCCTGCGAACATACCTATATCGCCGATTCTGTTCACAATAAATGCTTTTTTCCCGGCGTCTGAAGCTGACTTCTTTTCAAACCAGAATCCAATAAGAAGGTATGATGATAACCCTACCAGTTCCCAAAAAATATACATCATAAGTATATTATCTGCTAAAACAATACCGAGCATCGAGAATGTAAATATCCCAAGGTAGGCAAAATATCTGTTGTATCTTTTATCACCTTTCATATATTCTATTGAATAGATATGAACTAGCAGGCTTATTAGATTAACTACAAAAAGCATTATTACTGTAATATTATCTATCTTTATACCCATATCAATAGTAAATGACCCAAATAACGGGACATTCGGAAAATGTATCCAGGTAAAAGAATGTGAAATATTTATGCTTGTGAAGTAAACAAGTTTAAAAAATCCAATCACAATCGTGATAATAAATGCTAATGAGATTACTCCTGTTTCAAAAAGAAATAATTTTTGGAATCGCTTCCCGAATATTATAACGGTTGTAAAACCGAATAGTGGGAGTAACAATGCAATTACGGACAGATTTATCAGATAGCTTTCAGGCATAAAATTTATTCTTTTAAGTTATTAATTTCATCTACATTGATATTAGCAAAGTTCTTATATAGGTTTAGTACTATACCTAATGCTACTGCCGCTTCAGCTGCGGCAAGAACAATTACAAAAAGAGCCGACATTTGACCGTCTATTCCAAAATCACCGTATCTTGCAAATGCTATAAAGTTTAGATTTGCAGCGTTTAGGATTAATTCAACGCCCATTAAAAGAAGAATGGCGTTTCTTCTTGAAATAACTGCAAATAATCCAAGCGAAAACAGTACTGCACTAACTACAATAAAATGTGTTAAACCGATACTACTCAATTTTCTTCTCCTTTAATTTCAGGTTTTTTCTGTCTGGCAATTGAGGCTGCCCCAATTAAAGCAACAAGCAGAAACACTCCAAGCAATTCAAATACAAATATATAATCAGTAAGTAACTTGTGCCCAATCTGCTTAATAGTTCCTTCAGGTTCTGTTAAAATAGAAATATGCCATTGAGAATGAAGGAGTACTGCTAAAATAAATACGCAAAAACCTATAATCGCAATAAATGATGCAGTAAAATTGACATTAACTGATTTTATATCAATCCCGGTAATTTTGTTTGTGAGCATAACTCCAAATAAAAGCAACACCAGAATACCTCCAACATAAACCATTATTTGAACAATTGCCACAAAATCAGCAGCCAGAAGCACATATAGGCCAGCCATCCCGAACAGAGTAAAAAAGAGAGAAAAAGCGGCACGTACAACATTCTTAAGAGTTACCGCCAATACCGCAGAGCCAATAGTCATTAAGGCAAAGAAATAAAATATTATATCATAAATTATCATAAATTCAGCCTGATTAAGGTTTAGTCGGAGATGCTGGCTTTGATGCTGCTTTCTCCAATTGGAATCTGTCAAAGTTGGATTTCTTTTCTTCAGATTCTTTTTCTGTTAAAGTTGAAAATTTATAAATTAGGTTTTCTCTATTGTACTCAGAATATTCGTATGCGTCAGTCATTTTTATGCATTCTGTGGGACAAGGATAAACACATAATGAGCAAAAGCAGCATTTGGCAATGTCTATATCAAATCTGGTTACCCATAAAGCTTTTTTCTTTCCGTTTGATGTTACTCCCAGATCATCTCCCGGAACTGATTTTACGGTTTCTATAGTAATGCAGTTAACTGGGCATGCTCTGGCACATTGATCGCAACCAATACAATCGTCCATATCAACATAAAGGCGGTTTCTTGATCTTTCAGGCATAGGCATTTTTACACTTGGATACTGAATTGTAACATTCGGGACAAACATATGCCGGAATGTTATTTTCATTCCCGTAAGTACGGTTATTATAGCCTGCCATGTATTTAAAAAGTATGTTTTCATATTTTTATTAACGATATTATTCCAATAACTATTAAATTAACGAAAGCAAATGGTATCAGATATTTCCAGCACACAGTCATTAATTGATCTACTCTTAGGCGTGGGAGAGTCCATCTTAACCACATTTGAACGAATACAAGTGCAAGTCCTTTTATAGTAAACCAAAAAAACTGTTCGAAAGGAATAATTGCTGGAAAATTAAACAAATCTCCAAAATATCCTACCGGTGAAGCATAACCACCTAAAAATACAGCAGCAACAATAGCTGAAACTGCAAACATATTGGCATATTCAGCCAAAAAAAACATTGCGAATTTCATGCCTGAATACTCAGTATGAAAACCTGCAACCAATTCAGATTCTGCTTCCGGAATATCAAACGGGACTCTATTAACTTCTGCAAGAGTGCTTATAAACAAAATAACAAATCCGATTATCATAAAAGGGATTAAAAGGAATTTTGCAAGAGAAAGCCCAGGGCCTCCGAAAATCAACCAATTCCAGAAGGCTCCTTCCTGCAGACTGCTGATTTCGTTTAAGTTCAATGACCCGGTAAGCATAATTATTGAGAGTATAACAAGTACAGTGGGAATTTCATAGGAAATTATCTGGGCGGCTGATCTCATTGAGCCAAGAAGGGAATATTTATTGTTTGATGCCCAACCTCCCATAAGTATTCCGGCTACAACTAATCCAGATACTGCAATAATAAAGAATAGTCCTAGATCTATATTTGTCCCGATAAACAAGCTTGAGAAGGGAAGTGCGGCAAAAACGGCAAAGCTACCCGCAAAAACAAGAACCGGAGCAATATTAAATAGACTTTTGTCAGCTGCTTCAGGAATAATATCCTCTTTCTGGATCAACTTAAGGATATCTGCCAATGTCTGCAATAATCCATAATATCCTGTGCGCATCGGACCAAGTCTATCTTGCATAAACGCAGATACTTTTCTTTCAGCATAAACAGCAAATAGCGCAAAAATCAGCACAAAATTTAGCGGAATAACCACTAAAGCAAGCATGGCCGTTATTTGTCCGGGAATGCTGTTACCGGTAATATTTATTAAATATTCATACATTATCTGTCCACTTCTCCCAAAACAATATCTATACTTCCCAGTATTGCGATAATATCAGCAACCAGGTGGTTTTTACTTAGTATGTTTAACACTTCAAGGTTAACGAATGAAGGGGCTCGGACTTTTACTCTTACCGGATTAAGTGAACCATCGCTTATAATAAAATATCCCAGTTCGCCTTTTGGATTTTCAACTCGGCTGTAAATCATTCCTTTAGGAGGCTTTACTCTTTTTGGAATTGCCGATTTCACATCACCTTCAGGAATTTTGTTAAGCGCCTGCTCAATAATTCTAAGACTTTGCTCCATCTCCAGAATGCGGACATAATATCTGTCCCAACAATCCCCGGTTGTACCCATAATTCCTTTTCCAACAGGGATATCAAAATCAAATTTATCATATATAGAATATGGATCATCCTTACGCAAATCAAAAGCTAATCCGCTAGCTCTAAGCATAGGGCCGGTAATTCCGTAATTAATTGCGGTATCTAATGGAAGAATTCCAATGTTTGCGGTTCTTTCTATAAAAATCTTGTTATAAGACAGAAGATCGTTAAATTCTTTTATTTTAGGTCGGAAATAAGTAACAAACTCTTTAGCTGAACGAATAAAATCAGGATGTAAATCGTGTGACAGACCCCCAATCCAGATATAATTGTAGAGCAATCTTGCTCCGCAGGTCATTTCAAAAAGGCTAATAATTTTTTCTCTGTCACGGAAAGCATAGAGGAAAGGTGTGAAAGCACCTATATCTACGCCGTAAGTTCCTAAAGCTACCAAGTGAGAAGCAATTCTCTGAAACTCTCCCATTATTATTCTAATGTATTCAACTCTTTCGGGAACTTCTATTTTCATGAGTCTTTCCATTGCTAATGCATAACCGAAGTTATTGTACATTGAAGCAAGGTAATCCATCCGGTCTGTATATGGTACTATTTGAGGGTAAGACATAGCCTCACAGTGTTTTTCGAAACATCTGTGAAGGTATCCTATATGAGGTGTTACTTTCTTTACCAGTTCACCTTCAAGTTCAACCTCGAGCCTTAATACTCCATGAGTGGATGGATGCTGAGGCCCCATATTTAAAATCATATTCTCAGTTTTAATTGCCATTTTTTATCTCAATATGGAATTTTAATTCCCTGATAAAATTCCGGATTAACATAATCTTTTCTTAAAGGGTAACCTTCCCAATCATCAGGCATAAGAATTCTCCTTAAGTCAGGATGATTTAGAAACACTATTCCAAACATATCAAAGGCTTCACGCTCATGCCAATCAGCACATTTCCAGACAGATTCAACAGATTCAGTTATAGGCTCAGATTTAGGAACGATTACTTTTATCGTAATTTTATGCTTATACTTAATTGAATAGAGATGATAATACACACTTAAGTTACCACCTACAACAGTTTCTTGGCCTTCTTCCTGCGTTATTTTTGTCCCATCAGCTTCGTCAGCACCGGAGAGGCACATAAGTGTATCAAATTCAAGTGTGTTTGCATCCCGAAGCCATAGACATATTTGATTTATTGCATAGGCATTCACAATAAACAGCGGTTCAGAATCCGGCTCCTCTGAAATAGTGGTTTTTTCGGGAAATTCCTTATCGAGTAATTCAAAGATATCTTTAGAAGTTTTCATTATTGTTTTTTTCTCAATGATTCGTGTCTGATTTTTTCCTGAAGCTTCATAAGACCCTCTAATAATGCTTCGGGGCGGGGAGGACAACCGGGGACATAAACATCTACAGGAATTACTCTGTCAATACCCTTTAATACGTGGTAGCCATGTTCCCAATAAGGTCCACCGCAATTAGCACAACTGCCCATCGAAATAATATATTTCGGGTCAGGCATTTGTTCATAAAGTCTTTTAATTCGAGTTGCCATTTTTAGAGTAACTGTACCGGAAATAATTATAATATCAGCCTGTCGAGGCGATGGTCGCGGAATAACTCCGAACCTGTCAAAATCATAATGAGAAGCGGATGTAGCCATCATTTCAATAGCACAGCAGGCAAGTCCGAAACTAAGCTGCCACAACGAAGAAAGCCTAGCCCAATTGAATAGGTCTTCAGCTTTTGCAACTACTATATTTCCTTCAGAAAATTCTTTATCTAAAAATCCCATAAAAATTCTACCTTAAGATAATTTGTTAAGTAGTCCGGTCTTCTTTTCCGGGGAAAATGTCTTTGAGGGTTACAGGATATTTGTGAGGTCGGTCCCAATCAAGATCTCCTTTTCTCCATTCGTAAACCATCCCTAATCCTAATACTATAAGGAAAAACAATCCGGCAAACAGACCGAATGCTGAATATTCCTTATATACAACAGCCCAAGGGAAAAGCATAACAACTTCAACATCGAAAATCAGAAAGATTAAAGCAACTACGAAAAACCTGATGTTGAATTTCACCCAAGGAGAACCTTGTGGGTTTTCACCACATTCGTAAGTGCTCAATTTTTCCTTTGAAGGTCTTTTAGGACGAATTAGCTTGGCGGCAAAGACTGAAATTATTACAAATACAACTGCAACCGACAAGAAAACGAAGATTTTACCAAATTCTGTAAGCATTACAATAATATTTAATTTTAACTGGTACTAAAATAGAAGAAAGAGGATAAAAAGTAAATTTAATTTTTAAAAACTTCAGCAGACGGGTTTTTACGAAAAAATAATTAAAAAAAATAGTAAATTTTAAAAAATATTTTTGACTATAGATTATAAATAAATATCTTTGTATGTGTTTCTAATTAAAAAAAGCATCAGCTTATTAAAGGAGAAGTAGTAAATGAAGATTTATGTAGGTAATCTGCCATACAAGGTAGACGACAGCCGTTTAAAAGAAATGTTTTCGGCTTATGGTGAAGTTTCTGACAGTAAAGTGATTATTGACAGAGAAACAAAAAGATCCAAAGGTTTTGGTTTTGTTGAAATGGCAGACCAGTCAGAAGGAGACAAAGCAATAAAAGAACTTGACGGAAAAGAATTCGAAGGCAGAAACTTAAAAGTTAATGTAGCTAAACCTGAAACTGATCGTCCAAAGAGAAGCTTCAGATAATCTGTATTGAACATGGTTTATGTGAACCCGGCCTTAAAAGCCGGGTTTTTTGTTTTAAATTATTTAAGCTTCATTTAATAATAAGAGGATAGAATTCTATGGATTATTCAATGGTTTACATAATATACATTATATGACATTTGTTCAAATAGAGTTTTTGCTTAAGCTGTTTCCATCTCAATTGTGCTTTGCGAAATAAATACTTCTTTCTGATACCTGTTAAGCAGATTTGCCTTTGATACAATTCCTAATAATTGACCGCTTAGTTTGTCAAGTACCGGAATAAATTCACTATCATCAGCCTCCATTATCTGCAGTGCGAATTCACCGTTATCATCGTCCTTCACGAAGCTGTTTCTGGTCATTATGTCTTTGGCTATGAGAAATTCTGAAATCTGAGACGTGTCTTCATCAAAAAGAAATTCTCTTATGTTCTGAAATGAAATTTGTCCTATTAGATTATCGGATTTCCCAAGCACCAATATTGAATTATATTTTGATGTTTTAATTACTTCGAGTATTTTGCTGAAATTTGTATTTTCATAAACTGCATCATAGCTTTCTTCTATTAAGTCGGAAGTCCTTATTTCTTTAAGAATAGCAACTTTTCGTCCATAAATGTCTATTTCTTTACCTTCTCTTATAAATTTAAGTGAATATAATGATCCTTTTAGAAATGATTTAGAAATTGTCATTGAAATGATTATTGTCATCATAAGCGGAAGAATTATTTTATAATTATTAGTCATTTCAAAGACCATTATGAGGGCTGTTAAAGATGCATGAGTGGTACCGGCAACCACAGCACCCATTCCAACCAATGCATATGCCCCCGGTGGTGCTGCTAGTCCGGGGAAAGCGATATTTGCAATCTGACCGAATAATCCTCCTATCATGGCACCGGTGAATAAGCTGGGAGCAAAAGTGCCTCCATTTCCACCACTGCCAATTGTGAAGCCTGTCGCAACAGGTTTTAACAAAAACATCATCGCCAACATTAATACTGTCCAATAAGTGCCTGATACACTTCCAGTTAATGTCTGATCAATAGAAACGTATGTGAAACCGTATAAGCCAGGGAAAAAAAGTCCTATAATTCCTACTGCCAATCCACCTAAAGCCGGTTTAAAATACGGAGGCAATTTCTTTACGCTTTTCCAAAAATCATCTATTTTATAAAAGATTTTAACAAAATAAACTGAAGCTAAGCCTGCTATTATTCCAAAAACCAAATAAAAGAAAAATTCATAATTAGACAAGAGTTCATATTTTGGTATTTCAAAGGCAGGCTGGTCTCCTAAATAACTTCTGGACAAAGCAGTTGCAATTACGGAAGAAATTATAATCGGACTGAATGTCTGGGCACGGAAAGTTCGGAGAATTATTTCCATTGCGAATAAGGCTCCGCCCAGGGGTGCATTAAAAGCAGCAGATAATCCTGCCGCAGCACCGCATCCAACAAGTATTTTAAGTCTATCTGGCGAAAGATGAAGAAATTGTCCGAATGCAGATGCTATTGCTGAACCAATTTGAACTATCGGACCTTCCTTCCCACCTGCACCCCCTGACCCAATACTCAATGCGGAACCTATAATTTTTTTTACAGCAACACTCCCCTTAATCACCCCGCCTTTGGTTGAAACTGCATCAATTACATTTGGAATTCCCTCGCCTTTTTGACCTTTTTCAAAGAAATGCGAAAGCAGACCAACAAAGAGGCCACCTAAAGCAGGTAATAGAACCAGAATTATATAAATTATATATCCTTTCTGACCTATAAGTGTTTTCGTTCCGAAGAATAAACCGGGCAAATCAAAAAATAATGATTTTATCAGATGAATTGACTCATGAAATACAATTGCGCCCAGTCCTCCAAGTAATCCGGTAAGTGCTCCTAAAATAAGAAGATAGTTGTCTTGAGTGAAAGATATTCGTGATATGTTACGGCTCAGTATATAACCCGTTTTTTTGTATATTTTTTGAAAATCTTCTTGTATTTTCATAAATTCGGAGAGCTAAATCGAATAATTAATGGGTATCTCCCGATTCTTGAGTCAGTTGGTTGGCAATTAGGCTAATTGAGGTCTCAGCTTCATAGGAAAGGCAGCATTTTAGTTTACCGCAGGGACCGCTAAGTTTTGATAAATTGGAACTTAGATTCTGTTCGCTTGCAAGATTAGTAGAAATTTTCTTGAAATTGCATAGGAAAGTAGAACAACAATATTCCCTTCCACAAGTACCAAGTCCACCAATTTTTTTTGCTTCATCTCTAACGCCTATCTGCCTGAGTTCAATTCTTGTCTTAAACTCAGAGGCTAAGTCTTTAGCCAAAACTCTAAAATCAACTCTTCCGTCGGACGTATAGAAGAAAAACATCTTTTTTCGGTCAAACTGGTAATGAATATCAACTAACTTCATTTCCAGACTATTCTTCGATACTAATTTTTTAAATATAGGCTTGGCTTTTTCTTCATCAGAACGGTTTGAATTGTAAATTAGTATGTCATCAGCGGAAAGTTTTCTAACCAGACAAGGCATTCCTGATATGCCATCAGACGTCTTTCTTCTTAAATGCACAAAGCATCCGGTCTCTTTAACCATAGCTATATCTATTGTCTCGTCACTGCAGATAAGCACCATTTCACCCGGATAAATCTCATCATTAAATGAATAAGGTACTGCAGCGTACTCGGAATTAAGTATGCCTTTGCATTCAATTTCAATTACCCTATGCTGTTCTGGAGTTGTTTCACCTTTAATATGCTCTCCACAAGAGCAAGTTGCGGAACCACCGGGATAAATACTTTCGAGAATAATTTCCTTGTACTTTAAATTAGATGCTTTTTCTATGTCTTTTATGTTATTGTTATCCTCTGAAGCATTCTTTAGAAATGACAAATCTATATTAAACAAAACTACCTCTTGCTGATTAAATTTATATCAAATATAATATTCATAATTATTAAGTTCAAGCTGGTATTTGTGTTGAATAGATAATTATAGTAATCCAGCCGAACTAAAAATTGTTCGATTCTTTCTTTTGGGTATAAGGATGCAAATTTCCTTACAGTGTCATTAAGGTTTACATAATAAATTACTTCTCCGCCGTTTGAACAGCTAATTACATCTCTCATCCATTTCAATAAAAGTTCAATAAAAAACAGTTTATCAGAATCTGAAGAATCAGAAAATAATTCATTAAGTGTTAGGTATGCAGTTGCAATATTACCGGCTACAGCCTGCCGCAAAACCTGTAAAACATCTTGTTGAATTGAATCTAAATCTCTCTCTGAAAGAGAGATTGCCTTAGTAACAGAACCATCAGAAAACAAACTGATTTTCGCAGCTTCCTGACTATCGATTCCGAATTTCTCAGTTAAAATATTTTCAACAATTTTCTGACTAAGTCCTACAAAAGGGATCTCCCAGCACCGTGAGTGAATTGTTGTTAGGAGGAAATCTTTACGTGAGGTACAAAGAATGAAAATAATCCCGTCAGGAGGTTCTTCAAGGTTTTTTAGAAGAGCGTTTTGTGCTTCATCGTTCATAAGGTGTGCGTCTTCAATGATAATACCTCTATATGGCATATCGGAATAATCCAGCATCATCGCTCGTCTTATTTCACGAATACTGTTAATCTTAATTGATGAGGCATCCGGAATATGCATCCGATGATAGGGATTTGCTACTTTTTTTTCGAATTCTTCCTTAACAATAGCCATCTGGTTGTCAGTAAGCTTATCGTATGGTCCATCATCTGCAGTCTCGCTTTTCCCTCTGGGCAATGGGAAAATAAACTTTATATAGGGTTCATTAAGATTTAATATTTTCTGAAGCTCAGGCGCCGAATTGTTTTTCAATGCTTCGGCATTTAGATATCTAAAAAATTCTTTAGCTGCAAAATGCTTCCCTACTCCTTCGGGCCCGGTAAATAAAAACGCATGGGGAATTCTCTTGCTTTTGATTATATCTTTCAGAAGCCGTAAGGATTTATCCTGCCCCGGGATTTCAAATCCGCTTTGAATCATCTGAATATATCAGATATTTTATAATCAATAATTATCGTCATCCTCATCGTTATAGAAGAAATCTTCATCACTCGGTGCCTCAGGCCAAATATCTTCTATAGATTCATATTGCTCATCTGAATCTTCCAGCTCGTCAAGATTTTCAAATACTTCTTTCGGTGCACCAATCCTGTCGGCATAATCTATTAGTTCTTCTTTTGTTGCCGGCCAAGGAGCATCATCGAGGTATCTAGCAAGTTCAATAGTCCAAATCATTTATGAAAACTCCTGAAATGATATATTATTTAAGTAAATGCTTTAGATCAGTATCTTCGACAATATAGTTTAACGGATTTTCAAGTTCTCCGTTTACTCTTACTTCGTAATGCAGATGCGGTCCGGTTGTAAGCGACCCGGAATTCCCGGATAGAGCTATCAACTTCCCGCGTTTGATTTTATCGCCTTGATTTACAAGAGATTTTTGTAAGTGGGCATATAAAGTGGTAAATCCAAATCCATGGTCAATTTCAATGGTATGACCATAACCATTCTGATACTCGCTAACTTTTACAACTCCGTCTGCAGGTGAAAGAACAGGTGTGCCACTATCAGCAACCAAGTCAATTCCGGTATGCATTTTATAAGTTTTCATAATAGGATGAAATCTTACTCCGAAATTAGAATGCAAAACTCCCTGCTTCATCGGATTTAATGAAGGGCGATGACTAATAAGCTTCTTGTTGTAAGACATTCGAGTCTTTATGTCTATAATATTGTTAGATTCAAATGCAATCTTGGCGGAAATTGTCTGCTTAAGAGAATCCCAAAGAAAAACCGTGTTCCCTTCAAAGGATGATTGCAGAGGCCTGAATGATGTACCTCCTGTTCCAAGCATATTGTATTCTTTGGCAACAGGTTTCATATTAACAGCCATTCTCAAAAACTCATTTATCTCGTTAAGACTGTCTAATTTTATAGATAAAGTACTGAATTCTTCAACTGATCTGTTTATTTTGGAAAGGATTACTTGATTGTTTTTTCGTATTTCAATCGGATTATTATAATTTAGCATATACTCACCTAAATAAAGATACCCGCAGAATATAACCGAGGATATAATTGCAGCGGTGAGGAATGCCGCTCCGAAGAGTTTTTTATAGAAATTTGATACTTCTATAAATTTAAGATCATATTTGGAAAAATAGTATATAGATTTCATAGATTGAGTGCGAATTTAATAAAAGCAATGATATTAGTCAAGTTAATGTGAAATATTATGGTAAATTAATTTATTCGAAATCGTGCTCGAAGTATTCAATTGTTCTATTCATACTTTTTGCTTTGATTTTTTCATTTAATCTATTCTGAAACTCAACTGCAGTATCGTATCCATAATGTTTTAATAAATAATTAAGAGCAATCACTTCAGAGATAACAGTAAGATTTTTCCCCGGCAAAATCGGAATTTTAATTACCGGGACATCAACATCAAGTATGCTTTCTGAACTTGTGTCTAAACCGGTACGTGTGTATTTATCACCGCTTTCCCAAAGTTCCATTTGAATTACAACTTCCAATCTTTTTTGATATCTTATGGCACGGATTCCGAACATACTTTTTACATCGATAATTCCAATACCTCTAACTTCCATAAAGTGCTTCACTAAGTCAGTTCCGGCTCCTATTAGTATTCCTTCTCCTTTTTTTGTAAGAATAACAACATCATCTGCTACAAGTCTATGTCCCCTTTCAATTAAATCAAGTGCCACTTCGCTTTTCCCCACACCGGATTTCCCCACAAACAGCATCCCCACTCCATATACATCCACAAAAGAACCGTGAAGTGATACTCTTGGGGCAAACTGATCATCCAAAAAATCACTGATAAAATAAATCAGTTTTGTTGTTGGATATTTCGAACCGAATAATGCTGTCTTGTATTTTACTGCGAGTTCCATCATTTCATCTGAGGGGGTGTTTCCGTCGGTTAGTACAACGCAAGGAACTTCAAACTTAAAAATCCGCTCGAGGGCTTCTTTTCTTTCGGTGCTATTCAATTTACTTAGATATTGGTTCTCTGTGTTACCAAAAATCTGAATTCTGTTATATGTAAATAAATCCACAAACCCGGCCAATGCAAGACCGGGTCTGTTTAAGTTTTGATCAGTTATTTTTCTTTCATAACCGTAATCGGAATTGAAAGGTATTATTTTAAATTTCTCCGAGGCATTTTGGTAAAAAAACCTTACCGTAATGTTTTCCTTCCTCGTAGTATTTTTCTCATTGATTTTTATCATGTACCTTTGCTAACTTTTTACTTTTTAATGTTTTTAATTGCCTTTCCAGTTTCTCAACTGCCTGGGTAACCGATTTTTCAAATTCTTCGGTAGATTCACTAACTACAAGATTATTCCCGGGTATATTAAGAAGAATTTCAGCTGTTTTAATGCTGTTCTGGTTATGGAGATAACTCAGAGTTACAGTTGCGTCAATTATTTCGTCGCTAAACTTTGTTAGCGAGTTCACTTCCTGAGTTATGAAGTCCTTTAAGGAATCTTTAGCTTTGAATTTCCGGGATGTGATTTGAATGTTCATAGCGAACTCCTGTTTTATGATTTAGGATGTGCTTTTTTATAAGCGTCTTTTAATTTTTCGATACTTACGTGAGTATAAATCTGGGTTGTAGATAAATTTTCATGTCCAAGAATCTCTTTTACAGCAAGAAGGTCTGCTCCGTTATTCAGCAGGTGAGTAGCCGCGCTGTGACGAAGTATATGCGGACTTTTCTTGTTGATCTCAGTTACGTTTGAAAGATAATGCTTTACAAGTCTGTAGATTGTTTGGGGTGTTGCTTTGGTTCCTCCTTCCGTAATAAGGAAATTCGGGATGTTCGCCTTATTATTCCTTATTTTTAAGTATTCCCTTAATGTTATTATTGATTTTGCACCGAGGGGCACATACCTTGTTTTCCCGCCTTTTCCGAGCACTCTGATAGTTGAATTGTAATAATCTACCGAGTTTACCTCAAGACTGCAGATTTCTGACACCCTAAGCGCACAACCATACAATAATTCAAAGACCGCTTTAGTAAAATAAATTTCATATTTATTATCGGATAAATCCGGATTAATATTAAATATTGACTCTAATGCATCCTTTGATACAGTTTCAGGAAGCTTCCTTTTTATTTTTGGATTTCTGATACCGGCCAATGGATTTTTTTCCAAATAGCCATGCCGAAGGCAAAAAAGATAGAAATTTCTCATACAAGCAAGTTTGCGGGCAACAGATGTTCTGGAAAATCGGTTGCTATCCAGATATAGCAGATAGTTCCTGATTATTCTTTCAGAGACTTTATCGAATTCTTTTTTCTCTTTCTTAAGAAAAGAAAAATAATCCTCAAGGTCTTTTCTGTAAGCAAGAAGAGTATTAGAGGAATACCTCTTGACTACAGATATTTCAGACAGAAATTTTTCAGAGCAAGTTGCGGAACTTATAACTGTCATCAATCCCCTTGATTTTTATTTACAATATATGCAATTAAAAAGAAAGTGTAAAATAAATTTTACGGATTTGGTTTATTCCAGCTTACAAACTTGCATTCAGGATAACGAGAACACCCGTAAAATACTCTTCCTTTTTTTGATTTTTTTACAATTATATCGCCTGTCTTACATTCCGGACACTTTATATCAAGTGTGATTGTTTTCGTGAAATCACAAGTCGGATAGTTTTCGCAACCAATAAATCTGCCATATCTGCTATTTTTAAAAATAGTGCGCCCGCCGCATTTCTCGCATTTATCACCTGTATATTCAGGTTCTGCTTTCTCGGATTTTTGTTCTTTAAAGCTTTTTATATTTTTGCATCCGGGGTAATTTGTACAAGCAAAAAACTTTCCGAACCTGCCAATTTTTATATCCATCTTTGCGCCGCACTTTTCACATATAACTTGCTCAACAGTTTCTTCCAACTCGTTAAGTCGTAAAGCAAGCGGTCTGTATAATTTATCTAATACCTGGGGCAAAAAGGCTTCACCGCCGGCTATTAGGTCTAAATCCTCTTCCATTTTTGCTGTGTAAGCAACTTCAAATAAGTCTGGGAAATTGTCAATCAGCACTTTGCACACTTTCCTTCCGAGTGATGCAGGTTTTAATTTTTTTTCGAAAAATTCAACGTATTCCCTTTCCAGAATAAGTGAAAGTATAGAAGCATAAGTACTTGGTCTTCCAATACCGTTGCTCTCTAATTCCTTAATAAGGCTAGATTCTGTAAACCTTGAAGGGGGTTTTGTAAAATGTCTGTTCGAAACCAGATCATTCAGAGTTAGTTTCTCTCCTGATTTTACCCCGGAAGGTATATTCCCTGTTTCATCTTGTTCAGGGGTATCTTCTTTTGTCTCATCATAAACTCTTAGAAATCCGTCAAATTTAACCACTGAACCTGATGTTTTGAAAGTAAACTCATCTGCCTTAACTTCAATTGTTGTTGTTGAAATAATTGCTGATGCCATTTGTGAAGCGATAAATCTGTTCCATATAAGGCTGTAAAGTTTAAATTGTTCTTCACTCAGGAAGTCTTTTACAAATTCAGGTGTGTACTTTAACGAGGTTGGTCTAATTGCTTCGTGCGCATCCTGTATCTTATTCTTATTTTTTGAAGAAAAATCCCGCGTGGAATCAGCACAATAGTTGTTACCATATGTACTTTTTATATGTTGAACGGAATCCTGAACAATTTCCGGACTTAATCTTACAGAGTCTGTTCTCATATAAGTAATCAAACCGGTCAGTCCTTCACTTCCAAGTTCAACTCCTTCATACAAGGACTGTGCGGCTTTCATTGTCTGTTTCGGCCGAAATCTGAGTTTCTTTGATGCTTCTGCTTGAAGTGAGCTAGTGATGAAAGGAGGATAGGGATTTCGTCTGGAATCTTTTTCGTTGATATCCGAAATTACAAATTCTTTTTTCTGCTTAATTCTTTCAACAATTTCTTCAACAATTGCTTGATTGTTAAGAGCCAGATTTTTTTTATTGAATTCCGCCCAATCCTTTTCGGTCATTTCAGGTTTGGGTTGTATTTTTATGCTTTTCCCGTCTGCCTCAGTAAGTTTTACAGAAAGATCTGAAAATGTCTTTGTTTTTAATCCGGCAATAATTGACCAGTATTCGGTCTTAACAAAACTGTCTATTTCATCTTCCCTTTCACAGATTAACCTTAAGGCTACAGTCTGCACTCTTCCTGCCGACAAAGAATTTCCGGATGCTTCATAAATGGCTTTCCATAAAAATGGACTAACCTTATATCCAATAATTCTATCCATAGCTCTTCTTGCCCTTTGTGATTCTACCATGCGTGAATCAATTTCAATAGGAGATTTCATGGATTTCGCTACTGCTTGTTTGGTGATCTCGTTAAAGAGTACACGAAAAATTTTTGCATTTGTATTTCCTGCAATAACATCTGCAATATCCTGAGCAATTGCTTCTCCTTCACGGTCAGGGTCAGTTGCTATATATATGTTTTCTGAACCGACGGCTTCAGTTTTTATTTTCTTAATTACATCACCCTTCCCTCTTATGTTTAGGAGATCAAGCCTGTAATTATTATCTACATCTATCCCCAATTTAGTTTTAGGGAGGTCTCTTATGTGTCCGACTGTTGCAGCTACTTTATATTTAGAACCTAAATATTTATTAATAGTTTTAGCTTTGGAAGGTGATTCCACAAGCACTAAATTCTTTGCCATAGATTATCCTTAATTTATAGTATCAGAAGAGTATAGAAGAAACCGGCTTCCCGGTAATACTTCGAACTGCAATTCTATTAGTGAGAGTAGAACAAAGAGGTTTATCTCTTCTTTATGAATTTCTTCCTCCGGCATCTCTAATAATTGTTCTACAAGTTCTTCCAGGTCATTCGGAGAAAGTAGTCCCAAGTTTTGCAGTTTTAGCAGGTAGTTACAATTTTCAATTCCGAGCAGTGATATCTCATCTTGAGCGAATATTCTAAAACTTGCATTTCCGGTGGATTTGGTTTTATTTTTGTAAGATTTTTTCGCCAGTACTTTGTCATGAATTAGACTATACGCTATTCCTAATGTGTTTTCATCAAACAAATTGGAACGTACAATTAATTTATTTACTTCTTCAAGAGAATAGTTATTATTCATTTCTTCCAGTATTTTTGCAATTACTTCTACAATTTTTGATGCATGCATATTAAAATCTACTTTTAAATTGTGAAAAAAACTGTCCCAAAAGCTTATTTTCCATTCCGGTCATTTTAGCTTTCAGATCATCATTAGTATCATTATACCCTGATAAATGCAGTAATCCATGAATTACCAGCCTGCAGAGTTCTTCATCTCTGCTGCAGTTGTATGCTAAGGCATTTCTTTCAGCCTCCGGTATGCAAATAAATATTTCACCGGTTAGTCCGGTATCTTCTACTTCAGGATACTCCAGAGAGATAACATCAGTTATATAGTTGTGTTCGAGATAATCTATGTTTACCTGCAATATTGATTCATCACCTACAAAATATATCTCCAATCCGGCTATCTTCATATTAAGTTCTTTTAATACTTTTGCAGCAAATAAATGAAATGTTCTGAGATTCAGGTTAAATCCGGATTCTTGTGATATATAGAGATTTTTTAGCATTATTCTTCTAAACCTTAAATATCCAAAACCATAAGTTCTTTTGAGGCAATACAATTGATGGATTTACCTGAATTGTTAATTATTTCCTGAGTGTCAATGCGCATCTGCTGAACTATATTATCAGAATAATCCGGTTCGTAATGAAACAGTACAAGGTTTTTTACTTCAGCCAAAATGCTGAAAAATGCCAAAGAATGGTTATCTGAATGCCCCCAGCCTTTTTTCTTTTCAATATCTTTCACTAAATACATTGAATCATGTATTAAGTAATCGCATCCTCTGCAGAATTCAATCAAGTTATCATTTTTTTCATAAAGAGTCTCAAAAACGGGTGTGCCGTTTTTAAAATCAGCATAAATTTCGTTGTCGGTCATATATACTACCGACTTACCATTCTCTGAAATTCTGAAAGCAAGAGTCCCTTGAGTATGATGAACAGCAATTGTTTTAACTTCCAGACTGCCGAACTTGTAACTTTTATCGGATTCAATTCTTCCGAATTTAAGCTTGGCACCGAAAACATCTTTGTCAACGGGAAAATAATTAGGGTTCATCTGGGCATCAATAATGTGCGATTCATCTACACCGCTTCTCGCACTTATAAATAAATCAACATCATATTCAGGATGAAAAAGTGGAAGGAAAAACGGAAGTCCCTGAATATGATCCCAATGGGTATGAGATATGAGAATGTTAATATCTTTTATTTTAGTGTCGGATACTATTTCCTTCCCCAATTCTCTGATACCTGTCCCGGCATCAATTATTAAGGTTTTATTATCTCCGGAGGATATTTGAACACAAGATGTATTCCCTCCATAAACCAGAGTGTTTGATCCGGGTACGGCAATAGAACCTCTGGTCCCAAAGAATTTAGCTTTCATATCGGATAATTATATTTTTTTAATGATTCAACTGTTTCGATTGAATACTTCATATATCTTTCTGCAGATTTCGGGAAATCTGCCATTTCATCTTCTGTAAGATCTCTAATTATTTTAGCGGGTACACCTGCAACCAGTTTCCCTGAAGGTACCACAAAATTCTGTCTGACAACTGCACCGGCTGCTACCATTGAATAAGATTCTAAAACAGCTCCATCAAGAACAACTGCTCCCATTCCAATAAAACAATAATCATTTAGAGTGCAACCATGAAGCGTAACGTTGTGCCCAACAGTAACACCTTTTCCTATGTTTAGCGGATACTTGCCGTTGGTTACGTGAAGCATGCTATTATCCTGAATATTGGATTGATCTCCGATCTTTATATAGTTTACATCGCCTCTAACTACAGTATTGTACCAAATACTTGCATCAGCACCTATGCTAACTTCCCCGATTATCTTGGCCCCGGAAGCAACAAATACTGAAGAATCAATTTCGGGGAATTTGTCTTTATATGGAAAAACTTTTATCTCAACGCCCGGAATTAAATTATTTGTTCCTTTTTGCAACTGCACTCCTTTTTTTGTAATAAAAACTTACGAAATAAAAAAACTTTAAGTTTTGACAAATATCACTAATTCAAATAAAAAAGCTTCCGCTATATAACTAATTTAAGTTATAAATTCAATTCAGCCTAAGTGTATATATTTTGGCATTTTTTATAAGACTCTGCCAGCCGGCATATTATTTATCGCTGTCTGAATATATTTATCGGTTTTGAACATAAATTTATACATCCCTTCTCTGCCGAATTTTTCTCTTATGTAAATACCTACAAGTAATTCAGCGAGATAATTGTCAAAACCTGAAGCCACTTTTATTTTTTGATTTGCGGCATATTGAATGAATTCCATATGAAGATTTTTTCCAAAGTACTTACTATTCAGTATTTGTTCTATTGTCAGCTTGTTTTCAGTATCTCCATTTTCAATTTTATTTCTGACAAAAACGTATGCTAAGTTGTTCTTATATATATCATAAAGCTTGTCTATTTCTAGTGTATCTTTAAGTCTTATGTCGGGCACAACTCCACCACCTCCGAAGACAATTCTTCCATTTCGGGTTTTATAACTTTTCAGTGAATCTTGTTTATTGCTTCCGTTTATTCTGCTTATGGCTCTACCTGAAGGTATATAGTACTTTGATATTGTTAATCTGAAAGCTGAACCATCCTCAAATTCATATTCAGTCTGTACTAACCCTTTTCCGTATGTTGTTTCACCTATAATTATGCCTCTGTCATAATCTTGAATTATTCCCGATAATATTTCGCTGGCGCTCGCACTTCCTTCATTAACAAGCATAGCCAAAGGAATATTTTCAGTATCAGGATGAGATTTTTCTGAATATATCTGTTCTTCTAAATCCGGATTTTTCGCTCTTGTGTAAAGTAGAAGACTTTTGCCTTTAATAAAAAGATCTGCTATATCAATAGCCTGTGAAAGTAATCCTCCGGGATTGTTTCTCAGGTCTATTATCAAATTTTTCATCCCTTTTACGCGGAGTTCTTTTATTGCCTTAGAAACTTCTGTAAAGGAATTTTGTCCGAATGATGTAAGAGTTATATAACCTGTTGTATCGTTTATCATACCGGCATAATCGACTGTGTTTACCGGAATCTCATCTCTTCTTAATTTATATTCAATTGTCTTTTTTAAAGAGGGTCTAAATATTTCCAGTTTCAC
The DNA here is from genome assembly GCA_964584325.1 of uncultured Melioribacteraceae bacterium. Taxonomy (GTDB): domain Bacteria; phylum Bacteroidota; class Ignavibacteria; order Ignavibacteriales; family Melioribacteraceae; genus CAZOZP01. The sequence goes on from CAZOZP010000001.1 coordinate 126,623, forward strand.
TTCCGAGCCTTTCTCTCCTCGTAACAGGCTTATAATACTATTTTCTTTTTCCCCGATGATAGGTGAACCGTTTACTTTTATTATTTTGTCTCCATTTTTTAATCCTGCACTCTCTGCAGGAGTGCCCTTAATTGGAGTAATAATTGTAACTGTGTCTTTAATTAACTGGAATTCGATACCAATCCCCGTAAAATTTCCTTTCCTTATATCTTGTGAGTGCTCCTGTAATTCAGCTGGTATATATGACGTGTAAGGATCAAGTTTATCTGTTACACCATTAACGGCATTTTCAAAAAGTGAATCAACATTAACATTATCTGCGTAATTGTTTTTAAGCAAATTAAAAATATATCCCAATTTCTTAAGATGATTATCTTTTTCTTCAAATACATTTTTACCGAAAAAGAGTCCGGCAGCTATTCCAAGAAGGAAAATCGGGACTATAAGATATTTGTCTTTCATAATTAAAACTTTATTTTTACTGCCGTTGTCGCGGCAAGGGATTTGGAATTACCTGTTTCCGATATCATACTGTTATAATTTATAAGAATATTAAGTTTATAATCTTTTACAGGTTCAAGATTTATGTAAAACACTGCTGATTTTGTTGTTTCTTTGATACCATCAAGAAAATTAATTTTATCTCCGTCTTTCTCTCTGTGTCCGAAATCTGCACTACCCCCGTAGTTAATGTCAAATGCAACATCATTTTTCCCGCGGATACTGTAAAATAGATCAACTCCAATGCTGGTGCGATAATTAATCATATATTCAATGTTCAGGAAAAGGTTGCTGCTGTTAGGATTTAGCGGGTCGGCTAATCCACCTCCGAGATGCGTGTAACTGTTTGAGTTGATCTTATGCGTATAGACATAAGGTTCAATTCTTATATATTGGAACTTTACGTCAACAGGCAACTCCGGATAAAGAAGATTGGCATGTGCTCCAATATTAAGTAATGTTTTATTACCGTACCATCCTGATCCTATTTTATCAAAGTGAATATCATCAATTAGAAATTCTCCGAATAAGGTTAATCCTTCAATGCTTTGATTTCGAAAATCTATAAACATCATCGGATTTTCTCTATCACGGTTGTAATGCTCAATTGATTTGAAAAAAGAAAAAGGATTTAAATAAGACAGATCCAGAGACCTGCCTGAATACATAACTGTTTCTCCGAATCCTAACTGCAAATGTTTGGAAAAATCAAATCCGAATCTGTGATACACAAAGTATTTGTCGGATAGTGCATCAGTCAAACTGTCGGAAATAATTGCTTTGTGAAGCATTTTACCATGAATATAGGAAAATGAAAAGAATTTGTATTTATATCTGAATGAAGCCTGGTCAAATAAGGCTGTTTGACTGCCAATAATTGTGTTTAGTTTTCCGTATCCAATTTTCTGAGGAAACCGTCCTATCTTAAATTTTATATTATCTGAATAGACGCTTAAATATCCTTCAGTGTCGTCAATGAAGTTATTTCCGTCTAAAATTGAGCTGTATTCATTGAATTTGTAATTGTATTTTAATCTTTTATCCATTGAAGCGGCATCTCGGGGCCCAAAACTCTTCCCATTATAAGCTTTTGCGAAAAAACCTATACTGCCGTCAATACTTCCCTTAATTTCAGCACCAAAAAAGAAATTTTTCACTGATCTGAATTTAGGTTCATTGGTTGTGTTAAGCGCAGTAAGAGACATTTCAACACTTGCATTCGCAAAAAAGCTGTTCCCGTTGTTATCGGTGCTTTTATATAAATATCTCTTATTGTCCGAAAGCAAGTATTCCGTTAAATCGTTTTCTGATAAAGATTTATAAAAGCCGTCAGTAAGATTGATTTCATAATCAAATTCCTTTAGCAAATCTCTTAACAACTCCTTATCTGTGCGGTTCAGTTTATCATTTCGGGAATATAATAGTTTTAAGTGATTCGCAATCTCTGCCCGCGATTTAGGGTATTCAAAATCATTATATCCGGAAATAAAATTTAAAGTACTCATTCTTTCAAGAAAAGTGTAAGCAGGATGTCCTTCTTCAACATCTAAAGGCGACTGAGAATAAAGTGTACTTACAACTAATATTGCTGCTATAATGAGTTTTTTCATCTAACCGGCTCCCATTCTTTTGATAAAGATTTGTTGGTAAACAAGACATAAACGGCGTTAAATAGCCATTTTATCAGTATGGTTAAATGACCGTATTTTCTGTAACGGCGTGGCGATTCATAAACAACCAGTTCTCTGTCAAATTTGATTTCTCCTTTTTGTCTTATTCGTCTAAACAGGTCAAAGTCTTCCCCGGCATTTAATTTCTCATTATAGCCGCTGAATTCTTTGAATACTTTAGCAGGAATAATCTGACACTCGCCTCTGCCCATACCTATTTTCAGTTTATTCAAAAGAAAAAAATAATTATTGTACAACATAAGAAA
>CAZOZP010000002.1:0-112563 GCA_964584325.1 uncultured Melioribacteraceae bacterium
TCACGCGTTACGCTTCACGCATCACGATTCCTATTGTTACTAAGATTCCGCACCTTAAGGCGCTGATTCATCTGTATTAGCAAAATCCTTTTCTCATCAAGTTTCACGTTTCCCGGCGGTAAAATTCTTAAACTCCCTCAACTCTGTCACGCGTTACTCTGTTACCCTGTTACTTGTCACGCGTTACGCTTCACGCATCACGATTCCTATTGTTACTAAGATTCCGCACCTTAAGGCGCTGATTTGGGTTTGCGGGTGTGTTTTTTCATAACCATTATTTTACCTCCTCATATAATAAACTGAAATATTTTTTTGTAAGTTTATTATATGTTTTTTAGAAATCTTTCGGAGACAAGATGTTTGTCAATTATCGCATTATCCCCGGTTTTCAGAATCTTTTTACTGACTATCTTTATAATTTCGGAAAAGTATCCGAATTCTTCCCTGCCGATTTCCGCCAAAAGGATAAATACCCCGATATTTTTAATTCCGTTCTCGAAAAAAAACTCAATACTCTGCCGGATTTATCTAAAATAATAATGGCTCAGTACGAGGGATTAAGGATTTCCAAGCAGACTTCATCAAATATTTCTTCGTTACCCGAAAAAAACACCATTGCGGTTTTAACCGGACAGCAGCTTGGTGTTTTTGGCGGTCCAATGTACACTATATACAAAACTCTTACGGCAATAAAACTTTGTAATGCCCTGAAATATGAATTCAGCGAATTTAATTTTGTTCCTGTTTTCTGGCTTGAAGCAGATGACCACGATTTCGATGAAGTCAAATCAATAAAAATGCCTGACTTAAACAATGACCTCTCGGAAATAATATACAATCCGCCTATTGCCGAGGATGCCCCACGCAACAGTGTGGGCTATATTAAGCTAACCAAAGAAATTGAGGATACTTTTTCGGCTCTCGGCGGAGTGCTTCGCGATAATGAATTCAAACCCTCTGTAATGGAGCTTCTTCACAAGGCATATTCTGAAGGTAACACTATGAAAGACAGCTTCAGCCGGCTTATGTTTGATCTTTTTGACGAGTACGGACTGATACTTTTTAATCCGCAGGACCCGGCGGTTAAGAAAATGCTGCGACCGGTATTCAGCAAAGAAATCGAAGATTTCCGAAGCCACAGAAGCAGTCTTGTTCAGAGAAGCGCTGATCTTGAGGAATTCTATCATGCTCAGGTTAAAGTGCGTCCGATGAACCTTTTTATGAATTACGAAAACGGCCGCTACGCACTTGAACCCGGTGAAACAGACTTTTTATTAAAAGGCAAAAGGAAGAAATTTACAAAAGAAGAACTTATGGAACTGGTTGTAAATGCTCCCGAATTATTCAGTCCGAATGTACTGCTCAGACCTGTTTGTCAGGATTATCTTTTCCCTACAGGCATTTATGTTGCCGGTCCGGCCGAAGCGAGCTATTTTGCGCAGGCAAGCGTTCTGTATAAACACTTCGGATTAACACAGCCTGTAATTTATCCCAGAGCTTCTGCAACTTTAATAGAAAAAAACATAAACGGAATTCTTTCAAAATACAATCTTCATTTCCTTGATTTCTTTATGGAAGAGAAAGAGCTTAACTCCAAACTGCTGCGGAGTGTCTCCGATTTTGAAATTGATGATCTTTTCACAAAAGCATCTGATAATATTACCGGACTAATAATGGAAATCGGGAAAAAACTTACTGCAATGGATCAGACATTAGCCGATCCGCTTGATAAAACGCGACAGAAACTTCTTCATACATTGGATGTCTTTAAGAATAATGCAGTTAAAACTCAGGAAAGAAAATTTGAAACAGCCTTCAGACATCTTCATAAAGCTAAAAACTTATTGCTCCCTTATAATAATCTTCAGGAGCGCGAACTAAACTTTGTTTATTTTTCAGCTAAATACGGACCGGATATCATCAAATGGCTTTTCAATGAAATCAATATTACAAAGTTTGAACATCAAATAATTGATTTAAGCTGATTCAGGAAATCGGGATTTGAAATATTTACGCATTCAAATCCTTCTATTTTCCCGCCGTTGCCTGAGGCCAGCGAATATATTGCAAAAGCCATTGCAATTCGATGGTCTCCGAAACTTTGGAATTCAGGTCTGATATTTTTTATTTTCCCGGAAACCTTAAATCCGTCCGGATATTCATCTACATCCAGTCCTAAATGCCTGAAGTTCACACACATTGCATTAATTCTGTCAGTTTCTTTTACCCTAAGCTCTTCGGCATTACGGATTTCGAATTCACCTTCAGCAAACAAACCGGCAACAGATAAAACCGGTATTTCATCTATCAGGTTAGGTACAATAGCTTTCTCAATGCTTATATTTTTTAATTCCGCAGAACGAATAATCAGATTTCCGGATTTCTCCCCTCCGTTATAAACAGTGTTTTCTGTTTGAATATCAGCTCCCATTGCATTCAGTACTCTCAGAATTCCGTCTCTTGTTTCGTTAAGAAGCACATTATAAATCTTTATCTCGGAATGCTTAAGAATGGAAGCAAGCACCATAAAGAATGCAGCGCTTGATATATCAGACGGCACATTATAATTAGCCGCTACCGGATAGTTATCTCTTGAAACCGAAATATATCTTAATCCGTTTAATTCCTTTACATCCAGTCCAAGCATTGTTTCTGTATGATTTCTTGTAGCTGTGTCTTCAATAACCACAGTTGTTTCTTCAAGATGCAAGCCGGCAAGAAGCACTGCGCTTTTAACCTGGGCACTTGCCACCGGGAGCCTGTATTCAACAGCCTTTAATTTTGCAGGAGAAATAATCATAGGTAAGGTCTCTTTTTCAGATAAAGTGATATCAGCACCCATTTCTCTCAATGGTTTGGCAACTCGCTTCATCGGTCTGCTGCTAAGAGATTCATCTCCGGTAATTACGCTTCTGAAATTCTGAGCGGCAAGAATTCCGCTTATAAGTCTTGAAGTAGTTCCCGAATTTCCCGCATAAAGTTCTGATTCAGGAGCTTTAAGCTTTCCCGGTCCGCGTCCTTTTATTTTCAGACTTGTTCCCGTAATCTCAATTTCGCAGCCCATTTGCTCAAAACAGCTTATTGTTGACCGTACATCTTCAGACATCAGACAGTTTTCCACTTTCGAAATTCCCTCTGCCAGAGCCGAAAACATAACAGATCTGTGAGATACTGATTTATCGCCGGGGAGAATCAGCTCCCCATTTACTTTGTCAATAGAATTAAATTCCCGGTTCATTTACGGCACCACTGATTAATTAGTTCATTTAGTTCTTCATTGTTCATTTCGCATTTTTCATACATCCCCATAGCCTGTCTCTGACGCATAGCCTCGTATAGAGCAACCGCCGCCGCAACAGAAACATTCAGACTTTGCACTAATCCTTTCATCGGTATGTAAAAAACTCCGTCTGCCTTTCCTGCGGCTTCATCACTAACGCCCCTGTGTTCATTCCCGAATACAATAGCAGACTTTTGTGTTAAATCGAGATCGTACAGACTAACTGCATCTTCTCTAAGCATACTTGCGTAAATCTTAAATCCTTTTTCCTTAAGAGAAACAAAACATTTATCAACCGATGTGTATTTTTCACTTTCCACCCATTTTACTGATGATGCCGAGACTGTATTCCCGAGCTTTGGAAATTTTTCAATATAATACAGCAGTGAAACAGAATTTATGCCTACAGCATCACAAGTGCGGTATATTGCCGAAACATTATGCTTATCGTGGATATTTTCCAATACAACGTTAAGAGATAACTGCCGCATAGCCGCTGCTTTTACAAGTTTTTCCAGTCTTTCGGGCGATTTATATTCTCTCAATAGTTTTTCCCGGCAATTAAAAGAATGTAGTTGCGTTTACTGCCCTCAAGCGAACCTCTTTCCGGACTGACACTTATTGAGGGCTTGAGCTTCAAATAATACCTTAGTATTTCAATAATTTCATCAACTGCCGTATATTCATCAGGTGCCCAGCATTCGCAGCCCTTTATGGAAGGAACAACGGCATTATATCCGTCCGCTTCTTTTTTCACAAACATTTTTAACGTCAAATCAAACCTTACTTGATCTTTCTTTTATAGGCTTCAAATGTATTAACGAGCAACATTGCTCTTGTCATAGGTCCTACACCACCGGGAACGGGAGTAATGAAACTGCATTTAGGGGCAACGGAATTAAAATCAACATCACCCGTCAGTCTGTAGCCTTTCGGCAGAGACGAATCATCTACTCTGTTAATACCAACATCTATAACAACTGCATCTTCAGAAACCATATCCCCTGTTATAAATTCCGGAACACCGATTGCTGCAATGAGTATATCTGCACTCAAAGTAAACTTCTTAAGGTCAGGTGCCGCAGAATGGCATACAGTTACTACAGCATTTGCTCCTGCTTTCTTCTGCAAAAGCATATTTGCAACCGGTTTACCTACAATGTTGCTCCGGCCTACAACAACTACGTGCCTGCCTTTTGTTTCAATATTATATCTTTTCAGTAATTCAAGTACTCCGTATGGTGTGCAGGGAGCGAATGTATCTTTCCCTATAACAAGATTCCCAACATTTACAGGGTGAAATCCGTCAACATCTTTCTTTGGGTCAATAGCTTCAATTATTCTGTTTTCATCAATATGTCGTGGTATCGGAAGCTGAACCAATATTCCGTCAATAAGATCATTATTGTTTAATTCTTCAATTTCCTTAAGAAGTTCATTCTCGGAAATATCCTGATCAAGTTTTTTAACAATAGAATAAAAGCCGGTTTCCTGACAATCTTTATGTTTCGCATTAACATAAGCACGCGATGCCGGATTGTCGCCTACAAGTATGGCTGCTAATCCCGGCGCCCTTCCGAATTCCGCTGATAATCTTTCCGCTGCCAGTTTTAATTCTGCCTTAATATCTTTAGAAGTTTTTAATCCGTCGATAATATTCATACAAATTCCGATTTTTTATTTGCAAAAATAGCAATTCCCGATAAATATTAAACTTAAATATTTATCTCGATCTGATTAGTTTTTTGTGCTCTATTACAACTGAATTACTAAACATTACAGGATTGTTTGAAATAGTTCCCTAACCCGAAGTGCGTAATACTTTCTCTCACATTGCCCAATTACTGGTTTTTATCATTTTGATTTTTTTCTCATAAGGATTCATTGCGGGAATGGTGTCTGATTACTTTTTTTTTCTGATACTCTCTTTTTTTGATTTTTCCGTATAGATTTTACTAAGGTTAACTAATCCAGTTCAATTACCTCAATCTCTTCATAAATGCCGAAATCCTTACCATTATAAGTCATTACTTTTAAGATCCCATATCTAATCATTACAGCAGCAATTGTTGTATCGTGTATTTTTTGCCCTTTGATTTCATATTTTTCTACAATTTCACCTAAAATATCTAAAGTTTTATCATCAATTATTTTTACTTTTAATTTATCTCTAAAATCCTTTATTTGTTCATTTGCTTTTTTCGATGTCAGCGGATTCCTTAAATACTTAGAGCCTGTTACAACTGCAAAAAACTCTCTGATCACCTGAGTTGATATATAAAAATCATATCCTTCATCTGATAAATCATCAAGTTTTTGCAAAGTTTTTTTGGTCTTGTTTTCATCAATATCAGATACCGTTAAATGAATCAGTATATTTGAATCAAGGAATACTTTATAATTTTTCATTATAAATATCCTCCCTGTTAAATTCAGCTACTGCCCCTCCGCATTTATATGTATTAAATCTTAACCTATTTCTTTCTGATTTAACTTCTTCTAAGGGAATTATTATTACTTCAACTTTCATATTTTGAAATTTTTCTAATTCTTTGGATTTAATAAAAATGCTTCCTTCTTTTACGAATTCATTTATTCTTATAGCTTCCATATTTACTACTCCTATGATAAACTAAAAAATATTTAATGAAAGATAATGAAAATAGACGATAAATACTTGATAGGTTAACAAATCCACCAATAGAATATAAATAAGCTAATTGGAGGATCAAATTGAAACAATCTTAAAACAAAAACGGCATAGGCTGTCTCAGGAAAGTCAATCTGAGCCCCCATTTGCAGGGTCAGGATGACTTACTTTATGCTGAATGAGACAGCCGCTAAAATTTACTGCATATTATGGTAAACAGCCTGCACGTCATCATCTTCTTCAAGCGCATCGCATAAAGTAGTTACTTCAGCAATCTGCTCATCAGTAAGTTCTTTGGTGTTATTCGGGATGTATTGGAATTCTGTGGCATTTATCTCCAACTCTCTTTCTTCCAGAGCTTTCTGCATATTTCCGAATTCCTGAAAAGGGACAAAAATATAAATGAATTCATCATCATAAGACAAATCATCCAAACCAAAATCAATAAGCTCAAGTTCGAGTGATTCTACATCCTCTACTTTAGCTTTATCAACCTTAAATAAACCTTTTTTCTCGAACATAAAAGCAATACTTCCGGCATTACCTAATGAGCCTTCATACTTTCGGAATAAGTGGCGCACGCTTGCAACCGTACGGTTCGGATTATCGGTAGCTGTATCAACCAATATTGCAACACCATGAGGCCCGTAGCCTTCGTAAACTATCTCCTGGTAACCTGTGGTATCTTTCGAAGAAGCTCTCTTAATTGCAGCATCTACTTTATCCTTAGGCATATTAACGCTTTTGGCATTCTGAATTGCCATTCTCAGTTTCGAATTAGTTTTTACGTCCGGCCCGCCGGCTTTCACCGCAATTTCAATATCCTTTCTTGCTCTGTTAAATGCTTTTGACATTCTTGCAAACCGGGCAAACATCTTGTGCTTTCTTGTTTCAAATATTCTTCCCATTCTATTACCGCTTTTTTTTTATTATAAGTGCAAATTTAATAATATCTGATTATTACTTTATAATTTTCTTTTGCCAATTTACAAAAATATCGGGTTTATTAAGAGAGTATTTCTGAATATATACAGTTTTTATTCAAAATGATGTTCATTAAATTGCTTTTTAATTGTCCGGAAGTTTTATTTGGAAGTTAAATTTAAATGAATTCTGCTCGATTATACATAATGTTAATTTTCAAATCCGGATACTAAATCTATAATACAATAAAGGAATTACTATGTCTTTAAAATTCATTACTGCCGAAGAAGCAGCCGGCTACATTAAGAACGGCGATGTTATCGGTTTCAGCGGATTTACACCTGCAGGTGCTGCTAAAGCTGTGCCTACTGCAATTGCCGAAAAAGCAAAGAAAGAACATACTGAAGGAAAAGAATTCAAGGTTGGAGTAATTACAGGCGCTTCTACCGGTGATTCTTTAGACGGACAGTTAGCCAGAGCAGAAGCTATATCTTTCCGCACACCATATCAATCGCATCCGGATTTAAGAAATCTTATCAATGCCGGGAAAGCAGAATTCTTCGATCAGCATCTTTCAACAGTTGCTCAGAATATCCGTTACGGATTTCTTGGAAAAATCAATTGGGCAATTATTGAAGCATGCGATATCAATGAGAACGGAGATATAATACTTACTTCATCTGTTGGTGTAACTCCATCAATCTGCCGCGTAGCCGACTATGTAATAGTTGAACTTAATGAATTTCATCCTAAAGCTCTTAAAGGAATACACGACATTTATGAACCTGAGGATCCGCCTTACAGAAAACCAATTCCGGTTATGAATGTAGAAGACAGAATCGGTTCTGAAGTCCTTCACGTTGATCCCGACAAAATTCTCGGGGTTGTTCTAAACAATAAAGCCGATGAAGTAAAAGGTTTTGAGAAGAAAGATTCGCTTACTGATAAAATCGGAGAAAATGTAGCTAATTTCTTAGCCGGTGAACTAAAAGCCGGAAGAATACCCGCTTCTTTCCTTCCTATTCAATCCGGTGTCGGCAATATTGCTAATGCCGTACTTGGAGCTCTTGGAAGAAATTCCGATATCCCCTCTTTCAAAATGTACACGGAAGTAATTCAGGATTCCGTTATTGATCTAATGCAGGAAGATGCAATTAAATTTGCAAGCGGTTGTTCTTTAACAGTTTCACCTGATAAGTTAAAAACCATATATGATAATCTTGATTTCTTCCATCCCAGACTTGTACTCAGACCTCAGGAAATTTCCAATCACCCTGAAATTGCCAGACGTCTTGGGATAATCTCCATTAACACTGCAATTGAAGTCGATTTATTCGGAAATGTAAACAGCACACAGGTACTCGGTTCCAAAATGATGAACGGAATAGGCGGTTCAGGAGATTTCACCAGAAATGCATATATATCAATATTTACATGTCCGTCTGTTGCAAAAGGCGGCGGCATAAGTGCTATTGTTCCTATGGTTACTCACGTTGACCACAGCGAACATTCAGTTCAGGTAATCATTACAGAATTTGGCGTTGCTGATTTAAGAGCAAAATCGCCTAATGCCAGACTTGAATCAATTATTGATAACTGTGTGCATCCTGATTATAAAGAAATCTTGCGTGATTATGTAAAAATCGGCGGACTCGCACATACTCCTCAGACTCTTCATGCCTGTTTCGGAATGCACGTTGAGTTTCAGAAATCCGGCGATATGAGAAACACTAACTGGACAGAACATTATTGTTAAAGTGAACATTATTTGCGGGAATTGCAGATTGCATTTCCCGCAAATTCTAAATTCTTGATCCGTGAACGAATCCTCTGTAAGGTCTTGAATGCTGAATTGTGATAAAACATTCACTATCTATTTCTTCAATGATTTTTCTAACTTTTGTAAGATCCTTTCTTTTAATAATTGCAACAAGCAAATGGACTTCCCCGCTGATTCCCTTACCCGGAATTAAAGTAACACCAAACCTTGAATCCCGAAGACTCTCTGCAATCTCCACTGAATGCTTAATTGAAATAATATTAAGTTGTACAAATCCTAAAGCAACTCTTTCCTCAAGAGTAATTCCGAGTATATTTCCTAAAGCAAAACCTGAGGCATAACCAATAAGATTTAGCGTATTATCCATATGACCAACAATATACCTCATTGCGAAAATCCATATAAGCACTTCAACAAATCCTGCCGAAGCGGCATAATATTTTTTCCCCTGAACAACAAGAATTGTACGAAATGTTCCAAAAGTAACATCACAAATACGCATACACATTATTAATAATGCACCGGCAAAAACTTCCATATACTCTCCATTTATTATGAAGAGTAATTTAACAATAATAAAATCTTAATTCATCTATATTGAGGAATAAAGTAAACCAGAAACATCCCTCACATTACGATAACCCAAAAAAAAACAGGGCAGACACTTAAGGTCTGCCCATAAATAAACTATCATTTTTTCAGTTAATATTACCTTATGAAGAGTAATTCTCTGTATTTGGGCAATGTCCACATTTCGTCATCAACTATCATTTCCAGTTTATCAACATTATAACGAATTACATCAAAATATGAGAGTACATTGTCGTGGTAAGCATTCGCTTTTTCTTTCACACTCTCTATCTTATTTGCAACTTTGCGGGCTTCTACCATTTCTTCTACATTTTTTGTTATAACTGAAACACGTTCTGCAATTTCTTCAATTAAAACCAAATCCATTGATGATATTTTTTCAGCTTTTTCCTGAGGAAATACAGCTCTTGTTTTTGTAACATTATCCAAGAGAATTGCCTGATATCTCTTGGCAACCGGAATTACGTGATTCAGTACCAAATCGCCCAGGATTCTTGCTTCAATCTGGATTTTCTTGATATAGGTTTCCCATTTAACTTCGTTTCTCGCATGAAGCTCAACTTCTGTTAATACTCCTGTTGATTTAAATAATTCAATGCTTGATTCTGAAGTATAAGCTTCAAATATCTTAGGTACGCTGGTTTCACAATCCAATCCTCGTTTTGCGGCTTCAACCTTCCACTCATCGCAATACCCGTTACCGTCAAAACGAATTGCTTTTGATTCTTTTATGTATTTCTTTATCACATCAAAAATAGCCTTAGCCTTTGTATCACCTTCTGCAATTCTTGCATCAACTTCAGCTTTAAACTGAGTTAATTGTTCGGCAACTGCAGCATTTACAACAGCCATGGCAGAAGAACAATTAGCGGAAGAACCAATGGCGCGAAACTCAAAACGATTTCCCGTAAATGCAAAAGGAGATGTACGGTTACGATCGGTATTATCAAGAAAAACTTCAGGAATTCTTGCAATACCTAAATGAAGTCGTTTTTTAGCATCCAAAATAATAGCTTCTTCACTTGTACTATTTTCCAGTTTATCCAGAATGCATGTAAGCTGTGTTCCTAAAAATACTGAAACTATAGCAGGCGGTGCTTCGTTTGCTCCAAGTCGGTGAGCATTCTGAGCTGACATTATAGAAGCCTTAAGCAAAGCATTGTGTTTGTGCACAGCCATTAAAGTATTTACAAGAAAAGTAACAAACTGGAGATTCTCTTCAGGCGTTTTACCGGGGGTAAATAATCCTACTCCCGTATCTGTTCCAATCGACCAGTTGTTATGCTTTCCTGATCCGTTTACGCCGGCAAAAGGCTTTTCATGGAATAACAAGCGGAATCCGTGTCTGCGGGCTATTCGTCTCATTATAGACATCATTAATAAATTCTGATCTACCGAGAGATTGCATTCGCCGAAAATCGGGGCTAATTCAAATTGATTCGGAGCAACTTCGTTGTGCCTTGTTTTTGCCGGAATTCCATATTTATAAGCTTCATACTCAATGTCTTTCATAAAGGATGCAACACGGGTAGGAACCGATCCGAAATAATGATCTTCCAATTGCTGATTTTTTGCGGATTCATGACCAATTAATGTACGTCCGGTGAGCATAAGATCCGGACGCGTGGCATATAAGCCTTCATCAACAAGAAAGTATTCCTGTTCCCAGCCTAAATATGAATAAACTTTTTTAACCTTTGGGTCAAATAACTGGCATACAGCAGTAGCAGCTTTATCAACCGCGTGCAATGCTTTAAGCAACGGAGCTTTCATATCAAGCGATTCACCTGTATATGAAATGAAAATAGTTGGAATTACAAGAGTATCATCAACAACAAATGCCGGGGATGACGGATCCCATGCAGTATAACCTCTTGCTTCAAAAGTACTTCTGATACCCCCGCTTGGGAAAGATGACGCATCCGGCTCCTGCTGTGCAAGCAGTTTTCCGGAAAACTCTTCAATCACTGCCTCACCCGGACCGGTAACATAATCAATGAATGAATCATGTTTTTCTGCTGTTCCGTCAGTTAACGGCTGAAACCAGTGAGTATAATGAGTAGCACCAAGCTCTAAAGCCCAGTTTTTCATTCCTGTTGCAACATTGTCTGCAATAGTTGCATCAATCGTAACTCCCTTCTCAATTGCAGAATTAAGAGCCTTCATAATATCTTTCGACAAATATTTAGACATTACTGCTTTTGTAAAAACATACTTCCCGTAATACTCGGAAGTGAGTCTGGATGGTGGTGTAACACACAAAGCTTTTTTCTTAAAAGCTTCTTCGACGGCTTTGAATCTTAATGATGACATAGTAGTTATTCTGTTAAGTTAATAATATATTGTTTATTAATGCTTTTAACTAAACTTTAGATAGTTATCTGGTGCAAATATAATAATAATTTAGGCGATACAAAAGATTTGCATTACTTTTTTTTAATTTTTTTTAATTTTTTTAAACTTGTGGTTAGATAACCGATATACGGGGTATTAAAAAAGGCAGACAAGTGACGGAGTAATTAACCTAAAAATTATTTTTCATTGATGTGTTGTTACTAAGATTTCGCACTTGGGTCGCTGATAGCTTGTTGCTTTCAAGTAACTGCCGAATTTTCAGAAGGGGGACACAGAGGAACTGTGTTAATTCCCCCTCTGTGCCTTCGGGTCTTGGTGGTAAATATCTCTGTCACCCGTTAATCTGTTACTAAGTTTCTGCCTTTTTTTGATATATAGCTAATTCGTTAGATAATAATTGCTAAATAGTTACCTCTGTGTTCATATCCAGTTTCCCGGATATATGATCTTTTACTATTCTTTCAGTATCAAGAGCAATCACAAGTTCTTCGTTAGTTGGAATAACAAGAACTCTTGCGCGAGAATCTATTGAAGAAATGTCAGCAAATCCGTCTGTAAGTTTATTCTTTTCCTGATCAATCCGGATTCCAAGATATTGCATATTTTCACAAACAGAATTTCTTACATTTATTGAATTCTCACCAATTCCCCCTGTAAATACAAGAGCATCCAAGCCGCCTAAAGCAGCAATATAAGCTCCGATATATTTCTTTACTCTATATGTCATAATATCGTAAGCATCTTTAGCTCTTTTATTTCCATCAGCAACAGCAGCTTCGATCTCTCTCATATCACTGCTTTCACCACTTAATCCGATTAGTCCGCTATGCTTATTTAAAAGTGTATTTGCTTCCGAAAGATTCAGTCCTTCTTTCCCCATTATATATAGAATTACTGAAGGATCTAAATCCCCGCTGCGAGTTCCCATAAGAAGGCCTTCAAGAGGTGTAAAACCCATTGTAGTATCCACTGAGCGACCTCCGTCCACTGCAGCCATACTGCATCCGTTACCAAGGTGTGCTGTAATAATTTTCAATTCTTCAATAGGTTTGCCCAAATATTCTGCTGCCTGTGCAGAAACATACCTATGTGAAGTTCCATGAAATCCGTATTTTCTTATTTTATATTTTTTATATAATTCAAACGGTATTCCATACAAATAAGCCTTTGCCGGCATCTGAGTATGAAATGCCGTATCAAAAATGCATACCTGAGGAACTCCCGGCAAACGCTTCTTTGCAGCTTCAATTCCTCGAATATTCGGCGGATTGTGAAGAGGCGCCAAATCAATATTGTCATTTATGGCTTTAAGAACATTATCTGTAATGAGTACTGAACTCTGAAATGTCTCGCCACCATGTACAACTCTATGACCAACTGCTTCAATTTCCGATTTATCTTTAATTACTCCGTGTGATCCGCTAAGAAGCACGCCTATTACATATTCTATTGCAATTGAATGATCCAGAATTTCTCCCACAATCCTTATCTTGTCTCTGTTTAACGGTTTATGAGATAAGACTGCACTGCTCATACCGATTCTTTCAACCATTCCCTTCGCAAGTACTACTTGATTCTCAGTTTCAATAAACTGATATTTTATCGAAGAACTTCCGCAATTCAAGACTAAAATTTTCATAAAAACCTTTATTCTATTATTTGTCCGTCAGCATTATATTTATAGAAACCTTCACCGCATTTTTTCCCAAGTTTTCTTTCTCTGACCAATTTTCTAAGAATAGGGCATGGTCTGAATCTCGGTTCGCCTAATGAATTCCAAAGAGTTTCCATCCAGGTAAGAACTTCATCCAGCCCCATAAGGTCTGCCATTTCAAGCGGTCCCATTCCGAAATCAAAGCCCAGTTTCATAGCAAGATCTATTTCCTTTGCAGTTGCAACTCCTTCCAAAAGAATATACATGGCTTCATTCAACAGTGGAACTATTGCCCTTGTGGTAACAAAACCCGGGTACTCATATACCTCAACTGCTTTCTTCCCAATTCTCTTTGCAAACTCCTTTACGATCCTTACTGTTTCTTCAGAAGTATCAAGACCTTTAATTAATTCCACAAGCTGAACTTTAGGAACCGGATTCATAAAATGCATCCCGATTATAAATTCCTTTCTGGAAGTAACTTCAGCTATTTTAGTAAGACTAAGAGTGCTTGTGTTGGAAATAATTATTGTATTTGGTGTTACAATCTGATCCAATATTCTGAATACATGTTGTTTAAGCTGAAGATTTTCTTCCACTGCTTCAATAACTATATCGCAATCCTGAACATCATCAAATTCGGTAGTCCAACTGATACGGCTTAAAATCAATTTCATTTCGCTCTTTGTCATTGCCCAGCGGGATATTTCTCTTTCCATCGATTCCTGAAGCTTTTTCTTTGCATTTTCCATTACTTCCGGATTTTTCTCAACAATTAGAACATCAAATGCGGCCGCTGCAACCGTTTGGGCAATACCTTGTCCCATTACTCCGGCTCCGATTATCGCAACTGATTCTATTCTTGGGGCATCGCCTGCTTTTTGTTCGCTCCCCAGCAGGTCTTTGAGTGTAAGATTCTCTTCGGGCATCAGAATACCATTTATTTTATTATTTTAATATTTCAAAAATAATGAATTGTGCATAATTATTTCTAATCATTTATATGTGATTATCGCAAGTAATTCTTTTTTATGAAGACTTTCTATGAATATATACGATGTATTAAAAAATCATTACGGATTTAATTCTTTTCGACCCGGGCAGGAAGAAATTATTAATTCGATCATAAATGGCGAAAATGTTCTTGCAGTGCTTCCTACCGGTGCCGGAAAATCTCTTTGTTATCAGATTCCTGCTCTTCTAAGCCGAACATTTGCAATTGTTATTTCACCTCTTATAGCTCTGATGAAAGATCAGGTTGATACACTAAACAGCAATGAAATTATTGCTGCGGCTCTTAACAGTGCACAGGATTTCCGGGAAAATGAGCAGATTTTTACTGACCTTGCGGCAGGTAAAATTAAGCTTCTATATCTTGCACCTGAAAGGCTTCAAAATATTCGGACAGCAGAAAGGCTCAAATCTCTTTCACCTGAATTTATTTTTGTTGATGAAGCACACTGCATAAGTGAATGGGGACATAGTTTCAGGCCTTCATACAGACATATAAAAACATTTTGCGATTTTACGGGAATTGGTGCAATATCGGCTTTTACTGCAACTGCCACACCGGATGTAAGAGATGATATAATTGAACAACTCGGTTTAAAAGATCCCAAAATTTTTGTGCGTGGGTTCGAAAGAAAAAATCTAAACGTAAAAATTATTAATACTACGCAAAAAGATGAAAAATGTTTTGAGATTTTGAAAAAATTCAAAGGTAGTGCAATTATTTATTGCTCAACAAGAAAAAGCACTGAAATTGTTTCAGATTATTTGAAATCCAGAGGCATCAATTGCAATTATTACCATGCCGGTCTGAATCCACAGTTAAGGAAACTCATCCAGGATGATTTCATTAAAGGAAGACTTAATGTAATTGCGGCTACAAATGCATTCGGGATGGGTATTGATAAGAAAGATATTCGCGTTGTTATTCATTACAATGCTCCGGGTTCAATAGAAAACTATTATCAAGAGATAGGTCGGGCAGGAAGAGACGGGAATATTTCATCATCATTTATGCTATATGAATATAAAGATAAATCCATACAGGAATTTTTCATCAGGAACAGCCATCCCACAGTTGAACAGATAAAAGAGACTTATTCTATAATTTGCAGCATTAACCAGATTGCCGCAGGAAGTGAATTCAGCAAACCAATCAGTATAGACAGGAATACTCTACAGATTCTTGATAAACAGGGACTTAAACACGCATTAGTAATATCATCGCTCAATATTCTGGCTGATGCCGGCTACTTAAAGGAAAATTCTGTAAACGATAATTATTATGTGATAATAAATTACTCTCCGGAAGAACTTCGCTCTTTTCTTAAATCAGCAGAAGATTATACTACACGCGATTTGCTTATTACTCTGTTGAAAACAGCGGGGAACGATATTTTTATTTCCAGGCAGAAACTTCCTGTTGAAAAAATTTCTGAATATTTAGGCTTGAAGAAGGAAGATATTATTTACCAGCTTAATTTGCTTTCAGATGGAGGAATAATTGATCTTGAAAGACCATTTCTTAATCCGTCGTATTTTCTTATCGGAAAACGTGTTCACATATCATCGCTAAATATTAATTCCGGCAGGATTATCAAAAATCTTGAAAATGCTTTTAAAAAACTTAACTCACTAATCAGATATGTAGAAAGTAAGGACTGCCGTTTTAATTTTATTCTTAAGTATTTCGGTGAAAATAACGATGGTTTCAAATGCGGACATTGCGATAACTGCAGAGGTGATTCCGATTCTACGGATGCTGATGAATACGCCGGAGAATTTATCATCGAAACTCTACGTGAAGCCGGATGTGCAATGGAAAGAAAAAAACTTATCGCTATACTAATTAATAATAATTCGTATGGAACATTTAAACATTCCGGAGCTTTAGCAAATCACAGCGAAAAAGAGTTTGACAACGCTATTTCACTATTAATTGCCAGAGGCATTATAAAAAACACATCATCAAATACTTACGAACTGAGCATCTGCGATATCCCGGGAAGTCCTGATATTGCCAATCTTGATTTCGATTATGAACTCAGACTTAAAGTACTTACAAAACTTAGGGAATGCCGTCGTGATATTTCGAAAAAATATCTACAACCGCCTGAAATGATTTGTCCGGACAGTATCCTAAATCAGATATCTCAGAGGATGCCTGCAAACGAAGCGGATTTAATGAAAATTCCCGGATATACTAAGTGGATGCTTAATAAAACGGGAGAGGAATTCATCGAGGTAATCAGCGAATTTAATATTGCTGCAATATCGGCCGGGAATAATTACTCTCAAGATGAAAATACTATTCGCGTAAAAGATCTAATCCAAAAAAAATATTCCCTGAAGGAAATTTGCACTTTAACCCGAAAAAATATTAATGAAATTGTTCTTACAATAGAATCGCTGATTACAATGGACACAACTGTAGATATCTCTTATATATTTTCTGCCGATGATATCGTAAAATATAAGAATCAAGAGAATTTAGGAAATACGGATTTAAGAATTATTCGGGAAAACACCGGGATGGATTCTGCAACAATCAGGTTGCTTCGAACGGGGTTTAAAACAGGCTGTCTTAAATAAGCATTATTCAAGACAGCCTTAATAATTATTTATTTCTCTTAATTCTTTTCATCGCAGGTCTGTCTTCATTAGAAAATGTTCTTTTCTTATTTGGTCTAAATACATCTCTTTTCTTTTCGCCTCTGTTGTCTGAGTTGAAACTGTCTTCGCTTCTTCTGTTATCGCCTGACTTAGGGCGATATTCATTCTGTCTCCCCTGCCTGTCTTCTCGTCTGCCTGAATATTCTCCGCGACCGCCTTTTTTTGCACCGGGTCTGAAAGGATTTTCTTCGCGATCATAATCATTTGAAATCGGTTTACGTGCCGGTCTTGAAGATGAAGAAGAAGATGAAGAAGAAGATGAAGAATAAGATGATGATGTTTTCGGTTTATCACCTGCAATTTCTACAATTACTTGTCTGTTTTTGAAAGAGCGGTTCTTGAAACCTTCTAATATTTTATCTTTAAATGCAGTATCCGCTTCAAAGAAAGAGAAGTTTTTAAGAATTTCAATATCACCAATTTCTATATTCCTAATTCCTGTATAGTCGTTTATCATACCCATAAGCCCTGTTGGCTTAAGCTCATCAATTCTTCCGAGATTAAGAAAGAATCTGGTGAAATTTCCGTTTGACTGTCTGCGGCCTTTTTCCCTTCGTCCGCTATCTCTGTCTCTATCCCGTTCTTCCGGAATATTTAGATCAGGCAGGTTTTTATAATAATCAAGAAACCTATTAAACTCAAGAGATACAAAACGTTTAATTATTTCGTCTTTTTCCATATTGGATAGCTTTTTGAATATTGCAGGAAGAAAATCTGATATATTCTCCTCGTCAACTTCAACACACTGCATTCTGTCAACAAGATGCATTAACTGCTTTCCGCAAATTTCCTGACCTTTTGGAACAGGCATAATCCGGAATTTCTTCCCTAATTTTTTCTCAATGTCTCTTATTTTCCCTTTTTCCCTCATACCTGCAATAATAATTGAACATCCGGTTTTCCCTGCTCTGCCTGTCCTGCCGCTTCTGTGAGTATAAATTTCACTTTCATCCGGCAGATTATAATTTATAATATGTGTGAGATCATCTACATCTATTCCCCTGGCTGCAACGTCAGTGGCAACAAGAAGTTTGAGATGTCTGATTCTGAATTTATTCATAACAGTATCACGCTGAACTTGTGAAAGATCTCCATGCAAAGCATCAGCATTATATCCGTCTCTTATAAGCAGATCGGCTATTTCCTGAGTTTCCTTTTTAGTTCTGCAGAATACTATACCGTAAATTTCAGGTAAATAATCAGCAATTCTCTTAAGAGCTAAATATCTGTCTTTTGAATGAACAAAGTAGCAGATGTGTTCAACAGTATCAGCCCCTTGGTTTACACGTCCGATTGCTATTTCAACCGGATTCCGCATATACTTTTGAGATATTTTTCTGATTTCGTCCGGCATTGTTGCAGAGAATAAAAGTGTATTTCTTTGTTTCGGAGTATATTCCAATATTGCTTCGATTTCTTCTCTGAATCCCATATTCAACATTTCATCAGCTTCATCAAGAACAAGAGTTTTAATCTGTGAAAGATCTACAACACCCCTTTGAATTAAATCGTACAATCTTCCGGGAGTTGCAGAGACAATATGAACGCCTCTTTTAATCTCGCCTATCTGCTTCTCGATACTTGCCCCCCCATAAACAGCAGTAGTTTTAATTTTTTCTGTATATTTTGAAAAACTGTTTAAATCTTCAGATATCTGATTACAGAGTTCTCTTGTAGGTGATAAGATAAGATGCTGAATAGCATTTATTGAAGCATCTGTTTTTTGGATAAGCGGAATACCAAAAGCCGCTGTTTTACCTGTACCCGTCTGGGCAAGACCAATTATATCTCCTTCGTTGTTGTTTAAGAGATATGGAATTACTTTTTCCTGAACCGGCATTGGTTTGTCAAATCCCAATTCGGTAATTGCTTTGATAATTAAGGAATCGACACCGATTTCCTGAAATGTTTGCATACTTTTTCCTGTAATGATTTAAGAGGATATAGGAGTTCGGAATTTTTTGACGATTCGCTTTATGAATCAGGCAAGCCGACTGAAATTACTTCTGAAGATACAATTATAATGCAGAATTTATGTTGTATTGCAACTGTAATGATACTATCAAAATGAATTCTTTTCTTGCTGTTTAAACAAACCGCAGAATATGGTTCCCGCACACTCCCAATATTAATTATTTGCGACATCCAAATATAAGCATAGAATTTTAATTCTTAAATATTTATTTATGAATTTAATACTTCTTCAATAACCGAAATTGCTTTTTCTTTAGTTACCGGTTTTAGAAGATAGCTGGCAGCTCCCAAATTAACAGCTTCAACTATTAGTTTTCTTTGGTTGAGTGCGCTCATCATGATTACTTTTGCTTTTGGATCTATTATTCGAATAAGTTTCAGAGCTTCGAGACCGTTCATTCCGGGCATGGAAATATCCATAGTTACAATCTGAGGTTTAAGTCTTTTATATGCCTCAACAGCTTCCTGACCGTCTTTAGCCTCAAACACAATTTCATGATTACCGGCTTCAAGAAAAACTTTCAGAGCTTGCCTTATCATTCTGGAATCATCAACTATCATAATTTTTGCCATAAACTCCTCAATCTTCTTCAAAAAGGTAAATTGTTTTTATTTTGCCTGAACCGGTATCGAATATAAATTCATCAAAACTGTAACCGGGATACTCCGAGAAATCTGAAGCCGAGAAATCCTCAGGAAGGAATACATCGAAATCTATTCCTTCTTTATGGAGCATACTCTGTGCGTGTGCTGTCAGAATATTAATAAACTCTTTAACGCAATCATAATAAATATCTGGATCATCATTTTCAGTAAGATCAAATCCGAAAATATTGAAACCTATGAATTCCGCCAGGGGTTTATCCATTGTAATAATCATTATACCCCTTACATCACCGAATAATTTCACCTGAGCAGAGTAACTTTCAAGAGCAGGAATACTTTCCGACAACTTACCGGTTTCATAATCTTCCTGTCCTGATTCACTAATAATATGAATATGGTTCGATAAGGAATCAGTTATTTTCTTTGCCAGTATTTTTTTCAAAAGTTAAGGCCTTTTGAAATATTTATAAATTTATTCAAAATATTATCGTAATAAGCTTTTAATTATTAATCCTTTGCTGATTATTTTTTTATTTTTGTATTAATGATAGAATTGAAATATTAATAAGGACTAAAAATATGATTACTGTTGTGAATCTTCCCGGAGACGGTATTGGTAAGATTGTTCTTCCTGAAGCAGTCAGAGTTCTTGATGCCGCAGGGTTTAAAGCAGAATATGTTCATGGTGATATCGGCTGGGAATTCTGGTGTAAAGAAGGAAATGCTCTTCCTCAAAGAACTATAGATCTTCTTGAAAAACATAAAATTTCGTTATTCGGTGCAATAACAAGTAAACCTAAAAAAGAAGCAGAAACAGAACTTGATCCTTTTCTCAGGGGTAAAGGCTTTGAGTATTTTAGTCCAATTGTTACTCTCCGACAACATTTTAATTTAGATATTTGTATAAGACCTTGCAGAGCATTTAAAGGAAATCCGCTTAATTTTATTATCCGAACAGAAACCGGTTTTTTAGAACCTCCTGTGGATGCAGTTATATTCAGGCAAAACACTGAAGGTATGTACGGAGGAGTTGAATGGACTAATCCGCCGATACAAGTGCGCGCAGCACTTGAAACACATCCAAAAATGAAAATGTTTTCTGATATCCCAAGTGAAGATATGGCAATATCAACCAGAATAGTAACGAGGAATGCAACCAGAAGAATTATAAAAGCAGCATTCGAGTATGCAAAAAAATATGGTTACAAAAATGTAACTATTTGTGAAAAACCCAATGTATTAAGGGAAACTTCCGGGATGTTCATTGCTGAAGGTAAATCCATTTCTAAAGATTATCCGGATATTCAGCTTTGGGATACAAATATAGATGCTCAAATGATGTGGCTGACAAAAAATCCGGAAAACTATGGGGTAATAGTTGCAGAAAACATGTTCGGGGATATAATCAGCGATGCATTTGCCGGACTTGTAGGAGGTCTGGGGTTTGCCTGCAGTGCTAATCTCGGCGAAAATGTTTCTGTTTTTGAACCGACTCATGGCTCTGCTCCCAAATACGAGAAACTGAATCCTTCAATAGTTAATCCTATTGCAATGATACTTTCCGCCTGTATGATGCTTGATCATATAGGAGAGACACAGACCGCTGAAAAGATCCGTCATGCTGTTGAACTTGTTATTGAAGAAGGTAAGGTAAAAACTTATGATATGATGAAATTACGAGGCGGGCCTGATGTATTTTCAAAAGGTGCCTGCACTACACAGGAAATGACAGATGCTATAATAAATAAATTGCAATTGCTGTAATATTTACGCAATTTAGATTTTAGATAATGTGTTTCAGGGTACTTATATGAGAAACGAAATCATAGGTTTATGGCCCGAATTGGAGTGGATAATTTCTGACGAATTGAGAGAAAAAGTGCTTCAATGCTGGATAGCGGCATTCGAAAGCAGCACCTTAATTCCTGAAGACTTGAGGAACATTCCGTTTTCCCTTCTCATTGGGAATCATAAGGTTTCATTTATTAACCATAAAAGAACGTGCGTTCAAATTGCAGTTGATATTGCAAAAAGAATGCAGCACAATTTCGGGGAAGATATTACTATTAATATCGATTACCTTATAGCCGGTGCTATACTGATAGATGTAGGCAAGATTGCTGAATATGAGATAACTGAAGATCATCTGGTTACATCTCAATACGGTAAACTTATCCGCCACCCTTTTTCAGGCTTATCGTTAGCAGAAAGATGCGGATTGCCTCCTGAAGTTCTTCACATAATTGCTACACATTCTGTTGAAGGAAATTCGGGGAAAAGAACGATTGAGTCGATCATAGTTCATCACGCTGATTTTGTAAGTTTTGATCCCTTCAGGGATGATATGGTTCTAAAAATTTAAGGAGTATTGATGCCTCAGAATATGATTGAAAAAATTGCAGGCAAATTTGCTGTTGGATTATCTTCCGGGAGCAAGGTTCACTGCGGAGATTATATTTCATTTTCGCCTGCATTTGTTATGACTCACGATAATACCGGTGCAGTAATCCCAAAATTTAAGGAGACAGGCGCAGATGCGCTTTTTAATCCTGAAATGGTGGTAATAACGTTGGATCACAATATTCAGGATAAGTCAGAAAAGAATCTTCAGAAATATGAAAAAATTAAAAGCTTTGCTCACAGTAAAGGAGCTCATTTCTTCCCTGCCGGCAGAGGAATCGGACATCAAATAATGGTAGAAGAAGGTTTTGCATTTCCCGGTACTATGGTTGTGGCTTCCGATAGCCATTCGAATATGTACGGCGGCCTCGGAGTTCTCGGAACACCTGTTGTCAGAACTGACGCAGCTTCTATTTGGGCTACCGGAAGAACCTGGTGGCAAGTTCCGCCGGTTTCAAAAGTAATTCTTAAAGGTAAACTTAGAAAAGGCGTAACAGGTAAAGATGTAATTATTACACTTTGCAGTTTTTACAATAAAGATGAAGTACTCAATAATATTATCGAATTTGCCGGGGAAGGAGTCAGCAGCCTCTCTATTGACGACAGACTTACAATAGCAAATATGACTACTGAATGGGGTGCGTTGGGAGGAGTTTTCCCTGTTGATTCTGTAACTCTTTCCTGGCTTAAAAACCGTTCAGACGTTCTAAATAAAACCTCAATACATCCAAGAGTCAATCCGGAAAAAATTGCTGAACTTGAAACTCGCCTTGATGAAATAAATCCGGATTTTAATGCGTTTTATTCACAGGAAATTACTTTAGATTTATCTTCTGTTGAACCATCTGTTTCCGGACCCAATACAGTAAAAAAATCGACACCTGTTTCTCAGGTTAAAAACAAAAACATTTATGTTCAAAAAGCTTATCTGGTATCTTGTGTTAACAGCCGACTCAGTGATATTTCAGAAGCCGCTGCTGTAATGAAAAACAGAAAAGTTGCACCCGGAGTAAGCTTTTATATTGCAGCCGCATCAGATGAAATTCAAAAAGAAAGTGAAATTCGGGGGGATTGGCAGATTCTTATTGACGCCGGGGCTATTCCGCTGCCTCCGGGGTGTGGTCCTTGTATCGGCTTGGGAACAGGACTTCTGGAATCCGGCGAAACCGGTATTTCTGCAACGAACAGAAATTTTAAAGGCAGAATGGGTTCGCCTGATGCACTTGCATATCTTGCCTCCCCTGCAGTTGTGGCTTATTCTGCAGCTTCCGGTAAAATTGATTTCGATATTGACTACAACGGGAGCAAACAAGTCTATTTACTAAAAGAAAATGTTAAACCCATCAGAGAAAAATACGAAATTACAATAATTCCGGGCTTTCCTGAATCCATTACCGGAAGGCTGATATTCTGTTATCAGGATAATATGAATACAGATGGAATATACCCCGGGAAATACACCTATACAGACGACTTTACTCCTGAACAACAAGCCGAAGTAGTTATGGAAAATTATGATCCTGAATTTGGAAAACTTGCCGGGAAAGGAGATATCCTTGCAGGAGGTTTCAATTTCGGAACAGGCAGTTCGAGAGAGCAAGCTGCAACTGCTTTAAAATACAAGGGAATATCATTGGTAATTGCCGGCTCTTTTTCAGACACTTATAATAGAAATGCATTGAATAACGGATTTCTGACAATCCGGTGTCCGGAACTCATTAATGATCTAAAGTCCTTTTTAGGAACAGAAAAGTTAACTTATTTATCAGATAAAAACATAACTGTTAATTTTAAAGAATCAACGATTGTTCTTGGAGATATGATTTACGAAATAGACCCTGTCGGGAAGGCTGCACAAGAACTTATTGTTGACGGCGGATTGGAGAATTGGATTAAAAGGCAAATATCAAATAAATAATTCCTGAGGAAATTGAGGGAGCTATGGAAAAGTCAATTTCAAGAATTCTTGCGGAGTTTTCTTATGCTTTACGATACGAAGATTTATCTCAAGACTCTATATTTGCAGCGAAAAGATTTCTGTTTGATTCTTTAGGCTGTGCATATGGTGCAGTTAATACGAAAGATGTAAAAATAATGCGCAGCTTTCTTTTCAGTATCGGAGGATCACCTCATTCCTCAGTTATCGGTCTCAGTCGTAAACTCCCTGCCCCTAATGCTGCTTTATTAAATTCTTTGATGGTAAGGTCTCTCGATTTCAATGATATATACTGGAAACAAGATCCGGTTCATCCTTCTGATTTGATTCCGGCCGTGCTTGCATGCGCCGAATTGTCAAAATCATCAATGAGAGAAGTAATTTCAGGTATTGTTGCAGCATATGAAATAGAACAAAGGCTTGCTGAATTTGCAACACCCGGAATCCGCGAAAGGAAATGGCATCATGCAACTCTTACAGCATTTGCCTCAGCTTATGTCTCAGGTAAAATGCTTAATCTTTCAGTAGATGAAATTATTTCGGCCGCCGGAATATCCGGTTCCCGACATTTTACATCCGGATGTCCAACTGCCGGAAATCTTACTATGATGAAAAATACAGTTGATCCGCTTGCAGTTCAAAGCGGAGTTTTTGCAGCCCTGATTGCAAAACGCGGCTATACCGGCACTGAACAGGTATTTGAAGGAAAAGAAGGATTTATGGAAGTACTTTTGGGTTGGGATTCTTCAAGGCAATGTGAAATTGAAGTTAAAGTACCTGACCGCAATGGCAATCTTCCAATAAAAAGTTGGAGCTACAATATTTCTGCAATCACAGATATTCAGAATATTAAAGATTATAGAATAAACTCTTGCAGTATGAAAGCTTTTCCTACAGAAGCGTTAACTCATACTCACATTAGTGCAGCATTAAAACTTGTAACTGAAAATGATATCAATTATAGAGATATAGAAAGTGTGACTGTTACAACTATTGCTCGTGCCTGCGATATACTTTTTGACCCTCATAAGTATAACCCGCAATCCCGCGAAACTGCTGACCATTCTTTGCCTTTTTGTCTGGCTTCAGCATTAATTGATCAAAAAATCACAACTGAATCGTTTTCTGAAGAAAACATTTCAAGACCAGAAATCAGGCAGGTCATGAATAAAATAAAAGGTGAAGCTTCTGTTGAATTTGAAATGCTTTTCCCCGAAAAACAACCGTCGAGGATTACAATAAAAACAGTTGACGGGAAGGTTTTCTCTCAGTATTTGGAGTATCCTAAAGGCGACCCAAGAGAACCGATGACTGAAGAAGATCTTGACAATAAGTTTTATTCACTGGCCTCCGGTGTAATCACCGATAAAAAATTCCATGAAATTAAATCTGCTGTTTATAATTGTGAAAATATTTCAATATCGGAATTTATGAGCATTCTGAAAATAAAGGAGGCAAAATGATATCCCGTAAATCTTTTGCAGGAAAAGAAGGCAAGGATGTCAGATCAGACTGTTTTATAGAGCTTGAGTTGAAATCCGGCGGAGTTTTTGATATTTCTTTAACAAGTAAGGTGAAAGCTCTTTACGGAAATTCAATAATTAATCAGATTGAAGAACTATGCAGTTTTTTTGAACTTCCGCCTTGTACTGTAAGAATTACAGACTCAGGAGCACTTCCTTTTGTAATTTCAGCCAGATTTGAAACTGCCGTAAAAAGACTATTTCCGGAAACTGAGAAAGAATACCTTCCAGAGAAATTTTTTCATGTAGGAATTAAAACTGAAAAGAATCATATTCGAAGAAGCAGACTCTATCTACCGGGAAATGAACCTAAGTATTTTATAAACGCTGGTCTCCACAGTCCTGATGGAATTATCCTTGATCTTGAGGATTCTGTGCATCCTGATGAAAAGGATGCTGCTGCAATACTAGTCAGAAATGCATTGAGATGTGTAAACTTCTATGGAGCTGAATTAATGGTACGGATAAACCAGATGCCTGCAGGGTTAAATGATCTGAAGTATATTGTACCAAATGGTGTTCAGGTAATTCTAGTACCAAAGTGCGAAAATGCGGAAGAATTAAATAGAATTGAAATGGAAATAACCAGATTGAAAAATACTCACAGTATTCTTGAAGATATTTTGTTAATGCCAATTATTGAAAGTGCGGAGGGCGTCTTAAATGCTCAAAAAATTGCCAAGGCTTCTCCCAACGTTTGCGCTTTGGCTATCGGACTTGAAGATTATACTGCCGATATAGGAGCCATTAAAACAAACACTGGAAATGAGAGTCTTTTTGCCAGGTGTACTGTAATAAATTCAGCTAAAGCAGCCGGAATTCAGGCCATTGATTCAGTTTTTGCTGATATTGAGGATTCAGACGCCCTTAGACAGTCAGTTATTGATGCCAGGGCACTGGGATTTGAAGGGAAAGGCTGTATTCATCCCGCACAGATTTCAATTATTCATGATGCATTTAAACCTTCTGACCAAGAGATTCAGAGAGCAATTCAAATTGTGAACGCTTTTGAAAAAGCAAGTTTTGATGGAAAAGGTGTGATTGCACTCGGGAATAAAATGATAGATCCCCCGGTAGTAAAAAGAGCACAAAATTTGCTTAGGAGTTTACAATGAACTTAATAATGAATTCAGCCGGAAGATTTGTGCCTGACCAAGTTAACAATTGTCCGCAAATACCTTTTCCGGGAGTTGGCGCTCACAAACCTGTAGGAAATAAATACGGCAGAAAGATTTATTCGTGCGCCGATTATCCTTCAGACGGTAACAAACTTACTTCTACTCTTAAAGAAGCACTTATAAAATGCGGCATCTCGGATGGAATGACAATTTCAACGCATCATCATCTCCGCGATGGCGATACACTTACCAACAATCTATTCGATGCCATATTTGAACTTGGAATTAAAGACATACGATGGTTCCCGAGTGCCTCATTCCCTTGTCACGCATATCTTGTTAAATATCTGGAGAATGGCACCATCCATCATATTGAAGGGAGTATGAACGGACCTCTCGGACGATTTACATCAGAAGGCAAAATGAAAGGAACAGGAATTCTCCGTTCACACGGTGGCCGCTATCAGGCAATACAGGATGGCGAAGTAAAAATCGATATTGCTGTTATTGCTGCACCTTCGGCTGATGCATTCGGAAATGCTAATGGACTATACGGCCCTTCTGCATGTGGTCCATTAGGATTCGCACTTCCGGATTCTGAATATGCGGATAAAGTAATAGTTGTTACAGACAATCTCATCCCTTTCCCATGTATTCCATGGCAGATTCAAGGCAATAATGTTGACTGTGTTGTTAAGGTTTGCTCTTTAGGCGATACGTCAAAAATTGTATCCGGCAGCACCAGTATAACAAAAAGTCCGGATAGGCTTCTTATCGCCAATTATGTAGCACAATTTATCGACGATTCCGGAATTATGCAGAACGGATTCTCTTTTCAGGCCGGTTCCGGTGGAATTAATTTAGCATTTGTTAGGTTCCTGAAAGATAGAATGATAAAAAAAAATATTAAAGCTTCTTTTATCAGAGGAGGAAGTACAAAATATCTGGTTGAAATGCTGGAAGAAGGACTAACTGAATATATTCTTGACGGCCAGACTTTTGATCTTGAAGGAGTCAGATCAATGCGGGATAATCCCCGTCACGCGGCATCAAGTCCGTTTACCAGCTATAATTATCATAGCAAGGGTAATTTCGCATCTATGATAGATGCCGCAGTATTAGGTGCTACAGAAGTTGATCTTAATTTCAACGGAAATGTTGTTACACATTCAGACGGCTGTCTTCTGCACGGAATAGGCGGTTGGCAAAACTGTCTTTTTGCTAAATGCACTATATTAGCCTTACCATCTTTTCGTGATAGAATTCCGGTAATCAAAGAGAATGTTACAACTCTTTGCGGACCCGGAAATCTAATAGATGTTGTAGTTACCGAAAGGGGTATTGCAATTAACCCGCTTCGCGAAGACCTCATTGATAAAGTAAAAAACAGCAGACTGCCGATTAAAACAATTGAAGAAATTTATGATGAAGCAATTAATATTTGCGGTGGGAAACCTACTCCCCCGCTCCTGAAGAATGAGCATCCTGTTGCCGTTGTAAAATGGGTTGATGGAACTCTTATTGATACTGTATTTCAACTGGATATTTAATTGTTTTTAATTGCCGTAGAAGATTTAATAAATTATATTTACATAGAAATCAATTTGAATTTTCAGGAATAATCTTTTTAATGGATTCTACACTTTCAGCATTGCTTGAACAACTTCGAAAATCAGAAGAAAAATACAAAATGCTAATTGAATTCGCACCCGATGCTTTTTTTCAGGGTGATCCATTAGGTAATTTCATACAAGTAAACCACAAAGCTGAAGAAATAACCGGATATGACCGAGAAGAATTACTGAAAATGAATATGTCTGATCTTTTTGTTGAAGATGTATTATCTTTAAAGCCTCTTAGATACGACTTGCTTAATGAAGGAAAAACCGTAATTTCTGAAAGGGTTATTCAGTGCAAGACCGGAATACTTATTCCAATTGAAATGAATTCAAGAAAACTGCCTGATGGAACCTATCAATCATTCTTCCGTGATATCTCTGAAAGAAAACAAAGTGAAGATAAGCTTATTGCCGCAAATCTTGAGATACAATCAATAAGAAATGCCCTGGTTTTCAAGAAAATGAAAAAACACTCGACTGAATTAGAGAATATGCTTAAAGAACAGTCAAGAGATCTGGAAATTCTCGCAAAGAAGGAATTTCTTCTGTCAGAAGCACAAAAAGCAGGCCGCATCGGGATATACGATTTCGATTTAGTGTCTAACACATGGTATTCTTCTGATGTTTTAGATGAAATATTCGGCCTTGAGGATACTCCGGAAAGGGATTTTAAGACTTGGGAGAAATTGCTCCATCCTGATTATAAAGAAAAAATGATTGATTATTTTCTTCAGGATGTAATTGAGGCAAAACAAGACTTTGTAATGGATTATAAAATTATAAGACTATCTGACGGAGCTGAACGCTGGGTTCACGGAAAAGGTAAACTAAGATTCAATTCTGAAGGTGTTCCTATAAACATGATTGGTGTTATTCAGGATATAACTGAATTGAAATATGCCGAAGAAGAATTAAAAGAAATTAGCGACAGATTCGAGAAAGCTTTTAAAGTAAATCCGGATGCTATTAACATTAATAGATTGTCTGACGGATTATACATTGAAGTTAACGATGGCTTTCTTAAGTCCACAGGATATTCAAAAGAAGAAGTAATTGGAAAGACTTCACTTGAAATTAATATTTGGCATAATTTATCAGATAGGCACAAACTTATAGACACCCTAAATAAAGAAGGGCAGGCGATTAATCTTGAGGCCCGGTTTGTAAAAAAAAACGGAGATGTTGTAGAAGGACTAATTTCGGCAGCCATTATTATGTTGAAAGGATGTCAGCATATTATATCAATTACAAGAGATATTTCTATTCTGAAAGCCGCAAGAAAGCAACAGCATAAACTTTCGCAGGCTCTTAAACAAAGTCCGGCTATTGTAATGATTCTTGATTATTCAGGCTGCATAGAATTTCTTAACAATAGGTTCAAAGAACTTTTTGAGGGGAATCTTATGATTACAGGCACTAACATTTTCCTGGAAAAACCTGCATGCAACAACGATGCACTTTTTTCAAAACTCAGGCAAATCATCTCTTCCGGAGGTGAATGGTCCGGGGAATTAATTCTTAAGACAAAGGATAATCTTCAAAAGTGGTTTTACCTCCAGGTGTCACAAGTATCTGACATTGAGTCTGATACAGAATATTTTTTGGTTTCCGGAGAAGACATAGATGAGAGCAAAAAGGCATTTGAAGAACTTATTATTGCCAAAGAATGGGCAGAAGCTGCAAGCAAAGCCAAATCTGTTTTTCTTGCAAATATGAGTCATGAACTCCGCACTCCACTTATGGGTATTCTTGGCTATTCAGAACTTTTAACCACATCTCTCGAAGGCGAGTATAAAGAAATGGCTGAGGGCATCAACAGAACCGGACAAAGGCTTTTGAAAAATCTAAGTCTGGTATTAGACCGCTCCAGACTCGAATCTGCTAAACAAGAAATTTCATTTGTTAATGTAGATTTAGCACCTGTAATCCAAGAAATAGCAGATGGTTTTGCCGGTGCCGCAAAGGTTAAAGGCCTTGGATACGAAATTAAGATTGAAACTGAAGTTCTTCCAATACTTACTGATCCTGAAATGGTCAAAGTAATTCTGGACAATCTGATAAATAATGCTGTTAAGTTTACTAACAAAGGACTAGTAAGGATAAGAGCCGGAATATCAAATCTCAATTCTTCAAAAGAAATATTTATTGAAATTAAAGATACAGGCATTGGAATTAAGACTAAGGACATTCCAGTTATTTTTATGGAATTCCGACAGCTAAGCGAAGGAACAACAAAAAGCTATCCGGGCACAGGGCTTGGGCTTTCTATTTCTCAGAAATACACCGAACTTCTTGGCGGAAGACTTACAGTTGAAAGCACTTTAGGTATCGGCTCAGTTTTTACCGTTTTTCTCCCCATATCAAAATAGCTCTTTAACAATAATTTCTGCGTAGAACAGCCCTCTTATTGGTGTCTTTTGAAAAATCAGACTAATTCCATACCTTTATATAATGCTGTTTCGTTCAGCGGAATCAGTTTATGGTACCTTTCCGGTAAAACAAGTTTTAATCCTTTAATGATATTTTCAAGCTGAATAATATTTCGTTTTTTTAGAAATGCTCCCAGCACAATCATATTCATGATTTTAGTGTTATTTAATAAAGATGCTTGCCTGGCAGCTTCAATTCCGATCACTTCAATGTCGTTTCTCTCAGGTACTCTAATAACACTACTCTGTTCATAAATCAGCAGTCCGCCTGTTTTTACTTTGCTTTCAAATTTATCAATTGAAGGCTGGTTTAGTGCAATAAGCGTATCATATCGTGATATAATAGGAGAGCTGATTTTTGTATCGCTTATTATTGTTATGCAGTTAGCGGTTCCACCCCGCATTTCAGGCCCATATGAAGGCATCCAGCTAACTTCTTTATCCTCAATAACTCCTGCATAACAGAGAATCTGACCCATTGAAAGTACTCCCTGGCCTCCGAATCCGGATATTAAAATTTCTTCTGTCATTGTTTCACCTCGGATTGTGGCACTTTAATATCTCCCAGCGGATAGTATTGTAACATATTATCCTCCAACCAATTATTAGACTCTATCGGTGTCATTTTCCAGTTTGACGGACAATTTGAAACAATCTCAACAAAAGATAAACCTTTATTTAATTTTTGAAATTCAAATCCTTTTTTTATTGCCGCTTTTGCTCTTCTAACATTCTTGGGAGAATTAACAGCTTGCCGTGTAGCAAAATAAACTCCGGGTAAAGCAGCTATCATTTCAGTAATTTTTAAAGGCATTCCCATGGTTACTGAATCTCTTCCGTCAGGAGAAGTAGTAGATTTCATACCTTCAAGAGTTGTAGGAGCCATTTGGCCGCCTGTCATACCATAGATTCCATTATTCAGAAAAATAACCAAAATATTTTCACCCCGATTACAAGTATGAATAGTTTCCCCTGTACCAATTGCAGCAAGATCACCATCTCCTTGATAAGAAAAAACATATTTTTCCGGAAGCACTCTTTTGATTCCTGTTGCCACGGCAGTTGCTCGGCCATGAGCTGCTTCAGCCATATCCAGGTCAAGATAATTGTAAGCAAAAACAGAACAACCAACAGGAGCTACGCCTATTGTTTCAGACTGTATTCCTAATTCATCTATTACTTCAGCAATAATTCTGTGAGCAACACCGTGGCCGCATCCGGGACAATAGTGCATTGGAATATCAATTAATGTTTTAGGTCGAACATAGACAATGTTCTCCGGACTATACAAATTTTCACAATTATCTGAAATCAAAGAGTCATCATTCATTTTTACCGCCTCCGCATAATTCCATAATTCTTTCAGCAATTTCTTCAGGTGCAGGAACTAATCCGCCCATTCTTCCATAAAAATGAACAGGAGTTTTCCCATTAACCGCTAACATAACATCCTCTTTCATCTGACCTGCATTCATTTCGACATCAAGTATAAACTTAGCTTTTTTTGTAGATTCGGCAAGTTCTTTGTATGGAAATGGAAATAATGTTATCGGTCTGAATACCCCTGCTTTTATTCCTTTTGCTTCAACTATCTGGGCTGCCTTTTCACAAATTCTGGCAACCAAACCGAAAGCTGTCAGAACAATATCTGAATCTTTGCATCTGTTTTCTTCATACCGTATTTCCTCATTTTCAATAGCCTTATATTTTTCCTGAAGATGAATATTTACAACTTCCATTTTATCAGGTTCAATATGAAGCGATGTTATCACTCTTTTTTCTGAACCTTCTGGTTTTCCTGTTGTAGCCCACTTTTCAAATTCAGTTTTTCTGGGGAGAGGTTCAAATAACGAAACTTTCTCCATCATCTGCCCCAACGCACCATCCGTAAGAATCATAACCGGATTTCTCCATTTAAAAGCAAGTGAAAAACCAAGTTTAACAAAATCGACCATTTCCTGAACAGTTGACGGAGCTAAGACAATCAATTTGTAATCGCCATGTCCACCGCCCTTTACAGCCTGAAAATAATCTCCTTGACCAGGTTGAATTGTCCCGAGTCCGGGCCCCCCCCGCATAACATTTACTATCAGACAAGGAAGCTCTGCACAGGCAATGTAAGAAATGCCTTCCTGCATTAAACTTATTCCCGGCCCTGATGAAGATGTCCATACAAGTTTGCCGGTACAGGCAGCACCATAAACCATATTAATTGATGCTATTTCGCTTTCAGCCTGAAGAACAACCATTCCGGTTCTTCTATATGCTTCTCTGCTGAGATATTCTAAAATTTCCGATTGCGGAGTTATTGGATATCCAAAATATGCATCGGCTCCAACTCTTATGGCAGCTTCTGCCAATGCTTCATTTCCCTTCATTAGTTTTAAGTCGCTCATTCGTCCACCTTAATCGTTATGTTCTGAGTGACATTTGATATGCTTGCGATCTCTTTCTTTGTATCACCTGTTTTCCGGAAGACCTTTATAATTCCTTCGGGACAAACAATAGCGCAATTAGTGCATCCGGTACAATTATCCTCTATTTTTACAACATAATGATAACCTTTTGAGTTAATATCACTACTTAATTGAAGTGTATCCTGAGGGCATGCGGAAACACAAAGCTCACAACCTTTGCATTTTTGAATGTCAATCAGTATATCCCCTTTAACTTTTGCCATATTCACCTCATAAAAAAAGGCTACAACACATGTAACCTTTTTAATTTATCAATAATTAAAATAATATCAGAACTACAATAACTGTATTCATTTCACTTTCCTCAATATTCAGAAATCACTTTATCTCAACTCAGTTTCTTAATGAATACATTTTTTTATATTGCACTGTTATAATATTTATTAATGAGTATTCAATAAGAGGAACAATAATTTATTATGGTTATTAAGCCTATAAATAACAGAGCGCTGTTCAAATATAATAAATTTCAAATAATTTGGCATAAATTATTTGGATTAACGATAGTTTAATGAATTTAATAGCCTGAATACCCGGAGAGTCCGGTCATAAAAATAAATATAATGTATAGAATTGTAAAAACGACACCTGCAATAATACTATAATTAGCAAATTGGTCAGCTTTTCTTGATGCTTCAATGGCTCCCTGGATATCTCCCGCATTTCTCTTTGAATCTACTTGTGCAGCAAAAACAATAGAAACTATACCCAAAGGCAAGCAGCAACATAATGTTGATATAATAGCCTTAACCAAATGATTTTCAATATTCGCCGGCATTGGTCTGTAAGTATTGAATTCAGCACCATCCATGGCAGTATTTGAATTTTGAATAGCTGATCCGCATTTGTAACAGAAACTGCTGCCCTCCTGATTCTGAGCACCGCATTTAGGACAAAAGATCATAACGCCTCCTATTTAGTTCTTTCAAGTATTTGCCGGGGCAAAATAAGGAATAATATTTCTTATAACCCAGTAAACAATTATTAAACCGGCCAGAGAATAGAGCATGGCGGCATTAAGTTTCAATGTCGGAAGGCTTTTCCCTGTTAATGATATGTAATGTATATTTATAAAAATATAAATCAGAAAAGGGATATAAAATATCGCTGCCTTATTGTAGTCAGTAACTCTAAAAATATCACCTTTTACCAGAGCATTAAAACTTCTCAAAGAACCGCAACCCGGACAGTAAGTCCCTGTTATTTCGTGCCACAAACATCTTGGATAAAATCCATAAATATCGGGCGGATAAGCATACAATAAAATTAGACCTAAAAAAAACATCAAATCGATAACTACTGTAATAATTTTTGTTCTATTTACAGATTCAGCAGCAATATTTACATTTTCAAATAACATTAAAACTTATTCAGGCAATGGAATGGTGAAATTAAAAGAACTACCCTGCCCAACTTCACTTTCAACCCAAATCTCACCGCCGTTTTTTATCACAAAGTCCTTACAGAGTATCAAACCCAGTCCGGTCCCTCTTTCCGAATTGGTGCCCTCAGTTGTTAAATGTTCCTCAATTTTAAATAGCTTTTTAATATTTTCAGGAGAAATACCAACTCCCTCATCTTTAACCGAAACCTTAATAAACTTATCCTGCTTTATTACAGATATGTGTATGGATTTCCCAGGATAAGTAAATTTAATTGAGTTTGAAAACAGATTTCGAATTACGGTTTCAATCATATTTTTATCACCGAAAACTTCCATATCCGGCTCAATTTCAGTAACCAAAGTAATATTCTTCTGAGAGAGATTCATATGATAAAGATCAATCAGGTTATCAACCAATTCATTAATTTTAAATGTAACCGGTGTAAATTCAATTCTGTCAGTCTGAATCCTTGCCCATTGGAGCAAATTCTCGAGAAGCTTAAACAATTGACCTGCGGATTTATTAATACTTTCTACAAATTCACGGATTTCATCCTTCTCCATTTCATCAATATCATGAAGCAGAAAATCAGAGAATCCGAGAAGCGAAACAAACGGACTCTTCAAATCGTGAGCAATAATGGAGAAAAATCTGTCCTTTTTAGCATTAAGATCCCTGAACTTTGATTCAGATTCTTCCAACTTTGCATTTAAGTAGGCTAATTCTCCGGCAGTTTCTTCAGTTTGATCCCTATTTATCTGAAGTTCTTCAATATGTTTAGTAAGCTCACTTTCTTTAAATTTCTGCTCTGTAATATCCTTTGTTAATCCCATAATTCCGGCAACTTTTCCGGAATCATCATAAATTGGAACCTTAGCAGATAAAAACCAGAACTGATCTCCTTCATCATTCCTAAGACATAATTCTTTATCGGTTACCGGCACACCTGTTTCAATGATGTTGGCTTCTTCATTATATAGTTCAGTGGAAAACTCCTCCGGAATAAAATCTTTGTCAGTTCTTCCGATAATTTCATCGATATTCTCGCGACCAAGAAAAACTGCCTGTGATTTATTGAGCATAACATAACGCAGTTCGGCATCTTTATAGAATATAGAATCGGGCAAGTAATTGAAAAGATTATTAAGTAAATCAATTTCGTACTTCAGATTATCTTTTGCGGTTTTAAATGGGGTTATATCTCTCAGAAAAACAATTTTTGCTGATTCTTCACTTTTTGATTCGAGTTCAGAATAAATCTCCACATAAACCTTACTTCCATCTTTATGGAGCAGAGATGATTCAATCCCGTTTCTTGACTGATACTTAATCTCTCTATCTAATATATAAGCAAGTGTTACATCATAATCATCTTGATGAAGATAATCTTTAATAGAATTTCCCATTTCAAATTGATCGTACCCTAAAAGACTGCTAAAGGCAGGATTAAACAATTTAATCTGGTCTTCTTCAATTATGAGAATAGCTTCTTTTGCCCGGTCTATTAGTCTTCTGTATTTCTTTTCTCTTTCTTTAAGAGTTTCCTGAATGTTGTTAAGCTCGCTTACTATTTTAACCAATTCAACATTTTTGTTCATTATTTCATATTGTGCCTGAATTCTGGCAAAAACGAAGAAAATCGCAATAGTATAAATACCTGTAAAAACTCCGATAAATCTAAGCTTAAAATGCGGGTCAAATTTATTTGCCGGAACATCCATCAAAAACAAAACAATGACTATTGCAATAAATGAAATATTGATGAAAAATCCCTTACGCATTCCAAAAATAAAGGCTGTTACAATCGGAAAAACTAATGCCCATAAACTTGAAGATTTGTCAATTTCCGGACTAAACATCAGCAGTATAAAAAGTATGGCAAGAAGTCCGAGAGATGCGCTTCCGCTTAAATCCAGATCACGAGTTTTAATCAAATATACTGTATTACCGTTCATCAGCGCTGCAAAAACAAAATCAACAATCGCAATAATATAATCGCCCTGAATCAAAGATATTGAAGAAAATGAAAGAAGAAATAAAGATGAGATTGCACTGATATACTTCAGAAAATCATATCTGTTTTTTTCAAGCTCAACATCCTGTTTTTCAAGCGCAGTAAGCTTATCAATATAAATTTTTATTCTGCTGAAGCTGATAGCCATTCTCTCTTAATCCGGGAGCAAATATTTATTTTCATTTAACAAGTATAATCGAAGATATTTGAATTATATTAAATCCGAATTAT
Organism: uncultured Melioribacteraceae bacterium; assembly: GCA_964584325.1. Lineage (GTDB taxonomy): Bacteria > Bacteroidota > Ignavibacteria > Ignavibacteriales > Melioribacteraceae > CAZOZP01. The sequence goes on from CAZOZP010000002.1 coordinate 36,628, forward strand.
TTTATTTTTTAAGAACTGTAAATTCCACTCTTCTGTTTTGCTCTCTGCCTATATCAGTTGAATTATCCGCCACAGGTTTGGTCTTTCCATAACCTTTAGCAGTAATTCTTGCTTCAGAAATACCTTTCGAAGCAATATAGCTTTTAACAGACTCTGCACGCTTTTGAGAAAGTTTATTATTTGCATCATCAGAACCAATATTATCTGTATGGCCGGCCAATTCAATTTCTACAGTTTTATGCTTGCTCATATAATCAACAACCACATCCAACTCAGTGAATGATTCCGGCAGCAAATCTGCTTTGTTAAATTCAAAAAATACATTATTAAGTTTGATTGGCCTCCCTACTTCAATCGGAATGCTTTCTATTTCAATCTTCTTTGAATAGCTCATCCAGCCGCCGGTTATGGCATAGATTTTTGAATCAGCCCAGGTTTCAAAGGTAAGTACAAATCCGTCTCTGGTAATTGATTCAGCCTTAACCTGATATCTTTTATTGAAATTTTTATCTACATCAACTGTGCTTACAGATAAAAAGACAGAAGGCCTTACTTCATATTTTTGAGTAAATTTGATTTCCTTTTGAATTATTCTTCTGCCGTCTTTTTGATGAAGCGTATATCCGGGAGTATCGGTACTAAAAGAAAAAGTTCCGCTTTCTGTTTGGGCAAAAACCGTAAAAACTGCAATTATTAAAGCGAAAAAACACTTATTGAGATTTCCCATAATCTCTCCTTTTCTATCTGTTTGAATTATGCTGTTTTATGTAAAGTATAATCTTCTTTCAGCTTTTGTATTTTATCTACAATTTCTTCCACTGTCTGATGAAGTTCTTCCCCCATACGCCTGAATTCATCAGGATAAACATCCTGCATATAGAACATTAACGCATAATACAATGGCCTGTAAACATCTTTCACATCATGCTGATTTTTCTCAAATAACTCATAAACATAATCATACTTACCGAATGCCATTAAATAAATAAGATAGTTTTCAAAATCATGGTTCAGACCGGACATAAACTTCTCAATTTCAATAAACTCCTGAGAAATTTCACGGAATCTGTCGAATTGATCATGCCACAGAAGCATTAGTGCATAACACATTGCATTACCATGATCTCTTACATATTCAAAGGCCTTTTGAGAAAGCATCAAGGCTATTTCTTTATTTTTCTTTAGTTTAAAATATAACATCGCAAGCCTTGTCATAGCGCTGTTATGTCCTTTATCGCTTGCTTTCATTAAATACTTTTCAGCATTTATCACATCATCAAGATAATCTTCATAAAGAACACCCAGATTATAAGCAGCGGCAAAATTTCCGCGTTCAAGAGTCATCAGATAGTATTTCTCAGCTTCGTCCGGCCTGTTAAGATCGTGCTGATAAAGCAATGCCAGATTATGCATTGCAATTTCATGCTCCTTTTCAACAGCCTCAAGATAGTATTTTTCTGCATTTACAAAATCCTTATACTGATTTTTGTAAATTATTGCAAGGTTATTCATTGCATCCGGATTACCGGCACCGGCAGATACTTTATAGCATTCTTCTGCTTTATCATATTCTTTAAGCTTATTCTGATATAAAAATCCCAGGTGATACATAGCCTGCATATCCCCTTCTTCAACTGCCTTCTGATAAAAAGATTCAGCTTTACGATAGTCATGAAATGAATTCTGATACAAAGATCCCAAATAATAATATGCCTTTTTGGCTCCTGCTGCAATAGCTTTCAGGTAATAGGCTTCAGCCTTCTCAAAATTCTTATATTCGTTCTGGAAAAGCAGTCCGAGATTTATATTAGCGAAAGGGAATCCCTTTTCTATTGCAAGCTCAAAATATTTCTGGGCTTTCACATAATCTTTCATTTTTTTATAATACAGCAGTCCAAGATTATTTATAGATCTCACATTCCCTTTTTCAATGGCAAGAAGATAAAATCTCTCAGCTTTTTCAAAATCTTTATATTCATTTTCATAAAGAACTGCCAGATTATTAATGGCTTTTGTATTACCTTTCTCAACAGCCTTAAGATAATGTCTGTGTGCATTATCTATATCCTGCAAACCGGATTCATAGATAAAACCAAGTAATCCGCTGATAAACCCATTGGAATTTTTGACTTCAAGAAGTTTATTTAAAGCAAGTCTGTACTTTTTCTGGTTTAAATAAGAATAAACTATCTCAACAATTTCTTTATCGGATTTTGGAATATCATTCAACAGTTCAGAGTTTACTCTTTCAAGGAAGTATTTTGTACCCTCCAGCATTTCGGTATAAAGTTCCTGCGGCAATGATAAATTTGAAAGAGCTTCAGTTATATAAAGTGCATCTTTTGATTTTATTTTTCCTTCCTGAAGTTCCTGAATGTGTTTTTTTGCCCTTTCAACTATTTCGTCTTCATTACACCAGTTAACTAAAAATCTTACAATCCAAAGAACTTTGTTACGGTCTTTTTTTCTTCCGTAACGCATAAGGTACCAGATATTGAAGAATCTTTCACTCAATTGATAATACACTTCACTTCTGTTCCCAATTATCCTGAAAACAAGTTTATTCTTCTCGAGATAATTAATTTGTTCTGTTGCTATTCGTTCTTCAATGTTTGTTTTTTTTATAATTTCCTTAAAACTTACAGCATCCCAGCTCATTGCAATTGTATCAACAATTTCCTGCTGAAGAGGAGTGAGGTCATCCATTCGGTGTTTATATAAAGGAGTTACTCTATCAAGAATAATCTCAAGGTCTTTGATTGAATCCCGACTCTCATAATCTACAAATACTTCATATAATAGAACAATGGTTCTCGGAACACCGCCTGTAAGCCTTCTTAATGTTTCAATTCTTTCAGGTTCGGTCTCTATAAGTCTTTTAATTACATTTGATTTATAGTTTTCCCCAAGTTTTAAGAGCAGATAATTTGCTTCCTGACTCGAAAGTCCTTTTAGCTGAACAACTTCAAAATATACCAAAAAATTCTTAAGGTCTTCATTTGCCTCAAGCATTTCAGCACTTCCGCATATAAACCTGATATCCAAACCGCGAGATAAAACATGAGTAAATCTCGTAACTTCGTCAGGAGAAAGTTTTCTGATAAGATCACCAACATTATCAAGAAATATTACGATTTTTTTCTTTTTTGCTTTCAGATATTTTTCAAGAATATCATAACATTTTGTTTCGTAATTGTCTTTCTTCTTAGCCGTTTCCATTTCATCAAGAATTCCATAGAATTCATCCTCGTAATCTTCTTCAAGCTGAGCGGCAATGTTTTCCCAAAGTTTATATAAAGTTCTGATATTATATTGCTCTTCATCAAATATAATAGGGATAAGCCACTTTTTTACTTCTTCATCACCGTTAACTTCATGAAAAAGCCTTAAAAGAAGTGTAGTTTTTCCGTAACCTCTTTGACCCTGAATCAAAAAATGCTGAGGTAATGATTCCATTCTGTCAGTCTTAAGAATATTGAAAATTTGCTGAAACTCTTCATTTCTCACAACAAAATTTCTAATAATTTCTTCTTTGGTCTGGTTGCCCGGATTATAAATTTGAGGTAAATTTGATTTTGATTCCTGCATAGTTGTTCTTATTATTTGACCTATTTATCTAATTCAAAAAATAGGCGGATTGGTTGAATTTATGTTGTTCTAAAATATAACAGAGAATTGACAAATAATCAAGATAAATAAAGCATATTATTTATTATTTCTCCAATCTCTTTGAGGAAGCATATTTTAAAAAGCCTCCGCTATTAAAGAACGGCAGGAAAACAATTATAAATAAGACAAAAATCTTCCGCTCATTATCACATTTTAAGGAAAATTTCTGAAATTTGGATTTTCCCGAAAAACGTTACAATAATAATAAGACTATTTAATTTAAAATAAAACTGTCGGGCGGAATAATTTTGATTTGAATTGCTAAGTGTTATTCTTAAATGTGATGGTAAACTTTGTACCTTCATCCTTTTTACTGTAAACATTAATAATTGCAGAATTAATTTCGCAGCATTTCTTAACCAAAGCAAGCCCTAAACCGGTTCCTTCATACTTGCGTGTATATCCGGAGTCTTCCTGACTGAATGGTTCATATAACTGCTTAATATAATCAGCCGAAATCCCAATACCTGTATCGTTTACTTCAACATAATAATTTCCGTTTAAATCTTCATTTAGAACTATTTCCACATTTCCGGATGGAGTATATTTTATGGCATTTTCTATCAGATTAATAAATATTTGAGTAACGGTATAAATATCCCCGTATATTATCGGCTCAATAAAAATCTTCGGATTATATGTTAACGTAAGATTTTTTTCTAGTGCTATGCTGTTTATCTCTCTTATTACCGGCATCAATACTACTTCTTCAAGATTAAAATATTGTTTGACTGATTTATAGTTCCCGGTATGAAGCTCTGACATATTCAGAATTAAATCAATTGTACGAATTAATCTTCTTCCGCCGTTATCAATCATCTTAAATCCGAAACGGATATTTTCAGGAATTACACTGTAAAGTTCGTTTTCTATCAAAGAGGAAAAACTTAGGATGGTATTTACCGGAGTACGAATCTCATGAGATATCTGCGCGAGGAATTCAGCTTTTAGTTTTTCGGATCTGTCTGCTCTGGTTGTAGCTTCCTGAAGAGCATTTTGAGTTTCTCTTGCCTCACTTATGTTTCTGATTATAACGAAATATAATTTGGTTTCTTCGCCCCCAGTAAATCTGGCATTTATTAAAACATCCAGATGTTGTCCGGATTTAGTAACCATTTTAGTATCAAAGTTAATAACTTCTTTCTCTCTTTTAAGTTCCTTAATGAATTTTATCTTGCTGCTGTCATCCGGCCATAAAAGATTGAAATCCAGATTGTGTACCTCTGTTTCATGGAAACGGAATATCTGAGTAAAAGATCTGTTTGCATCAACAATTCTCCATAAGTTCAGATCAATTTTAATGATACTGTCTGAAATCAGATTCCATAATGTATCAAACTGTTCTTTATTATTTGAAAAAGATATGTTTTCTCTGCTGTCTGGACTGTTTTTGCTATTTGAAGATTCGGGAGACAAAGCTACTCCGGGATAATAATTTGCAGAAATATTTTTAAGAGTTAAGTAATAATCGGATGTTTTTGTTTTTTCTTAACACATCCAGTATTATTATTTAACACTAAGCAATTTAGCTATAATATTAACTGCTTGTCAACAATTATTTTAACAACTTAATTATTTATTTGCTAAAATATTCGTAGATTTTTTCAACTACATAATGTATCTGATCTTCCCTAAGTTCAGGGAATACAGGCAGTGCAAGCGAATGGTCTGCGCAAAACTCAGCGGTTGGGAAATCGCCTTTTGAATGATTCAGGTCTTTGTAACACTCCTGAAGATGGAAAGGAATTGGATAATAGATATCTGTTACAATCTCTTGTTCAAGTAGAAACTTCATTAGATCGTTACGATTATTAACTCTTATTATATATTGATTATAAATATGATAATCCTGAACCCCGGAATCTTTATAAACAGCTGCCGGTAAAAGTACCTTATTTACTTCAGAAAATTCAATTTCTCCTGTTCCTTCAGCTAATCCTTTCTCAATAAACAAATTGTTGTAGAGCTCGGCATTTTTTCGGCGCTTTTCACTCCAAGAGCTTAAATGCGGAAGTTTCACTCTTAATACAGCCGCCTGAATTGCATCCAGTCTGAAATTACCTCCTATTATTTTATGATAGTATTTCGGTTCCATTCCGTGCATTCTTATCAAACGAAGGTTATGATCTAATTCCGGATTGTTAGTAACACACATTCCGCCGTCACCGTAACCTCCGAGATTCTTGCTCGGGAAAAATGAGTAGCAGCCAATATCTCCGATTGTTCCAACACAATTATCATCTTTATATCTTGTACCAATGGCCTGAGCAGCATCTTCAATAACAAAGAAACTGTATTTTTTGGCCAGTTCCATGATCGGAGCAAGATCTGCACTTTGTCCGTATAAATGTACAGGAATTATCGCTTTAGTCCGCGAAGTAATTTTTTCTTCAATCTTTAATGGATTAATATTGAAAGATACCGGATCAGAATCCACCAGAACAGGAATTGCATTCAGTCTGGATATAACACCGATTGTTGCAAAAAAAGAATATGTCGGAAGAATTACTTCATCCCCCGGCTTTATACCTACAGCCATTAAAGCTGCCAGCAGAGCATCAGTTCCTGAGGATAATCCGACAGCATATTTTGCATTTAAGTATTCTGCGGTTTCTGCCTCAAATGAAGAAACTTCAGGGCCAAGAATAAAATATTGAGACTGAGCTACTCTTAAAACAGCTTCGTCAAGTTCTTCTTTTAATGAATTGTACTGGAGTTTCAGATCGAGCAAAGGTACTTTCATTTTATTTATTCCTGTATAATATTAAATTTTTGAAACAATTATTTCGGCTATTCTTTCAGCAGCTTTGCCATCCCATAATTCAGGTATTGAACCATTTTTCAGATTACCTGACAATACTTTCAATGCTGTTTCAGCAGCAAATCTAAAGTCATCTCCAACTAATTGATTAGTTCCTTTTTCAACAGTTATGGGACGTTCAGTAGTAGTTCGAATCGTAATGCATTGTACTCCAAGATATGTGGTTTCTTCCTGGATACCTCCTGAATCAGTCAAAATCAGTGATGCATTTTTTATCAAAGAGATAAAATCAATATATCCGATTGGTTCTGTAAGTATAACTCGATCTCCTAACGCCTCAAGAAGTCCGAATGTCTCCAAATTCTTTCTTGTCCGCGGATGCACGGGGAAAACTATCTTCTTAAGAGGTGCTAACTTCTCAATCATTTCTGCAAGGTTTTTTAGTTGAGACTCAGAATCAACATTACTAGGTCTGTGCATTGTAAGAAGTACATAATTGTTTTTTTCAAGATTAAGGTCATCTAAAACTGATGAGTTTTCTGATTTATCAATATAATGCATCAAACTGTCAATCATCACGTTTCCTGTAAAGAAGACGTTTTTGCTGTCTGTACCTTCATTCCTAAGATTATTCAATCCGCTTTGCTCTGTAACAAAAAGAAAATCCGAAATTCTGTCTGTTAATATTCTGTTTATTTCTTCAGGCATATCCATATCAAAACTTCTTAGGCCTGCCTCTACATGTGCTACGGGTATATGGAGTTTCTTGGCAGTAAGACTGCAGGCTATTGTGGAATTAACATCACCTACAACAATAACAAGATCGGGCTTTTCTTCAATTAATATTTTCTCAAATTCAATCATCACTCTTGCAGTTTGTTCTGCGTGACTTCCGCTTCCTATTCCGAGATAAAAATGCGGTTTCGGAAGTTCAAGATCATCAAAAAATACTTTAGACATTTTTTCATCGTAATGCTGACCTGTGTGACAAATTAAGTGAACAACCGAATCAGAATATTTCTTAAAAGCTTTATGAAGTGGTGCAACTTTCATAAAATTGGGTCTGGCACCAACAACTGATATAATTTTTTTCATATTTCCCTTTATAATCCGTAATACAATGAAAAGTAAAAGTCGGTTAAATCTTTTTTTGCTGAGTTAACACTTGTTTCGGTTTTCCTTAAACATAAATCAGCTTCAGCATATAGATTTCTAAAAATCCTGTAATTAATATTCATTCCCGTAAATGTATCAGTGGTTCTTTCACCGAAAAGGAACGGGGGCTGCGGCTGCTGGTATTGCCAATCAACTAAACCGTCTTCTCCTTTGCGGGTTTTCTGAAACCATAACTTTGCTTTCATTCCCGTAACAGGCCTATAAGTCAATGATGCATAAATCAGATCAGAATTATGGCCCATCCAGTGTCCGAGTGAACTTGAAGCATTTTCATAAGTCTGGGTAGCAATGTAATGTCTGTAAACAAATGGATATATTTTTGTGTATTCCAAAGTAATATCCAGATTATCTACCGGAAGAGAAGTTATCATGCCTCCTAAAGTAAATCCCAACTGATTCCTTTGTTTCTTTACATCAAAGAGATGCGAAAAAGTAATTTCATCAATAAACAAAGTGCCGTAAAGGTGAGTGTTTTTTATATGATTTCTTGAACTGACACCTAAGAAAAACTGGGAATTATCTCCGGCGTTGTTGTTGGTTCTGCTCAAATAATGATCTGCCAGTCTGAAAAACATTAACGGCATAAAATAGGATATTTCAAGTCTGTCAGAATAGATAATTGACTCACCCAACGAGATATCCAACCCTTCCAGAGGAGTAACGGTAAGTGTATGAGAAGCCAGATATTTACTTCGATAAATAATTCTATCTCTTCCTTCCCGCCTGGAAGCATATACTTCATTAGAATCAATAACATCTGAAGATAAGAATGCATGAAAATAATTAAATTTCAGCCAATCGGCCAAATCGAGATCAAGACGAATATAAGGGTAAGACGGAGCTTTATCGGATAGAACCAATTGACCGCTCTTTCCGTATCCCCAGGTTAAATTATCTTTTCCTATTGATACAGTTCCCCAGTTCCAGTTGTAATTAATGCTTGTACGAACTTCGCTGTATTCAATTACGTTAATATCTTTTTTATAAATATTCGCACCTTTTTCCGGCGAAAACAATTTGCTTAATGCAATTTTTTCGCCTTTTTCCTGATTATCTCTAAAATAGAAACTGAAGCCTATATTATTATTAAGATATCCGTATAAATTCACTCCGTTCCATCTGTGCCTGTAAGTATCATCATTTTTCTTCCCATACTTAAATCCAAGTATCGGAGAAAAATTCACTTTAAGCAATTCACTGCTGTATGAAAAAAATCTTTCCGTCTCTGATTCGTCATTTCCGAAAAACACGATTTTTGAAGAATCATCACCAGTCTGAATCTCATTCTCCAATGCAAAATCAGTTAGATGATATTTCAATTCTTCCTTATCCAATTCAGAGAGTAAAGTATCTTTCTCTGAGACTTGGGTTAGCATCTCTTTTATTGAGATTCTGGATAAAGGCAGAATAACATCATTCATTTTTATTGTACCTTTTGCGGCTTGCCTGTAAAGAAAATCGTAAACATCAGAAGTTGAGGATTCAAAAACTGTCTGGGAAAATGAAATTACTGAGGAAATAATAATCAGCAAAAAAACTTTTTTCATACATTTATCCTTTTAATATGCGTTAGGATCGCCTTTAACCATATTCCATACTGTTAGAAATATTATATATATATCTGTTGAAAAAGACCAATTTTCTATATACCATACATCATGTTCAACTCTTTTCTGCATCAGATCAATTTCCTTGGTCTCCCCGCGCAGGCCGTTAACTTGCGCCCAACCTGTTATTCCGGGTTTAACAAGATGTCTAAGCATATAAAGTTTCACATGATCTTTAGATTCGAGATTCAATGGTTCAGGATGCGGCCTCGGGCCAACGATACTCATCTCTCCTTTTAACACATTAATGAATTGAGGAAGTTCATCCAGGTTGGTTTTTCTTAAAAACTTTCCAACCGCTGTAATTCGAGGATCATCTTTAGTAGCCTGCTGATATTTTCCGTTTCTGCCTACATCTTTACTTTCAGTAACCATTGATCTGAATTTATAAGCCGTAAATTTTACATTATCTCTTCCCCAGCGAACCTGCTTAAAGAAAACCGGACCTTTTGATGATAGTTTTATACTGATCATAATGATAGGCCATAACCAGGAAAATATAAAAATAAAAGCAGCTAATGTAAAAGCCATATCAAATCCGCGCTTCATTATTCTCCAATGAAACTCGTTAACTCTATCCTCCCTAACTGAAATAACAGGGAAATTGCCAAACATTGTTACATTGTATTTGCTTGGAGCTACTTTATAATAGTTTGGTATAATTTTGATTCTCGTGGTATGCTGTTCACATATTCTGACTACTTCTTCAATACGATTGGTAGCACTGTTCGGGAGTGCAACAATTACATTATCGATATTATATTCTTCCAAAACACTGTCTAATTCATCAATACTGCCTAAGTATTTACCATTCAGAAATGACTTAATCTCGTCATCAAGAAATCCGATAACTTTATAACCAAAGTGAGGACTATTTTTAATTGTTTTGTAAAAATTCAATCCTAAATCACCCGCCCCTACAATAATAAGATTCCGTAAATTCTTCCCCTTCCGCCTCAATCTGTTCAGCAGGCGTCTGAATCCGAACCGCATAATACTCATAAGAATCAACAAAAATATTGAATAGAACAACACAAATATGCGCGGAATTTTTGCGTATTCGATCATCACAAACAGTATAACAATTGCCGCAAGTACCTGAACCAACACATTCTTCATTACTGTAATAAGCTCTACAATGTAGTTCTGAGAACGGAATTCATCATATAAATAAAACGATTTGGCACTAAAATACCATACCACAGTTAAGGCAAGGCCGAAAAAATGAGTCTTAATATTAAAATCAAAATCTTCACCCAAAGAAATAAACAAAGCCAAAGTAAAAGAAATAATAATTACAACAATATCTAACGATAGCCGCAGTAAATGAAGTGAAGTACGCTGTATTTGCATAATTTCCCAAATTATGTAAAAATCTTTGCCCTAAATTCGGGAAAGGGAAACAAATAAACAAGTTTTTTTAATTTATTAAGGAATTCTGATGATATAAATCAATAAATTAAGTTTAGACTATTAAAGGTAATGAAACTGTAAATGTAGTACCTGTTCCTTTCTCAGAATACACTGTAATATTGCCTTTGAATAATTCAGCAATATTTTTTGCAAGGGATAAACCTAATCCGCTGCCTTCCGGATAAAGTTCTTTTGTTTCTTCTATTCGGTAAAATCTCTCGAAAATTCTGGAAATCTCTTTTTCCGGAATTCCAATTCCTTTATCTGCAACATCTATTACGAGGGTTTTACCGGATATCCCGGCTTTCAATGTAATTGTTCCTCCCTTTGGAGAATACTTTAATGCATTTATCAGTAAATTAGAGAGAAGGGTCTTAAGTAAATTTTCATCTGCCAATATTGCGGCAGTATTCTCTTCATCTTCATTTATGTATTTGAATTCAATTCCTGAGTTACTGCAGCTTAGTGAATATTCTTCGGCTAATTCCTTTAAAACCTGATTCGGCGACATTTTATGAAGCGATATCTGTTCATTTTTTTCAATTCTGGAAAGTTGTAAAAGATCAATTACAATATTCTCAAGTTTTCGTGTCTGGTTTTCAATTTTACCTAAAAACTTCGTTCTCAATTCATGTGAAAGTGAGTCTGTTGACATAAGTGTTTCAGCATATCCTCTGATATTTGTCAGCGGAGTTTTGAATTCGTGACTAACATTTGCAACAAAATCTTTTCTGATAATTTCCAATTGCCTTATTTTCGTTACATCGGAAATGCTGATAAAAAATCCGAGGTTCTTCCCATCGGACGCATTAACCGGAGCAATCTTATACTCTATGTATGTTTCTCCGTAGTATTTATGTCTTCCTTTTCTTCTCCATCAGCTAAAAGAATTGTAAGTGATACTGCTTCCAATTCGGAATGAGTATTATCTATAAGCGTCTCTAGTGATTCCCTCTCTGAAGCAACCTTTTCTTCAAGCGATAATTCTTCGGAAAGCATTGCCAGGTATTCTTCGTTCGATTCAAGTAATTCCGGATCAATCTTTGACTCTAGTGCATGCATATTTCTTTTCAGATCATCAAGCGGGGCTGTAAGTTCAAGTAGTTTTTCGCCGGCCTCATCCAATTTAGAATTTAATGCATATGAAACAGAAAACGCTTTATCAAGATTATTAAGAACATTTTTCTCGCCTTCTATCTTTTTGCTCTTTAACGCAAGTGTTTTCAGAAAACCGTATGAGTTGCCGTATTCAGTTCTTTCTATTACAGCTGCCCCTTTCGGGAATTCTTCCGATTTTATTTCTTCGTTGTTAATCCAGACGAAATCAATTCCGTAAACATCTCTGTTGCCTATCTTATATTGCTTTTTACCCAGGGCAGTCAGTTTGCCGGTTTCATCAATTACCTTTTCTTCATCCGAAAGCCAGAATTCACCTAAGTATGCAGTATCTTCGGTTTTAACCATTGTAAGGTCAGTCGGCCAAAATATTCCAAGACCTTTTACTAAAACTATACCAAGGAAAAATACTACCATAATCATAGTGAGTACTAATCCTGCAGAAGTAAGCAGTATGTAGGGATCGCCTTTTTTTATAAATTCAGAGTACTTCTTCATCAATATCTCGCATATTTCTTTCTTAATTTATCCCCTATATATGCCGCAATGCTGTTTATCATAAATGTGAAGATAAAAAGCATGAGTGCTGTCAGGAATAGCACTCTGTATAAAGTACCGTCAACTGGAGCTTCAGGAATTTCGACGGCAATGTTGGCACTCATTGCGCGGAATCCGTTAAAAGGACTCATATCCATAATAGGTGTATTTCCTGTTGCCATAAGAACAATCATTGTTTCGCCGATTGCTCTTCCCAAACCGAGCATCACTGCCGCAAAAATACCGCCCAAAGCGGCAGGCAGAACAACACGTCTTACCGTTTGCCATCTTGAGGCTCCTAAAGCTAAAGAAGCAGATGTTAGTGATTTAGGCACATTGCTCAATGAATCTTCCGAAATGGTAAATATAATCGGGATAACGGCAAATCCCATTGCAAATCCGACTACTATAGAATTTCTCTGATCGTAATTTATATCCATTGCTTCATACAACCAGCGGTTAATGTTTCCGCCGAACAGAGCGGATTCAAAAAATCCTGCAGAGTAGATTGCAGCCACAAAGGCCAAAACCATAAACGGCATTACAAAAACAATTTCAGAACCCTGAGGCAGAGCCGCTCGTTTGTTTGCAGGAATCAGTCTCCAGGAAACAACTGAAAGCAGGAAGAAAACAACTATTGCTCCTAAAAGCAGGATGAGCATCATCAGGTTTTTTTCAAAAAGAGGAGAAAAATACAGTCCGGCCAAAAATCCGATAACAACACTGGGAAGTGCGGCCATTATTTCTATTGCCGGTTTAACTATTCTTGCAAATCTTGAGGGCGCAAACTGTGAAATATAAATTGCCGCAAGCAAAGCCAGCGGAACAGAGAATAATAATGAATAAAATGTACCTTTTAGTGTTCCGAAAATCAACGGTATTAAGCTGAGCTTCGGTTCAAAATCGTCGGAACCGCCTGTTGATTGCCAGACATAGTCAGGTTCCGGATAACCTTCATACCATACTTCTCCGAATAATGTACCTGAATTGATTTCAGGATGCGGATCTGTATAATTGTAGTATCCTCTTCGTCCCTTCAGATCAGAAACAATTATTCTATCTGCTTTAGGAGAGAAATAAGCAACGGAGATAAGATTTGAATCATTGTTAATCCTTACGGGAGATGATCCGCTTACTGCATAATACAAGGTGGAAATCCCCTTTACATCAGTAGCAATAAAAGCTCTGTTTCTTGGGGATACTGATATATCCTTTACTTGCGGAGCTTCAGAATCAAAATCCCGAACGTGTCTGAATTTAAATTCCGAATCTTTTTCTCTGACCGCGAACCACTGAGAAATTCTGCCACTTTGATGCGAGGCAATAATACTGTTATCCCCTATCAGAAATTTCATTTGAGTAATTGCCCCGTTGCCGGCTTTCCAGTTATCTCTTAGATATGCTTTTTCGGCATCTTCAATATCTATCCAGAACATTTCACCTTTTGATGTACCTGTAATGAGTTTCTCCCCTGTCTTGTCCATAATTGCAGAAGTAAATACTTCATTGCCTGCAAGATCGGTAATATCTTTTACAACTTCAGTTTCGCTATCCGGATTATTTACACCGATAAATATTCTGTTGTTTTCAGTTATCCAAACATAATGCAGAACGCCGTCTTCATCTTTTACAAAAGCAAGGTTTTTAATGCCGCCGCCTTCAGTATAAAACGAATCCTTTATTTCAACCTTGTTTACAATTCTTCTTTCACCGGCTTTATACATCGGTTTCATTTCAAATTTCACTGTATATATTGCAGATGAATCTGTGAAGAACGCAACTATCTCTTCCGTGAAACTTCCCTTTACCGCTCTGACAATTTTCTCACCGCTTCCAAGAAGGGTATCTTTATTAAGGAGGTTTCCGTCTGCAAGGTTATAAAATTCTACAATGCCTTTTTCATTTAAGGTATATCCTACTTCATTGAAATTATCTGCGCCTGTTATTTTAATCTCACTGTAGGCAGGTATCGGAGAAAGGGTTCCCTCTTCAACCGAAGCCTTCTGAAAAAGCGGCCATGATTTGTAAACAAGAAAAGCTAATATGAAAGTAATACTGATAATTACCCCGTATCCTCCGGAAGATATAAATAACCGTGCGATTTTATCAGTCTTTAGCGCTTTGTCTCTGAATTTGTCTTTAGTCTCTTTCAATTCCATTCTGCTTGGTTTATAGTTTTAGGCTGTCGGACAGAATTTTCATTCATCCCGACAGCCCGGGAATATCAATTATTGAAGTTTTTCGAGTTCTTTCTTAACCTGTTCAGCGGTAAGAGGCATATAACCGTCTTTTACCACAACCATCTGCCCTTCGTATGAAAAGATATACTTGATAAATTCTCTCACTAGCGGATTGATGGGTTTAGAAGGATCTTTTACTATACTGATGTTAAGAAATCTGGCCAAAGGATAATGTCCGTCTTTTATATGATCATCATTAGCTTCATAATAGGTTTTTCCGTCTTCAGATAATGAAAGGGCTTTTACTGATGATGTTTTATATCCTATGCCGCTGTAGCCTATTGCAAATTTGTCTTCAGAAATTCCCTGAACTACCGCTGCAGATCCCGGCTGTTCTTTTACTAAGTTTTTGTAGTCACCCTTCTTCAAAGCTTCATCTTTAAAGAAACCGTAGGTGCCGGAAGCGGAATTTCTGCCGTAGATGCTAATAGGTTTGTTAGCCCATTCTCCTGTAAGACCAAGCTGACCCCAGGTAGTAATATCTTCTCTGTATTCTCTTTTTCTTGTTTTTGAGAAGATTGCGTCCACCTGATCTAATGTTATTTTTTCAAGCGGATTGTTTTTATTAACGAATACAGAAAGTGCATCAAGAGCAACACCGAAAGTTGTAGGCTTAAAACCGTATTTATCTTCGAATTTGTCAATTTCGGTTGATTTCATTTTTCTGGACATTGGACCTAACTGCGCTGTTCCTTCAATTAATGCGGGAGGTGCGGTTGATGATCCTTTTCCTTCAATCTGAATTTTTACCTGAGGATAATGCTTCTGAAATCCTTCTGCCCATAAGGTCATAAGGTTAATCATTGAATCAGAACCTATACTGTTCAGGTTTCCGGAAATTCCGGTTGTTTTCATGTACTTCGGAATCTTCTTGTCAACTTGAGGATTCTGTGCGAAAATGCTTCCCGAAATCATTGCTGCCGTTATAGTTACAGTCAATGTCTTTTTCAGAAATGTTGTTTTCATATGTTCTCCTTAAACCGGTGCAGGTTTTTTTTGTTTGAATTATAGTTTGAATTCGAAATTAACCATCAAATCGATGATTGTATCTGAGTTTTTTACACTTGATTTCCAGAGTTTAAGATTAGGCGCAATTGCGAGACCTTTTGTCGGATTAACTGCAACACCGCCTATAAGACTCATCATTTCGTTATCTTTTACATCTGTATTGACATCTGAATAGTCAAATCTCACAAAGCTTTCAACAACCGGACTAAATTTTACCGTGGCATTTCCGGATAAATAATACTGACCGGCTTTGCTTGTCTCCATAGCATCATTCATTGTTTTCTGATTTCTGATACCGCCTTCCGCTGCAACTCTGAACATATCTGTTGATACACCGCCGAATATGCCAATTACTGAACGGTATTCAGTATCTTTCAGTTTATAAGGTTCAACTGAAGCTACTACACCTAAATTGTATCCGGCTTTGGATGAAATATTCTGTTCGCCGTATGATAATGCAAGGTTAAATCTCTTGAATTTGTCATCTTCGGCTTTCTTGAATCCGGTTCCGTTTGAAATAATGAAACTGAAATTCACATCGGATATTTTATTTGCATATCCTACAGCAAGATCAGCTGAAGGCGAAAATCCTACTACATCCATTGCCGGTTTTTCGATAAAACGGTATCCCCAGTTCTTTTCCTGTACGGAAAACATATTCATTCCCTGAAGACCTATGATAAATGTACCGAAATCTGTTGTGTAATCAACCTTTGCGATTTTAACAAAAAGTTTGTTATCTGATTTTGATCCGGCTGTTAAACCTTCACCATCCAAAGTAAACTGATATTTCAATTCCTTGGAATAACTGTTTTCATAGGTAAGATAAGTTCTTTTTAGATTGAACTCGTGATTTGTTGATTGTATCTGGTTTGTGTGGAAGGTATAATCAAAGAAAGCTACTGCACTGACTTTTCCCTGATTTTCCTGAGCGTGGATTGCTGCAAATGAAAAAAATGCGGCAAAAAGTAAAACGAGTTTTTTCATCACTTCTCCTTAATAATGTTTTAATTGCTGACCAAACTTATTCTTTCAATATTACAATCATATTACAACAAAAAAAATCTTAAGAAAAACTGACTTTTCAGGGTAATATTATTGAACCTGCACCGGTAAAAGAAAGAAATTGTTCATAGAAAAATAAGTTATTACGGTAAAACTTTAAAGGAAGTTTTAATAATGAAGTAATCGGATGAGATACTTGAAGATATTACATCTTTTTTACAACAACAATAAGTCTATTGAAGACGGTTTTTAAGAATATGTATGTTGGAAATTTCAATTGGTTCTTTACCTCGTAAAACTGCTAAATAATAAGATATCCAGTCGCAGGTATAAACCATATCCAACAGTCTTTCTTCAAAAGAATTGCCCCGTCCTTTTAGGCGAATAATCTCCGCTCCGGATATTTTGATAAGTTCTTCGGTAATTTCAATTCTTTTTTTAATTTCTTCGGAATATTCTTTATCATATAAAGTAATTACTTTCGGCCGGAATAATTGCTCGGAAGTTGCTTCCCACCCTATTATTTCGTTGTGGTCCAGTTCAGGATAATTATTATGGAAGGAATGTATCTTGGAGTTTTCATTGAACTGAGCTTTCAGTCTTCCTGCTGCCGCTGATGTAATTCCTGAAACACCATAAACTACCGGAATAAAACCTAATAATTTTTCTGCTGTTTCCAATGCATAATTGCTTTCAGCGGAGTATTCTCTGGAACGCGACTGCATATTATTTTTAATGCGGTTCAATAAATTTGAATCCATATCGGCAAGTTTTAGTGCCGAAAATATTCTAATTAGTCCGAACAAATTATTATATAACGCGAATCTTGGCTGGAAGCCCGGTTTTAGTTTTATCAGAGGATATTTGCCGGCAGTAATTTTTTCTATTTCACCGCCTGTTGTCATACAGATAATTCTGCATTTTTTTATTTCTGCGGCTTTAAGGGAAGTAATGGTTTCGATTGTATTTCCGGAATATGAAGAAGCAATAAAAAGCGTTTCCTTACCTGCATAAGAAGGTAGAGTGTAATTTCTGTTTATTATGCATGGGTATTTAAGTTTAGTCCCTAATAATTCAACAAGAAGTTCACCTCCTATTGCAGAACCTCCGAGTCCGGAAATTATAATGTTCCTGATTCCTTCTATATTTATTTTCTCAAATTCCTTGTCGGATGCAAATTCAAAATCTGTTTGACTGTATGAATCGGCTAATACTTGAAACATGTTATCTTTATCAGAATTGCGGATCATTTCAGATATCGTCATTTTCCACTTCCATATTAAACTCTGCCCCCGGCAGGTTTTTATTAAAAAATTCAACCAGTTTTATCTTTATTTCATTTTCGGTTTTTAGTTTCAGACACTCTGCGGCTACAGCCTTTGCATCAGAATAATTGAGTCTTACAATCATATTCTTTATCTGAGGAATTACAGCCGGACTCACACTCAGGGAATCAAATCCGAGTCCCACCAGAAGAGGAACCGCAAGCGGGTCTGCAGCCATCTCTCCGCAAATGCTTATTCTCTTTTTAGCTTTGTGGCAATTACGGATTATGTGATCCAGAGTTTGTACCACTGCCGGATGAAATTCCTGATACAAAGACGATACAATATCATTACCTCTGTCAACAGCAAGCAGATACTGAATCAAATCATTAGTTCCGACACTCAGGAAATCCACTTCTTCAGCAAATTCACCTGCAAGCACTGCAGCAGATGGAACTTCAACCATAATTCCGAAATCTATGTTATTGTCGAATCTATGACCTTCTGCCTTAAGTTCTGCCTTGCACTCCTCGAGCAAAGCTTTAGTTCTTAATATTTCAACTCTTGAGGTTATCATAGGAATCATTACTCCAATGTTCTTATGACTGCTTGCTCTTAAAATTGCGCGAAGCTGAGTTTTAAATAGTTTCGGATTATCTTCCAGAAATCTGATTCCGCGCCAGCCTAAAAAAGGATTCGGTTCCTGAACGTCAAACGGAAGCACTTTATCTCCGCCAATATCAAGAGTACGGATAATAACTCTGTTCGGATAAATTTTCTCTGATATTTTATTATATACTGAAACCTGCTCTTCTTCGTCAGGAAATTCTTCATATTCTTCGAAAATATGTTCAGTTCTTACTAACCCTACTCCGTCTGCCCCGTTTTTAATTATATAATCAATTTCATCAGTTAAATCTAAGTTTGCCTTCAGAAATATCTTTTTGCCGTCGAGTGTTTTGGATTCTATATTCCTAAGTTTCAGTAATTCATCGTCGAAAATCTTCAGTTCTTCATACTTTTTATTGTAATAAGCAATCTGCTCCTCATTAGGAGAAACAATAACTTTACCGTTAAAGCCGTCAACAATGATAAGATCGCCGCTATTAATGTGAGACATTGCATCATGAACGCCTACAACGCACGGAATGTCAAGTGATCTTGCAACTATTGCCGCGTGAGATGTTAATCCGCCATGAACGGTAACATATCCCTGAACATTCGACCGCGAAAAAAGGACGGTATCTGCAGGTGTAAGTGTAGCCGTTACAATATTCACATCTCCGGATATCCAAGATGTCCACTTCTTTTTTCTGAGATTCCTTATAATTCTGTTCTTAATATCTTCAATATCGAAAGCTCTTTCCTTAAGGTATGTGGCATCTGCCGCGGCCATCAGTTTCTGATATTTGGATATTTCTGTATCAACTATGTATTCGGCACTTAGTCTTTCCTGCTCAATTCTTGTATTAATGTTTTTGATAAGAACAGGGTCATCAAGTATCATCATTTGGGCTTCAAAAATTGCAGCTCTCTTTTCGCCAAGTTTCTCAAGAGCAATTGCTTTTATCTTGTTTAGCTCCTTCTTGGCTTTACCTAAAGCTTCATCGAGATTTTGAATAGCTTCTTCCGGATTATCAATCGGAGCCTTGGTAACGGATTCGCATTCTTTGTTGTAAAGGAAAGCCGAAAAAACTGAGATACCCGGAGCTGCAGGAATTCCGGATAAAATATTTGGAGCATTGAAATCGATTTTTTTCAATTTTCGTCAAAGCCTCTATTAAAATAATCAATCATTTCTACGCTTAATTCCTGCTCATCCGCACCATCAAATGAAAGCATAAGTGTACTCCCCTTTTCTGCGGCAAGAGTCATTACTCCAATTATACTTTTCCCGTTAATACTTAATCCGTCTTTATAAATATAGAATTCCGCCTCGTATTTTGAAGCAATCTTAACAATAGTTGCTGCAGGTCTGGTATGCAGCCCTGCATTATTTACAATAGTTACTTCTTTTTCAATCATCGGTATTATTTGTTTCTTTGAATTAATTGAAATGCAAGCCAGTTAAAGAACTCTTTGTCATATTCATTCTTAAGCACACGCAAGCTTTTTAAGGCAGCCTCCGTATATTTTTTCACTTCACTCCGGGCTTCATATAGAACTCCGAGTTTCTCATACAAAGCCCTATATTCAGGAACTTCTTCTTTTTTTATTCCTTTGTTTTTTATTACAGATAAGAATTTTTCTTTATCCGACCCTTCTGCCTTATCAAGAGCTTTTAGAAAAAGGTAGGTCTTTTTACCTTCCACCAGGTCTCCCCCAACCATCTTCCCGAATTCTGACTGGTCTGCCAAAATATCCAAAAGATCATCTTGTATTTGGAATGCAATGCCGATATTCTTTCCGAAACTTTTCAGTGCCTTAATTTCCTTTTCAGTGCCGCGTCCTAACTTAGCACCCACAGAACAACAGGTTTCAAGCAGAGCCGCGGTTTTTTTCGTAATCATTGTGATGTATTCTTCAATCGTAACAGCAGATCTTATTTCATAATCTTTATCAAGACTTTGTCCTTCGCATACTTCAATAATACCCTGAGTAAAATCCAGAATTATATTATTATCTCCTTCCTTACAATCCTTAAGCAGATACTTGTAAGCTATAGCTATTAGATTATCCCCTGAAAGAATTGCGGTACTGATATCGTATTTTTTATGAACAGTATCTCTTCCGCGCCTAAGGTCTGCGTTATCCATAATATCGTCGTGGGCCAGAGTAAAATTATGAATTAATTCTATTGCCAAAGCGGCATTATAGGCAGAATTAAAAGAACCGGAAACAGCATTGCAGGAAAAAAGTACTAAAATCGGTCTGATTCTTTTACCTCCCGCATCCATAATGTATTTGCAGGGATCATACAGCGAGTCCGGCGAACAACCGGTAAAAACTTTACTTATCTTGCCTTGAATCTGCTTTACTTGTCTATCAAAATCTTTTTGATACTTTTTATCGTTACTCAATTATTACAGCTCCTGCATAATGCGGTTTAATAGTATTTCTGTTTGAAATTGCAGTGCGGAATATCATTATCTCCGTATTATACATTTCTGTAACAATTACCATTGCAATTTTTTTTCGTGAAATATAACAATAAACTTTTTATAAAACACAAAAAACAAATGTATATTCCAAGAATTATATTTATGATGATTGTTCCTGAAAAATTATCAGTTATTTCTTATCTCTTCCCATATCTTGTTTACTTTCAGAATATCCTTGCCTACATTAAGCAGAATTTCACATTTTTCGAGATATTCATCCGAAGGATATATTAAACTGTTGTTTTTTGTTTCATCATCAAGAAGATTGTGAGCCCCGAGATTAGGAGTTGCATATTGAACATATTCTGCATTCAGTTTTGCATTTTCAGGATCAAGCATAAAATTTATAAATTTATAAGCTAACTCTTTATTCTCGGAATTTTTCAGCATTACAAATGAATCAATCCAAAGTTCAGCTCCTTCTTTCGGAAGAACAAAACCTACATTCTCATTTTCCGCCATTATCTGAAGAGCATCTCCGTTATAACCTTGTGCAAGCCAGGTAGTACCATCCTGTATCTCATTCTTATAAGAATCAGAATCATATTGCGATACATTTTTATCCCATTCCAGCAATACTGTTCTTGCAGCATTTAAAGCTGCATCTGACATATCATTAAAACTGAATCCTTTATATATAAGTGCCGCTCCAAGTACCGACCTGGAATCGTCAAGCAGAGTTACAATATTCTTTCCTGTAAACCTGTTGTCTGCAATTATATTCCAGGAAACATCTTTCATAAGAGTGTCGGGAAGTTTCTGTTTATTATACAGTAAGCCCGTTGTTCCCCAGAAGTAAGGAACGGAATAATCCATATTATTATCATACAAATCAACTTTCAAGTTAATCAGCGGATCAAGATTTTGCAGTCCGGGAAGTTTTGATTTATCAAGTTTCTCCAGCAAACCGTATTCTCTGAGAATTACCACATGATCGGCACTCGGAAAAACTATATCGTAAGCTGCAGTGGAATTCATAACTCTGGTAAGCATGTTTTCATTCGAATTATATGTGTCATAAACTACTTTGCAATTGTGTTCTTCTTCAAATTTAACAAGAAGTTCCGGAGCTATATAATCAGTCCAGTTAAAAATGTAAAGAGTTTCTTTTTTATTGCTTTGACAGGAGATTAGAAAAAGAAAGACAACTACTGATGCAAGTTTTAAAATATTCATTTCTTACCCTGAATAATTTATTGGATTAACTCAGCAAAAATAGCAAAAGCTTGTATTTTATGAAACTAAGAAAGGAATAATTAAACCCAAATTATTCTTTATTGGCATTGCAATTAAAAGATACGATTTTTCTTACGAATAATTTTGGTTAAAGAAGAATATCCTTTAATATGTATGACGCTATTGAAAAGTAAATGATAATCCCGACAACATCCACAAGTGTTGCTACAAAAGGAGCAGATGAGGTGGCAGGGTCAAGTCTAAGTTTTTTAAGTAATAACGGAAAAGTTCCGCCTATAACTGTACCCCATGTAACAACTCCTACAAGAGAAAGACCAAGTGTAATACTTACAAGATACCACTGATCACCATAAATACCGGTAGCTTTCTGCCAGATATAAATTCTTGCAAATCCGAGAACTGCGAGTATTAATCCCAATGCAAGACCCGAAAAGAACTCCCTTCTTAAAACAAAGAACCAATCTTTGATATTTATTTCCTTTAAGGCCAGCGCACGGATTACAAGAGTTGCCGCCTGAGAACCCGAATTACCTCCGCTGGAAATAATAAGGGGTACAAATATTGCAAGAACTACTGCTTTTTCAATTGCATATTCAAAATGTGCCATTGCTGATGCAGTAAGCATTTCCCCCATAAAAAGTACCGCAAGCCAGATTCCTCTTTTCTTTACCATTGTCATAAGCGATACTTCCGAATAGGGCTCGTCAAGAGTTTCGGTACCTCCAAGTTTCTGTATATCTTCAGTTGCTTCTTCTTCGGCTATGTCCATAATGTCGTCAATGGTTACTATCCCGAGCAAAACACCTGAATAATCGGTTACTGGCAGTGCAAATCTGTCGTATTTTCTGAATTGTTCAACTGCAACTTCCTGATCTTCCCAAACATTAAGACTCAGGAAATTTTCATCCATAATTTCTTCAATCCTTTGATCAGGTTCGGCAAAAATAAGGTCTTTAATTTTTAAGTCGTCAATCAGCCGGTCTTTTTCATCAACAACATAGATTACGTTTACAGTCTCTTTGTTTTTTCCGTATTTTCTTATGTGCTCAAAAACTTCGCTTACTTTCATTTCCTTCTGTATATCAATAAAATCAGTGGTAATCAATCTTCCTATTGAGCCTTCAGGATATCCGAGCAGTGTAAGGGCAACTTCTTTTTCATCTTTATTCAGTAGGTTTATTAATCTTTTGGCAATAACGGCAGGAACTTCTTCAAGAAGCGTGGTTCTGTCGTCCGGGTCCATTTCATTAAGAATTGATGCCACTTCGGCGTGACTCATTTTTTCTATGAGGCTTATCTGCTGCTCAGAATCAAAATACTCGAAAATATCTGCGGCAAGATTCTTAGGTAGAAGTCTTAAAAAAAGCGCCTGTTTGCTTTCATCCATATCTGATATTATTTCAGCAATATCAGCAACTTCAATATCCTGAATAACATCGCGGATTGCGGCGAATTTTTTCTTATTGAGAAGTTCTTCTATTTCCGGCAAGATCAGCTTTGAAAGCATCGGACCCCCGTGGGAATAATGAGATATTTATAGGGTTTTTTTGATTAATTCCGCTTTACAAAGATAAAAGATGAAATTTCTTAAATCAAGAAGCCTATTGACTATATTAATCATTTTTTTGCAATTATGCGGAATATAATCTTTTAGTCAAAACAAAAAAAAAAGAGCTGCCGTAAAGGCAGCTCTAATAATTGTTCTTAAATTATGCCCATTTGATAAGGCCTAATTCGAAGGAATTGATCAGCAGTGAATGTTTCGGAAGAATGCGAAGAGTCCATCCGAACCTTCCTGTTGTTTCACATTTGATCTTTCCGGAATACTTATATGTTCCGTCGTTATTTGAATCCGGAATGCAGTCCATAACCTTAAAGGAATTAGAATCTGCTTTGTCAATATCATCAACCTTTCCGAAATATACCTGAACTTCAATATCTTCCGGTTTTAGGTCGCCAAGATATACCTCCGCATTGATAACATGGCTTGTACCTATTTTAAGTCCGGTTCCGTCTGATTCTGCAGTATAGTTGTTGAACTTAACTTTCGGCCAGTTAGCGGTTATATATTGTTTCCATTTCGAGAATTCAAGACCTTTTTCCATATTGTTGGCCATAATGAGTTTTCTTCTATCATTTGCCTTAATGTAGAATTTCTGAGTATATTCCATAACCATCCTGTTTGTATTAAAGAACGGAGTAAGAGTACTCATTGACTTCTTCATCATTGAAATCCACTTTCTCGGGAGTTTGTCATCTCCTCTTGAATAGAAAGGAGGAACAATTTCTTTCTCTAAAGTTTCATACAGAGTGCGCGATTCAACTTCATCATGGTAATCGAGATCGTCGTATTCTTCACCGTTTCCGATTTTCCATCCGAGATCAGATTCATATCCTTCATCCCACCATCCGTCAAGAACACTGAAGTTCAATCCGCCGTTTGCAATAACTTTCATTCCTGAAGTACCGCTTGCTTCAAGTGGTCTTCTCGGATTATTAAGCCATACGTCGCATCCCTCTACCATATAACGGGCTATGCTCATATCATAGTTTTCAAGGAATACTACTCTCTTGCGGAGAAGTTCATCTTTCGAAAGCTTGATAATTTCCTGAATCAGTTTCTTGCCGTCTTCATCTTTAGGGTGCGCTTTACCTGCAATTATAAGCTGAACAGGTGTATCCGGATCATAAAGTATGCTGGTTAGTCTTTCTATATCCTTAAATAATAAGGTAGCTCTTTTATATGTTGCAAATCTTCTGGCAAAACCTATAGTAAGTGCCGAAGGGTCAAGAACTTCTTTTGCTATATCTGCTTCGGCTGTTGTTCCGCCTCTGGCAATAATCTGCTGTCTGAGTTTCTTTCTTGCAAATGCAACAAGTCTTTCTCTTCTTCTTTCGTGTGTTCTCCAGAGTTCTTCATCAGGAATATCGTTAACTCTATCCCATACTCTGTTGTCTGAAGGATCCTTTATAAATCTTTCTCCGAGGTATCTTATGAGAAGTTCTTCCATTTCGTTTGAAAGGTGACTTCTGGTATGAACACCGTTTGTAACATAATCAATCGGTATTTCATCAAAAGGGACATCCTTGAATCCGTCAACCCACATTTTTCTGGATACAACACCATGCAGCTTGCTTACACCGTTAACATATCCGGCCATATTCATTGCAAGATGTGCCATATTAAAGTTTGAAGGCTCTTTATCCTTTATAATAGTTCCCAAACGATAGAATTCCTTATCAGAAATCTTAAGTTCATTTCTGTAGAACTTGCCGAAATATTTTTCCATAAGTTCATTCGGGAATACGTCAATGCCTGCAGGAACAGGAGTATGAGTGGTAAATATGTTTGAATAAAATCCGATATCTTTAGCCTGGGCAAAAGTAATTCCTTTTTCCTGGATAAGGTTTCTTATTCTTTCAAGAGCAAGGAATGCAGAGTGGCCTTCGTTCATATGACATACCTGCGGATCAAGCCCTAATTGGTGAAGCACTCTGAGTCCGCCTACTCCAAGAACAATTTCCTGCTGTATTCTTGTTTCTATGTTGCCGCCGTACAAAGTACGAGTAATGTTTTTATCGTCGTCATTGTTTTCTGGAATGTTTGTGTCAAGAAGGAATAACGGGAGTCGTCCTACCTGTATTTTCCAAACCTGTACATAAACCTTTCTTCCGGGGAAAAATAGTTCTACCTTCAGTGGTTCGCCGCTGCTGTTATGAACAAGAGTCATAGGCTGATTATAAAAATCAGTAAGTTCATATCTCTCCTGCTGCCAGCCGTCTGTCGTAAGATATTGCTGGAAATAGCCTTCTTTATAGCATAAACCGATACCTACAAGCGGAATACCAAGGTCGCTGGCTGATTTAAGATGATCGCCGGCCAATACACCCAGACCTCCTGAATAAATCTGCAGACATTCAGTTAATCCGAATTCTGCCGAAAAATATGCTATATATGGCTTAGCATCTGCTTTATAATTTCTCTGATACCAATTAACTTCGTCCATATAGTTTTTCAGATCAAGATAAACTCTGTTAAGATGTGCAATGTAACCATCGTCATTTGCTCTTTCTTTAAGTTTATCCTGCGGAATCAATCCCAGTAATGCTACCGGATTATGATGAGTCTGCTCCCAAATGTTTCTGTCGAGCCTTCTGAATAATTCAATCGCTTCCCTATTCCATGTCCAGTATAAATTATAAGCTATCTCTCTTAAAGGTTCAAGCTTTTTAGGAAGTGAGGGAACTACATTGAAGGTTCCTTTGAAATTGACCATTTGATCTCCTAAGTAATTATTTAATTTATTTTAGAAAATGTTTTATTTAGAGTAATACCTTAATAGTATTCAATGCAGATTAGTTAAACTATATCAACGGAGGTAATTCGGCAAATACGCTACTAATATTTTTTATGTTTATTTTCATCAAACCTAATTATTTAAGTTTTTACAGGCTGTTTATTTTACTAAAAAAGAAAACAGCTTATCAATATTATTACCAAAGATAACCACAATTTCAAAATAATCATAATTTTTTTTGAATAAATCTTTTTTTTTTGTGATAAAATGCACCATTAATTATATAAGGGTTATAATATATTATCATTAATTACATATTAACAATGCTGTGTCGGATTGTTATTTATCTCCCACGTGGGTGATTCTGTTTTTATTTTTGGAAATACATTATTATTTTAACAAATGATATTTTTGTTTTTGCGATTTTTTTAATTTTTTGGAGCTTGAATGAATTATTTTAAAGTTGCGGCTGTTTCGGCTTCTGTCAGTTTCGTGGCGGCTTCTTTAATTTTTATTCTATTCGTTAATCTGACGGATAATCATTCAGAAGTAACACAGTCACAAACTGTAGGATATACATCTCCTGCATATAATGTTGCCCGGGTTTCAAATACTTCAAAAGCCAATCTCGAAATAAATACAGACCGTCATAATATTCTGACACGAACCGTAAGTACTGTAAGCAATGCAGTTGTTGGTATAAACGTTACTGAAATAAGGCAATACCGCGATCCTTTCAGCCGCTATTTTCAGGATGATCCTTTCTATCAGTATTTTTTCCGCGAAAAATCATATAAGGTAAAGGGATTAGGTTCCGGTGTTATTATATCTCCCGATGGTTACATTATTACTAATGATCACGTTGCCGGAAACGGAGTGAAAATTATTGTATCTCTTACCAGCGGCAAGGAATACGATGCTGAAATTGTTGGCAGTGACCCCCGAAGCGACCTCTGTCTGCTGAAAATAAACGCGGAAAACCTGCCGTACGTTAAATTCGGGAATTCTGATGATATTATAACGGGTGAATGGGTTATAGCTTTGGGCAATCCTTTCGGTTTGTTTTCGGTTAATAATAAACCTTCCGTTACCATAGGTGTTATCAGTTCCACGGGAATGAATCTCGACGCGGTTAACAACAGATATTATATAGATATGCTTCAAACCGATGCCGCAATAAACGGCGGAAATTCGGGCGGTCCTTTGGTAAATGCCTTAGGCGAACTGATCGGGATCAATACTCTTATTTATACTGCAACAGGTTCTGCAGGCAATGTGGGAATCGGTTTTGCAATTCCTTCCAATAAAGTTAAAAGACTTGTTGAGGAACTTAAAACCAATAAGAAAATTGACAGAGATTTTATTGTGGGCTTCTCTGTTCAGACTATTGATGAAGAGATTGCCAATTATTTTAATCTTTCTTCAGCACGCGGTGTTATTGTTACCCACGTTACTAACTCATCCCCCGCTTCCGAAGCCGGAATTGAAGTGGGCGATATTATCTATCAGGTGGATAAATTCCGGATAAATAATGAATCTACCATGGTCGGAGTGCTGCAGGAGTTTAGAGCTAACCAGACTATTACCATAAAAGTTTTAAGAAACGGAAATATTTTATCAAAAAATATGAGACTGAGAAAAAAATGATAGAACGCTATACTCGTCCACAAATGGGTAAGATATTTGAAGATGAATTCAAATATGCAACCTGGCTTCAGATCGAAATTCTTGCCTGCGAGGCAAGAGCCGAAATGGGTGAAATTCCTAAAAAAGATGTAGAAGTTATTAAGGAAAAGGCAAAATTCGATGTTAAGAAAATTCTTAAAATTGAAGAAAAAACAAAACACGATGTAATCGCATTCCTTACAAATGTTTCTGATAATATAGGCCCGGAAGCCAGACATATTCATTACGGAATGACTTCATCCGATATCCTCGATACTGCACTGGCTTATCAGATGAAAGCGGCCGGAGAAATTCTTCTTGCCGACCTTGAAGAACTTAAGAAGGTTCTCCGCAAAAAAGCTCAGGAATATAAAAGAGCGGTTTGTATCGGAAGAAGTCACGGTGTGCACGCAGAACCTACTACTATGGGCTTGAAATTTGCTCTTTGGTACGAAGAAACAAAACGAAATATTTCCAGAATGAAAGAGGCTGTGCAAACTATCAGCGTCGGTCAAATATCAGGTGCCGTTGGTACTTTCGATCATCTTTCCCCTAAGGTTGAAGAGTATGTATGCCTGAAAATGGGGCTTACTGCAGACCCTGTTTCAACTCAGGTTATTCAACGCGACAGACACGCACACTTCCTGAATACTATTGCAATTATAGGCGGTACTCTCGAAAAAATGTCGGTCGAAATAAGACACCTGCAAAGAACTGAAGTTCTTGAAGCTGAAGAGTATTTTTCAAAGGGACAAAAGGGCTCATCTGCTATGCCTCATAAACGGAACCCGATTGTAAGTGAAAGAATAAGCGGACTTGCAAGGCTTCTGCGCGGAAATGCAATGGCGGCTCTTGAAAACATCGCTCTTTGGCACGAAAGAGATATTTCCCACTCTTCAGTTGAAAGAGTTATTGTGCCAGATAGCTGCATAATTCTTGATTATATGCTCGGACTTATGACAAAACTGATGGACGAACTTCTGGTCTATTCACACAATATGTTAAAGAATCTGCATATTACACGCGGACTCGTTTTCTCTCAGAAGGTTCTTCTTGAACTTGTTTCTAAGGGCATGACACGCGATGATGCTTACGCTCTTGTTCAAACTTCGGCAATGAGAGTTTGGGCAGATAAGAGTACTACTCTTAAAGATGAGTTCCTTAAATCGAAAAAGGTTCTCGAAATTCTATCAGCTGAAGAAATTAATGCGGCATTCGACGAAACTAAACTTGTGAAAAACGTTGACTACATTTTTGCAAGGTCTGTTGATATAGATTAGTCTGTGAAAAAGGCTGCTTCCAAAGCAGCCTTTTTTGTTTCTCTGCTCATTCTTCTTCCAACAACTATTTCGCTTATGTTTTTTTATCTTACACCTGAATAAAATTGAATCCTGACTTGGGAAATGCTTCTCTCCGCTCCTGAAACAAACTGTGATAACATTGATACATAGCTTTCATTTCATTCAACAAGGATTTGATTTCGTTCAACAAGGATTTCATTTCATTCAACAGGCATTTGATTTCATTCAACAGGCATTTGATTTCATTCAACAGGGATTTGATTTCATTCAACAGGCATTTGATTTCATTCAACAGGGATTTGATTTCGTTCAACAGGCATTTGATTTCGTTCAACAAGGATTTGATTTCGTTCAACAGGCATTTGATTTCATTCAACAAGGATTTGATTTCGTTCAACAGGGATTTGATTTCGTTCAACAGGGATTTGATTTCATTCAACAGGGATTTGATTTCGTTCAACAAGGATTTGATTTCGTTCAACAAGGATTTGATTTCGTTCAACAAGGATTTGATTTTAGGATGAATTTTCAATAAATGGCAAATCAGTGGGGAAAACTATTTACCCGCAATTTCCTGTTAGTTTAGTATATTTCGTATTATGAATAATAAACTTGTGGAAATAAAAGGATTAACACCGGAAGAGCTTTCTGATTTTTTTATGTCTATTGATGAACCTGCTTACAGAGGCAGTCAACTTTTCAATTACCTGTATAACAGACTGTCGGCAAATTTTTCGGAAATGACTAATTTTTCAAAGGAACTTCGGCTTAAGCTTGATTCTTCTGCAGCAATTAATTCTCTTAAACTTATTGAATTACAGTCTTCTGTTGCGGCTGAAACAAAAAAATATCTTTTCGAAACCCGGGACGGAAAGAAAATTGAATCTGTCCTGATTCCGGAAAAAGACAGAAATACACTTTGCGTTTCAACTCAATCCGGATGTCCGCTCGACTGCAAATTCTGTGCAACCGGTCTTATGGGATTTAAGAGAAATTTATCTGCAGGCGAAATATTGGATCAGTATGTTTTTGCGGCAAGAGACGCAGGAAAAGAAAATATTACAAATATTGTTTATATGGGGATGGGTGAACCTCTGATTAATTATGATTCAACCGTGAAATCTCTCCGGATTCTGACAGACGGAACAAACAAAAGCATAAGTCGGACAAGAATTACTCTTTCAACTGCCGGTATTACTACAAAAATAATTGAACTTGCAGATTCGGGCTTAAGGGTGAAACTAGCCCTTTCCCTCCACTCTCCATTCGATGATATCCGTTCCCGAATTATGCCCGTAAATAAACGATTTCCGCTGAAAGATGTTCTGAAATCTCTTTCATATTATGCGGAAAAGACCAAAACACGTATCACTTTTGAATATACCATGCTTAAAGGGGTAAACGACAGACCTGAAGATATTAATGAACTGATAAAAATCTGCAGGAAAATTCCTTCAAAAATGAATCTGATACCATTTAACAGTATTTCCCATATGGCGCCGGAAGGAATTTCTTCCGAACTAAGACCAACGGGAGAAAAAAATATTGAAATATTTGCTGACAGTCTGCGTAATGCCGGAATAACGGTTATGCTCAGAAACACTCAGGGCAGTGATATAGCCGCGGCTTGCGGACAGTTAGCAGCCGGAAAGGAATAATATATGGCCTGGTTTTATGTTTTTCTTGCTTCTGTTCTTGAAATTTCCTGGGCAATCGGATTAAAATACAGTAACGGTTTTTCTAATATACCTGCTTCGATTTTCACTGTTGTTACAATGATTTTAAGTTTTGTATTTCTGTCTATGGGAGTAAAAGACCTGCCGATAGGAACTGCTTATTCTGTTTGGACAGGAATAGGGGCTGTTGGAACAACAATTCTTGGTATGATATTGTTCGGCGAAAGTAAAGACCTTCTCAGAATCTTTTTTATCTTTCTTATAATAACGGGAATAGTCGGCTTGAAACTCTTCTCATCAGGCAAGTAACCCGTACCGGCTTTTTTCACTATAATCTTTATTATCAGGAAGTATATAAAAAAACGAATCCCTTTCCGATTTGCATCTTCCGGGGATCCGTCTTATTTAGGGGGTAATTATGAATCTAAAACTTTTTATTTCTTTAATTATATAATCGGCAGTACCCTGATTTATTTTAGCTCGATTTCAACATTTTTTTTGAATTTTATCCGCTAATAAAAATAAATATAATTTTTTTTTCTATACTTTAATTTTTTCCTTTGATTTTGTTTCTAATTATATTAAGTTTGGATTACCCTCTGTACCATTAACAACCCCAGCTGCTGTGGTTGCGCCCTCTTCCACAGCAGCTTACCCTTCAGGTTGCATAATTACTTTTTATTAAATCTTTTATCATTCTTAAAGAAGCGTTTTTAGATATTATTCGGAAATCTTACGTGAGGCTTCTATCATTTCCAGTGTATCACGCAAGACACCCAATGAGCGTTGGGCTAATAAATCAATTTTAATAAGACCCATCTCTTCTATCGAATACATATCAGGTTGAGTAATTATCAGTCCAAGTCCTTTGTTTTTGGCATATTCAAGCGCAACATAATTGGTTATAGGTTCTTTTGTTATTACAATTCCGCCGGGATGAATACCGGAAAACCTTGGGAATCCGGATAACTTCGAAGCTGTTTCTACAATACTTTTCCATGGTTCATTGCTGAAATCCAGAGATTTTGATTCCGGAAACTTTTCGGCAATACCCGGAAGATTTGCGGCACTTGTCCACGGAATCTTTTTACTGTATTTTGAAATCTCACTATCCGGAATTCCGAATACTTTTGCTGTTTCCCGAAAAGCCGATCTTGCTCTGAATGTATTTTTTGTGGAAATCATAGCTACTTTTTCATATCCGTACTTTTCGAATACATATTTTATTATTTCATCCCTGTCTTTCCAGGAAAAGTCAATATCTGTATCCGGAGCGGTTGAGCGTCCCTTATTTAAGAATCTTTCGAAATAAAGATTGTATTGAATCGGATCAACCTGAGTGATGCCCAGGCAGTATGCGGCAAGACTGTTTGCAGCAGAGCCCCGGCCTATTGTTACCATACTCCTTCCCGCAGCTTCCTTAATAATATCCCAAACAATCAGAAAATAATCCGAAAAACCTAATTCATTAATAACCTGCAGCTCGTACTGAAGTCTGCTTACAGCTTTATCGGTAATCGGCTGATACTTCTCTTCTAATCCCCTGAAACACAATTTCCATAGCAGCGAAAAAGAGGTTTCACCGGCAGGAAGCGGAAAGTTAGGAAATTTATACTTGCCCTTTTCAAGATCCGCATTGCAGTTATTTAAGATATATTCTGTGTTTTCTATAGCTTCAGGAAGACCTTTCCAGACTTTAAGATAATCTTTCTTACTTTGAAGGCAATACTCTTCATCCGCAAGGTCTTCAGGTTCAAGTGAGGATATTGTTTTATTAAGCCTTATTGCAGTAACAGTTTTATGAATATTGTAATCTTCCGGAGAAGCAAATACAACAGGATTCATAGCCGCAAACTTAATTCCGCGGGTTTTGCAGTATTCATAATTTCTTCTGTTATTCAGTCTTCCGGCTTTTGATGCTGTAAGACCGGCATAAAAATTATCCTTGAGCTCTCTATGTTCTGAAGCCAATTTAATTATTTCAAACGAACTTGAAATAATAAACAAATCGGGCGAAGGATTCCGAAGATAAGTTAGAATACTAAATTCATCATTAAGCTTTCTTGCTGTTATCAGTCTGCAAATTTCAGAATAGCCGTCTCTGTTTTTTGCCAGAAATACCGCATTTAGCAACTTATCGGAAGGATCATCTATCATACATCCTAATATCGGCTTAATCCCTTCAGCAATTGCTTTTCCGTAAAACTGAATTAGTCCGTACATCCCGTTTCTGTCTGTAAGAACGGCATAGGGGTATTTTTCCTTAACAGCGTGTCCGATTATTTCATCAGGAGAAATAGTACCTTCAAGAAAAGTGTAATATGAAAATGTAAATATTCCGGCCATGTTTTTCTATTATCTATAGACTAAAATATATTATTACAGATTTATTTGCACAGAAAATTCAGAGCAGACAGATAATTGTTCATTCAAACCATGGTTATAAGTTTATCCATATTAATATAAATTGTTTCGGCATATTTATTTTCGTAATTTTAGCCTTGTTTTTTGATGAAAATAATCGGGTGAAAAATGCACAAAGTATTAAAAAAAGAAAAGCTCTCGGAAAGTGTTTATCTAATGAGAATAAATGCTCCTTTAATAGCTGAAGAAAGAAAAGCCGGACAGTTTATCATACTTCAGGTGGATGAAGATTTCGGTGAAAGGATACCTTTGACAATTGCCGATGCCAATGCTGAAGAGGGCTGGATTACGATTATATTTCAGGTTGTAGGAAGAACAACTTCTATTCTTTCGGAAATGAATGAGGGGGATGAAATTGCTGCGCTTGTTGGACCTTTAGGAACACCTACACATATTGAAAACTTCGGTAAAGTTGTTTGCGTAGGCGGAGGCATTGGTGTTGCTCCCCTGCACCCGATAGCTCAGGCATTAAAGAATGCCGGAAACCACGTAACAATTATACTCGGAGCACGCAATAAAGAACTTCTTATTCTTGAAGAAGAAATGAATGCAATTGCAGATGAACTGATTATATGTACCGACGACGGCTCTTACGGAAGAAAAGACCTGGTTACGGCTCCGTTAAAAGAAAAATGCCAGGAAGATCCGAAACCGGATTTAGTTATAGCAATTGGGCCTCCGGTTATGATGAAATTCTGCTCCGAAACAACTCGTCCGTTCAATGTAAAAACTCTTGTATCATTAAATACAATAATGGTTGACGGAACAGGTATGTGCGGCGGATGCCGTGTTAATATAGGCAAAGAAGTTAAATTTGTATGCGTGGACGGACCGGAATTTGACGGGCACCTGGTTGATTTCGACAATATGATTTCACGGCTTAATTCATATAAGGAGATCGAAAAAGCGCATAAATGCAAATTAGAGAAATTAGCATCCGGAGAAAAAAAATGAGTGAATCCAGAATAAATGATTTTAATGAATTCGAACTAAGTCTGCTGAATGATGATGAAAAAGCTGCGGCTTTAAAAAACAAAGAAAGGCTTGCAATAAGACCACAGGAGATGCCCTCTCAAGCGGCGGATATTCGAAACAGCAACCTTATTGAAGTTGCTACCGGTTATTCTTTCGAACAGGCAAGACTTGAATCTCTGCGCTGCCTTCAGTGTAAAACCCAACCCTGCGTAGCCGATTGTCCGGTAGGAATAAACATCCCGCTTTTCATTTCATATATTGCTAAAGGCGAATATGAAAAAGCAATAGGGGTAATTAAGGAAACAAGTCTGCTCCCTGCAGTTTGCGGAAGGGTTTGTCCGCAGGAAACTCAATGCCAGCTAAATTGTACAGTTGGAAAATCTCTGAAAGATGTTGATAAATCAGTTGCCATAGGCCGACTTGAAAGATTTGTTGCTGATTGGGAGCGCGAAAACAATAAGGTCGTAATACCTGAAATAAAACCTGATTCCGGAAAGAAAGTAGCTGTTATCGGAAGCGGTCCGGCCGGATTGGTGGTTGCTGCAGACTGCAGGCGCGAAGGTCACAGTGTTACGATATTTGAAGCTTTCCACAAGCTTGGCGGTGTAATGAGATACGGGATCCCGGAATTCAGACTTCCGAATGAAATTGTCGATAAGGAAATTGAAACTCTTTCCAAAATGGGTGTGGAGTTCAGAACCAATTATATAGTGGGAAGAACCCGAAAACTTAAGGATATGATTGAAAAAGACGGTTTTGACGCTATATTTGTTGGAACCGGTGCCGGCCTGCCTTTATTTATGGGGATAGAAGGAGAAAACCTTGTTGGAGTTTTTGCGGCAAATGAATATCTTACCCGCGCAAACCTTATGCGGGCTTACGATAAAGATAATGCGCATACACCTATTTATCCTTCTAAAAAGGTTGCTGTGCTCGGAGGCGGAAATGTTGCTATGGACGCTTCGCGTATGGCATTAAGATTAGGTGCCGAGAAAGTCTATGTTGTTTACAGACGTACAAGAAATGAAATGCCTGCCAGAAAAGAAGAAGTACACCACGCAATGGAAGAAGGAATTGAATTCAGATTCCTGGAAAATGCAAAAAAAGTTCTCGGAGATGAAACCGGAAAAGTTAGAGCACTTGAATGTGTAAGATATGAATTGGGCGAACCTGACAGCTCGGGAAGAAGACGTCCGGTTGAAATTAAAGGAAGCGAGTTTGAGCTTGAAGTTGACACTGTAATTGTGGCAATCGGAAACGGAAGTAATCCTTTAATCAGTCAGACAACACCGGAAATTAAAGTTGATAAATACGGACACATTGCAGTAAACGAACTTCAGGAAACATCTATGGAAAAAGTATTTGCCGGCGGCGACATTGTATTGGGAGCCGCAACTGTAATTCTTGCTATGGGAGAAGGCAGACGTGCCGCAAAAGCGATTAATGATATGCTTGCAGGTAAATAATTATTTAATCCGATATTTATATAAAAAGGAAAAACTAAAAGATATGAGAAAATGGCGCGTTGAGGATTCGGCTGAGTTGTACAACATAAACGGCTGGGGTATTAACTTTTTTTCGATAAATGAGAAAGGAAATGTAACTGTTTCACCGAAAAAAGACGGAACACAAATAGATTTACGCGAACTTGTGGATGAACTTCAGCTTAAAGATGTTGAAACCCCTGTACTTATCAGATTTACAGATATTTTGGACAGCAGAATTGAAAAAATGTCAAGCAGCTTTAGAGTTGCCGCTGATGAATATAAATTCAAAGCTCAGAACTATATTATTTATCCGATTAAAGTAAACCAAATGCGCCCGGTAGTTGAAGAAATAGTTGCACACGGAAAGAAATTCAACATTGGACTGGAAGCCGGGTCGAAACCTGAACTCCACGCGGTAATTGCAATAAACACTGATAATGATTCGCTTATTATCTGCAACGGATATAAAGATGAAGCTTATATTGAGCTTGCAATCCTTGCCCAGAAAATGGGAAGAAGGATTTTTATTGTTGTGGAAAAACTAAATGAATTAAAGCTTATTACCAAAATTGCAAATCAGCATAAGATAAAACCGAATATTGGCGTTAGAATCAAACTCGCAAGTTCCGGAAGCGGCAAATGGGAAGATTCAGGCGGTGATGCCAGCAAATTCGGACTTACTTCAAGCGAACTTCTCGAAGCAATGGAGTTTTTGGAAGAAAATCAGATGCAGGACTGTCTGCGACTTGTTCATTTCCATATTGGAAGTCAGATAAATAAAATAAGACGGATTAAAACGGCCCTTAGAGAAGCCAGCCAGTTTTATGTACAAATGTATAAGGCCGGATTCAATATTGAATTTGTTGATATAGGCGGCGGCCTTGGCGTTGATTACGACGGAACACGTTCATCAAATAGCGAAAGCAGTGTTAATTACAGTATTCAGGAGTATCTTAATGATGCAGTGGCTACAATAGTTGATACTTCAGATAAGAATAATATCCCTCATCCGAATATAATTACGGAATCAGGCCGATCTCTTACCGCTCATCATTCTGTACTTATTTTTGAAGTTCTTGAATCTACTACCGTACCTTCCTGGAATGAGGATGAAGATATAAACGATAATGATCACGAACTTGTGCGGGAATTGTACTTCTTGTGGGATAGGCTAAATCAGCCGAAAATGCTTGAAACCTGGCACGATGCTCTTCAAATACGTGAAGAAGCTCTTGACAGATTCAGTCTCGGACTTCTGGATCTTACAACACGTGCAAAAATAGAAAAACTGTTTTGGTCTATAGCGCGTGAACTTTATAAAATGACATTGGAGTTGAAGCATGTTCCCGATGAATTCCTTTCTTTACCAAAGCTTTTATCGGATAAATATTTCTGCAATTTCTCATTATTCCAGTCTCTGCCGGATTCCTGGGCTATTGACCAGATATTCCCTATTATCCCGATTCAGAGACTTAATGAAAAGCCTGACCGTTCTGCAACTCTTCAGGATATTACCTGCGATTCTGACGGGAAGATAGATAATTTTATTTCTACCAGAAATTTCTCTTATTATCTGCCGGTTCATTCTCTTAACAGGCAGAATTCTTATTATATAGGTGTATTTCTTGTTGGTGCATATCAGGAAATTTTAGGTGACTTACACAATCTCTTCGGCGATACAAATGTGGTACATGTTTCGGCCGACAGCAAAGGGTATAGTATTGATCAGATTATTGACGGCGAATCTGTTGCCGAGGTACTCGATTATGTTCAGTATAACTCAAAGAAGCTTGTACGTACGGTTGAGACTTGGGTTACATCATCTGTGAAAAACGGAATTATTTCAATGGAAGAAGGAAAAGAATTTCTATCTAACTACAGATCAGGTTTGTACGGCTATACTTATCTT
The DNA here is from genome assembly GCA_964584325.1 of uncultured Melioribacteraceae bacterium. Classification (GTDB taxonomy): domain Bacteria; phylum Bacteroidota; class Ignavibacteria; order Ignavibacteriales; family Melioribacteraceae; genus CAZOZP01. Next base: position 74,458 of record CAZOZP010000002.1, read on the forward strand.
GAAAAATAATGAAGGTAAAGTTGTTTTTTAATCTATGCCGGGAAATACCTAAGAAGTTTTCCCGGCTGATATATCAATTAGTATGATTCGGATTCCTGAACTCAACAATAAACTCAGTTCCTCTGCCTTTTGTTGTTTCTACTCTTATTTCCGCAGAATTCATCTCGCAGTATTTTTTAACAAGCGCAAGACCTAATCCGTTGCCCTCAAAGCGTCTTGTATAACCTGTTTCTTCCTGAGTAAAAGGCTTAAATAGATTTGGTAGATATTCTTCTGAGATTCCAATTCCTGTATCCTTTACGGAAATGAATGTTCTGCTGTTATTGTTTATTCCTACTGTAACAGTAATACTTCCTTGATTTGTATATTTTACCGCATTATCAAGAAGATTTGTTACTATCTGCCCCACAGTATATTTATCTGCATATATATCGGCAGGATTCGCATTTTTTATGCCTTTAATTTCAATTTTCTTTTTGGAAGCTTTTAACTGAGAATCAAATATTATATCTTCGGCAAGTTCATCATATAAGTCAAAGAGTTCCGGCTTATATTCGAATGTACCGGCCTGTACCTGCGACATATTTAACATCAGGTCTATAGTCCGGATTATCCTTTCACCTGCTCTGTCCATTATATCAAAAGACTCTTCCAGTTCAGGCTCAATTCTTCCGTTTAGTTCGTTTTTAAGAAGACCTGCAAAACTTAGAACTGCATTTATCGGAGTTCTTATTTCGTGCGACATCTGAGCCAAAAACTCTGTTTTAAGTTTATCGGATTTCTCTGCAAGTTCTTTGCTTTTTATAATCTCTGCTTCGGCATGCTTTCGTTTTGTAATATCCAGAATTGACCCGATAACGGCAGGTCTTTGGTTGTGCATTATTCTTGTTCCAAATACTTCCAGAACAATAATATCGCCCGACTTCTGTACTCCCCTGAATTCATAATTTGAAAAATCTCTTTGTCCGGAAATTTGTTCAACAATACTGTCTTTTACTAAAGAATAATCCTTTGCCAGGGTAATCTGTTCGGGTGTAAATTTATTTTCTATTTCTTCCCTTTTATACCCGAACATTTCAGCAAACTTCGGATTAACATACCTGAATAATCCGTCCTGAAGAAGATAAACTCCGAAAACTGAATACTCTGCAAGTTTCCTGAATTTATTCTCTGATTCTTCAATCCGAATCAAATTCATTTTATCGGCAGTTACATCCCTTCCTTCAGGAATAATCATTATAATGTTTCCATCAGCATTGAAAAATGGTTTCAATGAAAAATCTACAAAAAGTATATCCCCCTTGTAATCAACATTTGTTGTTTCAATTTTCACAGTCTCGCCTTTAAGGGCTTTCTCCAAGGCATTGCGGAGTTTCTCTCTCTCCTCGAAAGAATGCGCCCACCAGGGGGCATCCCACAAATACAGCCCTAATACTTCTTCCTTCTTTCTCTTAATAACATCAAGAGCTTCCTGGTTAACATCTACCAGTTTCCCTTCAGGGGTTAGAAGACCAATATACTGATAAGCCTGATTGAATAAAGCCTTAAACTTGAGGTCATTTTCATTTATTTTCTTGATGCTTCCGTAAACCAGATGGAAAATTATCCAGGATGATAAAGCAACAAAAAACCAACCTTTATAGGTTTGAACTCTCAGAAAAAGATCCTGATTGTTTCTGAAAAAGATATCGACAAGATGATCAGAAAACGAAATATATATTATACTTATTACACCATATATCAGAGCTACTTTGAGAGCGGGTTTCATTAATTGGTTCTTCAAATATCCCTCTTCAATTAAATTTAACAATAAATTTTGTACCAATCCCTTTTTTACTGTCAACGCTTATTTCAGCATTATTAATATTACAATACTCCCTTACTAATGCAAGACCTAAACCGTTGCCTTCATATTTTCTTGTATAACCCATTTCTTCCTGAGTAAACGGTCTGAATAAATTAGGCAGATACTCTTCGGAAATACCTATTCCTGTATCACTTACAACACCCAAAACCTTGCCTTCCGAATCTTTCTCTACCCAAACTTCTATACTGCCTTTGTCTGTATATTTAATAGCATTATGTATCAAATTCGTGAAAATTTGTCCTACTGAATACAAGTCGGCATTAATAATTGCGGCATCACATTTTTTTGAAGCATTCAGAAAAATACCTTTATCCATTGCATATTTGTATTGTTCCATTATAAGGTCTTCAATTATATTTTCAAAAAGATCGAATCTTTCCGGAGTATATTCGTAGGTTCCGGTTTGAATCTGCGACATATTAAGTATTAAATCGATGGTACGGATAATCCTATCGCCCGAACGATTCATAATACTGAAACTCTGCATCAGGTCATCTGAAAGATTTTCTTTTAGTTCACTTTTAAGAAGCCAGGCGAAACTAAGAATCGTATTAATCGGAGTTCTTATTTCATGCGACATCTGAGCAAGGAACTCAGATTTAAGTTTATCGCTTTTTTCAGCCTGATTTTTTGCAAGAATAAGATTTTCCTGAACCTGCTTAAGCTCGGTTATATCTTCAACTGAGCCCTCAATAAGCAAAATATCATTTTTTAGATTTATAAGTTCTGCAGATATATTTACGCTTATCTTCCTTCCGTCCCTGCGAACCATTACCGTTTCCATATCCTTAATGCTTCCGGTTGTTTTCAGATTATTCCTAAGGAATGTAAAATCAAAATTGTCGGAAAAGAATGATGAAAAATCTTTAGGGGAGATAAATTCATCAGGCTTAAATCCGAGTATATTTCTTAACGACGGATTAGAAAGAATTATTTCGCCATTCTGCGTTATTTGAAAAATACCGAAAGAAGTATTATTAAATATACTTCTGAATTTACTTTCGCTTTTAATAAGCTCTTTTCTTGATTTTTCCCTCTCTAAGACACTTACAAATATTTGTGTAATCATCTGCAGAAATTTCACTTCATATTCATTCCAACCTTTTCGGGTAGATTTGGAGAGGAAACATAATACTCCGGATAAATCTTCTTCTGAAACAGCCGGAATTTCTATCAGTGAATTGATACCGTAATTCTCCAGGTTCTCCTTGAAATCAGGCGCTTCCTGATGTATTTCGGCTGTCGAATTAATTATGACTGCCTGAGATTTTCTGAATCTGTTAAGTCTGTATTCGGGAATCTCATTCACATGTGCAGAGAATTTATCGAAATCGGATATTTGTCCGTCAGACCAGCTCGCCTTTAATTCAAATCCGTGTTCTTTACGAATAAGCAAATACCCGGCGTTTAATTTATTATGAAGACATATTTCTCTTATCGACTGAAAAATACCCGTTTCGGCTCCTTCAAATGTATTGGTAAGAAATCTGGCAGATATTTCCGTAAGCAGGCTTTCGAACTCACTTCTGTGTTTACTTTCTCTTTCAATTCTTTTTTGTTCGGATATATCTCTTATTGCGGAAAACCTTACAAATCCGCCTTCAATTTCAAGAACACGTGATTTTATTTCAACATCTTTCAGTTCTTTGTCTTTAGTTAGAATTTTAACTTCAAAGCTTTGTTCACTGTTATCTTGAATTTTCTGATAGACTAATTCTTTGTCTGATTTTTCCGGAATAAGATTTTCCAAGGTAAGACTGAACATTTCTTCTCTGTTGAATTTAAGTAAATCCAAAGCAGACTGATTAAAATCAATTATTTTTCCGAACTTTGTTATTATTATGGCTTCAAATGTAGCATCTGCCAAAAGCTTAAAGCGAGCTTCCTGTTCTCTAAATTTATTCTCCGCTTCAACCCTTTCAGTAATGTCAACAATAATTCCGCGGAAGCCTGCCGGGATACTGTTTTCTATTATAGGCACTACATATATAATTCCCGGAAATGCTTTCCCTGATTTTGTTACAAAAAGATATTCAGTTGAATTCTTCTTTTTTCCCTGAAGAAGTTTTTCAACATTACTTTTAGCATATTCTCGCTGCGAAGGATGAATTGTTTGAAAGACATGAATTCCCTTTTCAAAATCCTCATGAGAATAACCGAATTGAATAAACGCAATTTCATTTGCGTATGTAAGTCTGCCTGTAATATCAGCTTCAAATACCACTTGAGGAAGCAAGTCAACAAGTACTTTAAACCTTTCTTCGTTTACTTTTCCGTCTGCATTTTCATTTTTCGCATATAAAACCATGTATTCTATATCACCCGGCTTTCTAATTAACTTTTTTTTCCGTAAACACTTTTCTGAAGAAGTTCTATAACATCCGAATAAATTTTTCTGTTTGCATCATTCACATTCATCAAGGTTTCATGAGCTTCTAAAACCATCCTTCCCGTTTCTTCCCGGGTAGCAATTCCGGAAGGTATTTCTTCCCAGCATAATTCTCCTTGAAGTTTTTCACCGGTTATTCTGCAAATCAAATCGAGACTTGATCCTGTCAATACTCTCTGAATATTGTCATTTGCTGCGTGCACCACAATTCTGATATTTTTGGTTTCCAGAAACTTTCCGGCAGTTTTAGCTATTATTCCTATATTCGTACTGTCTATGTGTCTTACTCCGGATAAATCAATTTCAACAGACTCATAATTTTGTGAAGACATCAGCTTGTCGGTAAACATCTTGAATCCTGCACAATTATTGTAAACGCAGGTACCCTCCATTTTCAGGATACAATTGCCCCCATTAATTGAATAGTAATATTTACCTTCAGGCATCTTTAGTTCTTTTTATTAACATAACTGCAATATCGTCCGGAAGTTCAGGTGCATTCTCAACTTTTAATTTAGCCATTGCTTCAGAAGTCTTTGTTTTATCTTCTGCAACACTTGAATGGAGCATTTCCAACTTCTTTTCAATTTTTTCGTGTGGAATTATTTCAAGAATACCGTCAGAGAAAAGCCAGAAGGAAAAAGATTCAGGCAGCTTCATTTCATGACTTTTATACTCAGCGAACTTGAACAGACCTAAAGGCATACCGGCTCTTTCTTCAATAGTTTTAATTTTACCTTCTGAGACGAAAACCGGATAAGGATACTGTCCGCAGTTTGCATATTGCATTTCATTATTCAGAGTATCTATTATACCAAAAAATATGGTTAAATGTTTATCAAGGTTTTCGTTAAGAATATCCTTATTAAGTTTATCCAGAAAGGATTTCGGAGTTAATGAAAATGCTGTTTTATCTTCCTTATATTGCTTAACATAAGAATTTATAAGAGTTTTAAGCAAAACAGTAACAAAGGCCGAGGAAGCTCCGTGACCGCAAACATCAGCAAAATAGAAAAGAACAAACCTCTCGTCAATTCTTATATAATCAAGAAAATCTCCGCTCAGGAAAAGTGAAGGGTGCAGTTCCCAATCGAACGAATAGCTGCCGAATCGTTTTTCTTTTTTCGGAAGCAGACATTGCTGGATTTTCTTCCCTGCGTCAAGATCATCCTGCATTTTTTTTACTGAACTCGAAAGCAGACTGTTTGCCTGAGCAAGTTCCGCTGTTCTTTCTTCTACTTTCTTAGCCAGATTTTCGTTTAAATCGGAAATTGTCTGAATATCCTTAAAAGCTCTTAAAGACGAAATTACTGATGTTATCAGTTTCTGGGCAGATAACTCTGTCTTTTCCTTGTAATCATTAATATCATATCCAATAACTATATCTTTCTCGGGGGCTTGTCCCGGATGCCCGGTACGCAGAATTATTCTTACATTTTTATTATTCAAATCTTCCCTGATATACTTTACAACATCAAGACCCGAATTTTCCCTTTCCATAACAACATCAAGAAGAATAAGAGCGGTACCCGGATTATCGGCTATATATTTCTTTGTGTCTTCTCCAGTGTAAACATTGCTGAATTTAACCGGTTTTCCCATAAAAGAAAAATTCTTAAAGACCATTTCCGTAATGATATGTACTTCCTTATCATCATCAGAAATCAATACCTCCCAATACTTCGGATTATCTTCTATTGTTAATTTTCTCTCCTCTGAGAACTTAATTTTTTCGCTGGAATTCATAATGTTCACTAAGTTAAATGGATAATATATTCATACAAAATTAAATAATATTCACAACAATATCTGTTCAATTAGTGCTTTTTTCGGCAGTATTCAGATTATCCCACGGAATTTTAATAATAAATGTTGTGCCTGATCCGAATTTGCTTTCACAATTGATTTCTCCCTTAAGATTCTGGACTACAAGATTATAAACAATCGGGAGTCCTAATCCGCATCCGCCTTGTCCTCTTCTCGAAGTAAAAAAGGGTTCAAATATTTTTTTCATATTTTCTTTTTTTATACCTGAACCGTTATCGTCGTATTTTATTACAAGATATTTATTTTCTTTAAAGTATTCAATCATAATCAAGCTATCAGATGAATTCTCGAATGCGTGTATCAAAGAATTCATTATCAAATTAGTGAAAATCTGAGAAAAAGTACCCGGATAACTATAAAGAACAAAATCATTCTTTATGTTTTTTTGTACTCTGCAGTTCTTTTTCTTGATTTCCGGCTTAAGGCTCAGAAGAATTTCATCAATATAATTTGTAAGATTAAATTCCCTTCTTTCTTCCGATGTCTGGTCAACAGCTATTTGTTTAAAGCTTCTTACCAAATCTGCGGCGCGTTTTAGGTTTGAATATATATAATGGACTGAATCTATTGCTGTAGTAATGTAGGATTCAAGGTCCGTTCTTGTCAGTTCGTCAGTTTTGTATAGTTTGTAAAGTTCCTTCGTCTTATCTTCAAGAAGAGTAGTTGCAGTTACTCCAATACCGAGGGGAGTGTTGATTTCGTGAGATACTCCTGCTACAAGTTCACCGAGAGCCGCCATTTTTTCGGATTCAACAAGCTGTTTACTCCTTTCGTCAACCCTTCTTTCAAGCTCTTCATTTATTTTCTTTATTTTTTCTTCCCATTGCTTTCTTGCAGTAATATCTTCTTTAAGTGCAATAAAATTTGTAATCAGTCCATCTCTTCCCTTTACAGGAGTAATGGTTTGTTCTTCATTATAGCAAGTACCGTCTTTCCTTCTATTTAACAGTTCGCCCTTCCAAACCTTACCTTGCAGAATCTGCTGCCACATTCTCTTATAAAAAATCTTTCTGTGGAAACCCGATTTCAATATGCTGATATTTTTATATAGAATCTCTTCTTTTTCATAACCGGTCAATTCTCTGAAGGCAGAGTTAACCCAGACAATATCACCCCGGAGATTTGTAATAACAACAGAATTGGCCAAAGATTGAAGTGCAACTCCCTGAAGCTGAATAAGCTCTTCGTGGCGTAGTTTTTCATCAATATCTTTATCATATGCCAACTTTAATCCGGTATTCTCTATCGGATATTCCATTCGCTGAATATTTACCGGTCGTCCGTTCTTTCTTCGTAATAGAAGCTGTGCAGATAAACCCTCATCTGATATACCTGAAAGGAAAATATTCTTGTAGGTTCTTACGGATTCAGGAAGCAGGAAGTCAGTAACTCTTTTGCCTATTATTTCTTCTTTTCTGTAGCCGTAAAGTTTCTCGATTCTGTCTGAACAATATACTACAATACCGTCAGCATCAACAAAACTAACCCCGTCTGAAGCTGTTTCCACAATTAAACTGAATCTTTTTTCCAGTTCAACAAGATCTTCGGCAAGATTTGTTTTTATATCCTTATTTTCAACTCCCTTTTTTGACTTTCCCATAACAACCGGCTTATCCGAAAAACTGAGAACAATAATATTATCTTCATGACTATTTTCAAATTAAGCTTTTGCATCGGCAATTTCAAGAGTTTTTTAGGGATTATCACTTCAAGCAACAATTAAATCTTATTTCTTTCGGCTGTTAACTAAAATAAGGGCCGAGACGTTGCTGTGCAACGTCTCTACACTTTTTTGCCTGTCACTATTTCACCAACATCATCCTCTTTGAATCCGAGAAATTTCCTGATTCTAACTTATAAATATACATACCTGAACCTAGTCCTGAAGCATCGAATTTTACTTCATAACTTCCTCTTGTTTTGAATTCGTTAACAAGAGTAGCAACCTGCTGACCGAGTATGTTATATACATTAAGCTTTACCTTCCCGTCTGCAGGAATTGCAAACTTAATTACGGTTGCCGGATTAAACGGATTCGGATAATTCTGGTCAAGACTGAATGACAGTTTATCCGGATTTAACTCTTCGGCAGAAACATATCCTTTATAATTAATATATGCAGAATGACCTGAAGCCCAGAAATAATTGTTGTAACCATCCATAATTGAAAAATGTTTACAGCCGGGAATCCAGCCGCTTAATTCATAATCATAGTAGTATGAGTGAAGTTCTGTCATATCATTATCCAAATCATATACCCAGGTATCTCTTGAACTGGCATCCCAAAAGCCGTCAGGATTTTCTTCGCTGGCTGACCAGAAAAAATAAGTCATTTCTGTATTATTCCTTCTATCGTCATAAGAGAAAAGCATTCTCATATCATTAAACCATCCGCTGCTTTTCCTTAATCCGGGTTCTTCTGCATAGAAGTTCTGTACTATCTCTTCAACTAAATCGCGGTTTTCATTATAATAATAAATACTCTTTGTCTGCCAATCGCTCCATCCCATAAATTTCTGGATTGTTGAATCGGGTTCCCAATTATCATCTGTATAATATTGATTAATTCTTAAAGTCTGCATCCACTCCCCTGCGTCCCACTGAAATACTTCATATTGACTACTTCTGCCCATTTCATCATAATAGTGGATATTTTTATTTTGATTTGTCCAGGCATTATCTAAATAATATTGGTTCAGATAAGTTATGGTGTTATCCGCATAAGTGATATCAGTTTTATCTGTGTATATCCACTGCTCATCCAGCCACCTCATCGAAATACTTCCTGTTGGATCAATTCCGGCATAAATAAACTCAGTACGGGTTTCATTTACCCAAGCACCTTCAATCCATCTTTGAGTAGTTCTTACCTCAGTAAATCCCAACTCATTATAAGAGATTTCTTCTCTGACTGAGTTTTGGAGAACTCCTGAATTGTCTTTTGTTTTTTGTATTTCTTCAATAACTCTCATATTTTCATCATAAGCAAAAAATGTTGCATTAGTATCATAAGAACCGCCTTCGGTTTTAACTTTTTCTACTATAGATGAAATATGTGAGCCGGTAAGATACTGTACATCTGTTACAAGAGTTTCAGGAGCAAATGAACTGTTGACTGTTATACCGGTAATCAGTTTTCTCTGAGAATCTGATTTTTTAGATAGCTGAAGAATATCTGCAGGAGCCTTTTTCCCGAATACAATCTCCCTTACTTCCTTTGCCTTTTGCACTCTCTCGCTTCTTGGCGGTATTTGTGCTAAAAGAAACGAACCCATAATAAGCATTACAATAAAGTAGTTAATAATTTTCATAATATCTCCGCTTGAATTGTTTATGTACAAAAGCAAAATAATTAAAACATATTAACTTGTCCAATAATTTTTATTTTAAATTGCAGTCAAGTGATTTTCATCAATTATTGTTCAAGTCAGGATTTATTGCAAAGGTATAAAAAAAGCGGCCCGAAGCCGCTTTTTTCTTAAACCGTATTTAATTATGATATTTTAATTTCGATTTCCTTCGGTTTTACTTCCTCCGCCTTGGGAATTGAAATTGTAAGAGTTCCTTCTTTGTAATTTGCAGAAATTTCATCTGCTTTTATTTCTTTCGGCAGATTGAAAGATCTGAAGTACTTACCGTAAACTCTTTCAATTCTGTGATACTTTGAATCGTCCGATTCTTTCTCCTGCTTTCTTTCGCCGGCAATGTTTAGTTTTCCGTCTTCAAATGAAATTTTAACATCTTCTTTCTTTACTCCCGGCAGGTCAAGATGAATTCTGTATGTGTCTTTGTCTTCAGAAATATCTGTTAAAGGAGCCCAGACCGCATTCTCATATTCATCTTCCTGATCATTCTTTTTTACTCCGAATCTGCCTTCGAAATCATTGAATAATTTTCTGAATTCTCTTTCAACATTGAAGAGCTCTCTTGCAGGATTCCATCTTACCAGTGTCATTTTATACCTCCGTTTTTTTAAGTTTTGTTGTATCTTTAATTTAACGACACTTAATAATCAACCTGTGTGCCAATTCCTGCATTTCCGTTATCGTATTATATTATAATGAGTTACACATATTCCCTTATAAATCTATTATTTTGTCATTATTTCCTGTTGCCGGTCATCTTGGCCGGCTTTTCTGTTTATTGCGCCGTGTTGTCCTACTATAGGTTAATTTGTCGCATCAGACTGACAAATTTTCAGAAATAATATTTCAGGAGACTTACTGCTTGTCCGTAATACGAATTACCGAACAAATTGAGGTGATTTAAGATGTGATATAACTTATAGATATTTTCTCTGTACTGCCAGCCTTCTTCAAGAGGATATTCATCATTATAGGCTTTATAGAATTCAGGCGTAAATCCGCCGAAAAGCTTTGTCATAGCTAAATCAGCTTCCCTGTGTCCGTAATAAACAGCCGGATCGATTAATACAGGCTTCCCGATTTCGTCCTGAAGGTAATTTCCTCCCCAGAGATCTCCGTGCAGCAATGAGGGTGCAGAGTCTTTAATATTTAGAATACTTCCGATTTTGTTTTCAAGTTTTCCGAAGTATTTTTCAAGTTCGTATCCGGAGAGGCCGTTTTTTTCGGCAAGATAATACTGATACTCAAGTCTGTTGCGAAAGTAAAACTCTGTCCAGTCAGAGTTTTCGGGCAAGTTTTTCTGAGGTGTGCCGCCTATGAAATTATTCATTCCGAAACCGTGTTTTAAGACGAATGTTTTGTGCATTTTGGCAAGCGACCTACCGAATGCTGTAAAAAAGCCCGCTGATGACCTTCCCTTTTCGATATATTCAAGTACCAAGACATCATTTGCTTCCAGAATGACTTCCGGCACTCTTATTTTACCGCATTTTCCGATCTCTTTCAATCCCCCGGCTTCTGCGGTAACCACTTTAGGATTACCGGTATATTCTTTTATGAAATAGCTCTTCCCTGATGCTCCGGAAGCAGTAATACTTTGAGCAATACAGCCTCCCCCGGCCGGAGCAGTCCGGATAATTTTATCCTGCAGCTTGTTTTCAATTTCCCTTAGATTCATTTAATTCCCGTCTTATTTCTTGCAGCAGGCCCACACTTGCGTCCTCTAACAAATCAATAACCCGGTTGAAACCGCTTTCCCCGCCGTAGTACGGATCCGGAACTTCATCTGCCTTATTCTTTCTGCAATAGCTTGTCATAAGCTTAATCTTATGAGCATACAATCCATTATGATCCCTGGCCTTTACATCGCTGTAATTATCAGAATCCATTACCAATATCTTATCGTACTTCTCTAAATCGCTGTCTTTTATCTGTCTTGCCCTTGAATCGAGGTTATATCCTCTGGCAGTTGCAGCTTTCCGCATTCTCGGATCAGGCAGTTCCCCGGTATGGTAGCCGATAGTGCCGGCAGAATCTATTTCAATTTTTTCCGACAGACCTGCCGCTGAGGCCATTTTCTTAAATATACCTTCCGCTGCGGGCGATCGGCATATATTTCCCATACAAACAAAAAGTACTTTCATATTATTCCTCTGTTTAGTTCTTAGAATTTTTCCGGCACGAGATTCATACTGCTTCCGCAATCCTTTTATCAGGCCTTGAAAAGCTGAATTTATTCTCTGATTAACCGATAATAAGGTTCGAAATCAAATTATTGTTATATCCTTTATTTCAAATTTATTATTTTTAAAATATTATTCCAAAAAAACATAGCTTATGAAACTTCTTATATTGTTATTTATAAATTTTCTTGTCTTAACAAACATTATTTCTCAAACCTATTATTCGAAGTACGAATTCAGAGGTGCCTGGGTTGCGACAGTTGCAAATATCGACTGGCCGGTAAGTTCCGCAACGTCTTCTTCAGGTAAAATAAAGGAACTTGAGAACTTGTTTGACCGTCTTGAAGAAGCAGGTATAAACGCCGTATTTTTTCAGGTGCGACCGGCCTGCGATGCCTTTTACAAATCCGAAATCGAGCCCTGGTCTTATTGGCTGACCGGTGTTCAGGGCAGTGCTCCGGATAATAATTTCGATCCTCTTGCAACAGCAATTGAAATGGCTCATGAAAGAAATATTGAAATCCACGCCTGGATAAATCCGCTAAGAGCAGGAAGAGACGACGATAAATATAAACTTGCGGCATCTCATCCCGTAAACCGTTATCCCGATTGGATTCTAAAAATCGGGGGCTACCGAATGCTTGATCCGGGAATTCCTGAAGTAAGAAGTTATGTTGCAAACATCGTTAAGGATATTGTTTCAAGATATGATATAGACGGAGTTCATTTCGATGATTATTTTTATCCTTATGGTCCTGTAATTACGAACGAAGACCGTCACACATTCAGAAAATACGGAAATTCTTCAGATGATTTAGCCGGCTGGAGGAGAGAAAACATTGATAAATTGATAGAAGAAGTAAATAATTCGATTAAAAAAACAAAATCATACATCAAATTCGGTATTTCCCCTTTCGGAATTGTAAAAAATGAATTTGCAAAGACAAAGGGATTTGAATCTTACTATTCATCTTACTCAGATCCGCTTGAGTGGATAAAGAGAAAATCGCTTGATTACATAGTACCTCAGCTTTATTGGGAAATCGGTTTTTCTAAAGCCGACTATGTTTCTCTGCTTGAGTGGTGGGGCGGTATAGATAATCCATTTCACTTTTATTCCGGATTATATTCCTCAAAATATACCGCCGAAGATTACAAGAAGGCAAAATCCGAGATATACCGTCAGATTATGCTAAACAGAAAAAACGATAAAGCTCAGGGTTCCGTTCTTTTCAGTGCAAAAACAATAGTACACAATTACAGCGGCTTAAGGGATTCACTAAAAAACAACTATTTCAGGTATCCGGCATTTACCCCAATAATGAATTGGAAGGATAATATTCCGCCCGAAGCGCCGGTTAATGCTTCAGCAGATTTCCGGGAAGGAAAAATAAAATTATTGTGGGATCATCCTGCCAAAGCAAGAGATCTAGACCTGCCTTACAGATATGTTGTTTACGGCTTTAAGAAAAATGAAGTCGTTAATACCTCTGATCCGTCAAGAATTTTAACAATTGTAAACGGTAAGTTTTCTTCGGTGGAATTATCCGTGAATCGAAAAGATTTCGGAAGGTTCGTAATTACTTCTTTAGACAGACTTAATAATGAAAGTACCGACTTTGTTGAAATTGAATGCGAATGATAACAAAGAGATATACAAATGATGGTATCCGTTAATATTTTAAACATAATACTCTGTCTTCTTTACAGCTCGATTTTCGGCATATATACCGCCGCTTTTATGAGAAAAGATGATTCACTAAAAAATAAGAAACGAGTGCTTCTTATTTCTGCAGTACTGATTCATATTTTATATTTAGTTCTCAGAACCCTGGAATTCGGACATCCGCCGTTAACAAATAAATTTGAAATACTCACACTGCTTGCATTCTCTTTGGCCGTTACTTATCTCGTATTAGAGATAATAACCAAAGTAAGGCAAACCGGTGCATTTATTCTTTTCTTTCCGGCCGTACTTCAGATTATTTCCGCAATTTACATAAAACCTCTGATTAAGGTTGATGAACTTCTGAACAATCCTCTTTTAATAATTCACGTAAGTTCGGCAATTTTGGCCTATTCTGCTTTCACTATCTCTGCAGTTTATGGCGGTTTGTATCTGATGCTTTACAAAGAAATTAAATTAAGCAGCTTCGGATTGATTTTTAACAGACTCCCAAATCTTGAAATTTTGGATAAATTATCCTCACGCTCTGCCGTGATTGGATTTGTTCTTCTCAGTTTTTCAATAATCGTTGGATTTATATGGATGAGAGCCGCATTCCCGAATTTCAGTTATTTTGATCCTAAACTCATCATCTCATTTATTGTCTGGCTGGTTTACGGAACAGGTATTTCTTTAAGATACTTTATTCATCTCAGAGGCCGCGGATTTATCAGGATATCGATTCTTGGGTTCATTACCGCAGTTCTCTCTTTAATAATAACCGGAATGATTACCGCAAGTTTTCATTCATTTAATAATTAAATATGAATATACTCGGAATCTCAATAAATCATAAAACTGCCCCGCTTGAAGTAAGAGAAGCGGTATATTTATCGGTAGATGAAATAAAGAAACTTAGTTTAAAGCTTAAGGATAATCTGTTTTCCGAAGGTTTCATACTTTCAACCTGCAACAGGACGGAAATATTCGGATTTCCGGTTTCGCCTGAAATTAATTATAAACACATACAGGAATTCCTTTTTTCGGAAAAGCCTTCGGTATCGGTAAATTCGGGGCACTTTCTTAATTACTATTCCTGCAGCGCAGTAAAGCATATTTTTAATGTTTCGGCCGGAATAGATTCATTGATTGTAGGCGACAGCCAAATACTCGGTCAGATAAAGGATTCTTTCCTGCTTTCGAACCAATGCGGATTTGCCGGTACCTTATCAAGCAAGCTTTTTGATGCCGCACTTAAAGTAGGCAAAAGGGTTATAAATGAAACCACTATTCAGGAAGGAGCTGTTTCCGTAAGTTATGCCGCAGTTCAGCTTATAGGCAAAATTTTTGAAAATCTTTCTGATAAGAAAGCCCTTATTATCGGTGCCGGTGAAACTTCAGAACTTGCAGCAGTAAACTTAAAAGACAAAGGCATTGGCAGTATCACAATTACTAACCGTACCGAAGAAAAATCAAAAAAATTATCTGATAATATTAAAGGATTTTCAATAGCGTTCGATAATTTCAGAGAAAGTTTAAGCGATTTTGACATTATAATAAGCGCAACCGGGTCGCCGGAAACTTTACTAAGTTCTTCTGATATTGAAAAGGCAATGAAAAAGAGGAAAAACTCACCGCTTTGCATTATGGACCTGGCAGTACCGCGAGATATTGATCCTGCTGCCGGTAATATTGAATATGTTTTTTATCACGATGTTGATTCGCTGAATAAAATCATAGATAAAAACTTACAAAAAAGAGTTGATGAAATTCCAAAAGTAGAGCAGATAATAACCGAGGAAATGATCAGCCTTTTTGCCTGGTATAATTCACTAAGCGTTGTTCCTTTTATTGTTGAATTAAGGGAGTTCTATGAAGGAATAGCTTCAGACGAACTTCAAAAGATTAAGAACAGAGTTTCAAAAGACGACTACCCTAAGATTGAAGAAATGACTAAAAGGCTACTCGGAAGATTGCTTCATAATCCGACAGTTAATTTGAAATCGGTTTCTGAGTCTGCAATCAGTGAACCGGAGCTTCAGAAGAATATAGCATTACTTAAAGATATTTTTGGATTAAACAAATAATTACACATATAAACTCAGGTGTTAAATTGTCGGAAATTAAAAGTATTGTGATAGGCTCAAGAGGCAGCGCTCTTGCTCTTTGGCAGTCTAATTTTGTTAAAAAAGAAATTGAATCCAAGTACCCTGAAATAGAAGTTGAAATTAAACTGATTCAAACTAAGGGCGACAGTATAACGGATATAGCGTTATCAAAGATTGGTGACAAAGGTCTCTTCACAAAAGAGCTTGAAAGCGAACTTTCTGCCGGCAACATAGACATTGCAGTTCACAGCCTTAAAGACATGCCTACCACTCTTCCGAAAGGAATGAAAATCTCTGCGATAACATCACGCTATGATGTTGAAGATGTTCTTATTGCCAGAGAAAAAGGTGTTACAATTCATTCATTAAAACAAGGCGCAGTTGTTGCAACCGGATCTTTAAGAAGAATGTCGCAGCTTCTGAGCATCAGGCCTGACATAAAGATTGTTGACCTGCGAGGCAATGTGCCGACAAGAATAAAAAAATTCCTTGCTTCCGACTGGGATGCAATCATACTTGCCAGAGCCGGTGTGGAAAGACTTCAGATGTCAAAATATATTTCATCGCATATTCCTCTTGAGGAAATGCTTCCTGCTCCCGGACAAGGAGCATTAGCTGTTGAAATACAAAAATCAAATAAATTTGCCGCCGATATTACATCTTTTCTTAACGATGAAGACACAAGCGCCGCGGTTAATGCAGAGAGATCATTCCTTAAAACACTCGAAGGCGGATGCCATGTACCAATCGGGGCATATGCGGAAATCAGGCCTAATGGTTTGTATCTTGAAGGATTCGTTGGTTCTGTTGACGGAAAAACGGTTATTCGCAAAAAACTTAGAGGCAGCAAAGCCGATCCGGGTAAACTCGGCAAATCATTAGCTAAGGACATTCTGGATAACGGCGGAAAAGAACTACTCGAAGAGTTTAAGAAATCAGAAAGTGAATAAGCAAAGAATTCTTATTACTACTTCCTTAAGAGGCGAATCTGAAGCTGCCGACATACTTGAAGCATCAGGAATTGAAGTTATCCGTTTCCCTGCATTTAAGATTTCGGTTATCGATAATGCATTTAATGAATTCGATTTTAGTATTCTGCAAAAATCCGATTATGTAATTTTCACATCGGTAAATTCGGTCAACTCATTTTTTTATCTTATTAATAAAGTCGGAATAAAACTTCCTGAAGGAATTACAACCGCAGCAATAGGAGAAAAGACCGGCAAGGCAATGCTTTCATTTAATATTATGCCTGATTATTATCCGGAAAAAGCTATTTCCTTTTCTATGGCAGACTTATTCCGCACTCTGTCTGTAAGCGGCAAAAGAGTATTGTATCCCTGCTCCGATATTGCCGATAACAGTCTTGAAGATGAAATAACCTCGCTTGGCGGAACTTTCATTAAACTACCCGTTTATTCAAACACAATTCCCGAAGCAGTTGAAATTAAAGAATTCATTCAAAAGATTAAAGCAAACAAGCCGGATGTATTTGCATTTACGAGTCCCTCCGCATTTAAGAATTTCCTGAAGCTTATTGAAATCAGAAATCCTGCGGAATACTTTAAAGGAAGTACCACTGCCGCAATGGGGAAAATAACAGAAAGTGTAATAACAGAATATGGAATTAAACCCGCGATAGTTCCCGACAATCCTTCTGCCTCTGCCTTAGCCGAAGGGATTTTGGGCAGTAATATGTAATTCGATTCTTTTTTTAACGAGTTACGATGCCTTAAGAGGCTGTGTGAAAAGTGTCATTATGAGTTTTCACACAACCTCTAAATCCATTGGTTAGAGTAATAAGAAGATTTCTTCTAACCAACAGATTCATCTGTTGGGAGAGTGGAATAGCGCAGACTTCCTTAGGCCTGCCCCCAACTCTGTCACCCGTTACTTTGTCACTTTCTCTGTTGTAAATAATTCTTCGATTCGGATTTGTTCATTCCGCTTTTAAATAAACTCTTAGGTATTATTTAATTGATTTGAATAATCAGGCGTGTTATATTGCAAACCGTGTTCTTTAATTATTAAACACAAAAAATAACGGTTAATTATTAGAAGAGGAGAGGTTATGAAATCAAACCGTACAGTTTTTTGCATTTTGTTCTTATTTGTTTCTGCGGTTATGTTTGCCAACGGAATAAGTCTGAACAGCATTGGATCCCGTGCATTTGGTATGGGCGGAGCTTTCGTTGCCGTAGCTGACGATGCCACCGCAATTCACTGGAATCCGGCCGGACTAGCCGGACAAAGAGGAAGTATTCTTTTATTCGGAACTGATGTTGTTCCTATGTCTTCCTATCGCCCTTTAGGATCTCCGGTAAAATATAAGTCCAAAATAAATCATTACATTACACCAAACTTATTTGCCAATTATTCTTACGGCAAATGGGGCTTCGGTCTTTCTGCATTTTTCCCTGCCGGCATAGGTGTAGAATATGATGAGAAGAAATTAGGTGGATTTAAGACTTCGAATAAAATCGGAATTATGAATATTTCTCCCGCCGCTGCTTATCAAATAAATGAATATATCTCCGTTGGTGCCGGTCTTAATTTCTATTACGGTTTGCTTGAACTGCACAGAATGCAATCTGTACCTGTAGCTCCCGGTGTTGAAATGCCGTTTCAATATAATGAAGATATTTCAGGATGGGGTGTCGGAGCAAGTTTTGGTGTAAAAGTTACTCCGAGTGAAGATCTTTCATTCGGTCTTTCCATCAAAACACCTTACAAAGTTACACTGAAAGGAGACTCCGAACTTGGTCCGATGAAATTTAAAGCTGAACGCAAAGTTACATTTCCTTTGTGGGTCGGAATCGGTGCTGCAGGAAAATTTGCTGAAAACCTTTTAGTAAGCATTGATATGCAATACTCGGGTTGGTCTGAACTTAAAACATTCGACCTTACTCTTGACCCCGGAAAGGCAACCGAGCAGAAAACATCAACCAGGATGGATTGGCTGGATCAGGTTCAGTTCAGAATTGGTTCTGAATATAACCTTAACAAGAACATTGATCTTAGGTTAGGTTATTATCATGACCCTGCTCCATCACCTGATAAAACTCTTATAATGCTTTTCCCTTCAGGTACCTATAATGTCGGGACTGCCGGATTTACCTATAAAACCGGATGTTTCAGAACTGATTTCGGTATTGAGTATCTTTTCGGTATAGACAGACATGTTCCTCTTGGAGATGAACAACCCGGTAAACACAGAGTTGATGTATTCTCATTTTCTTTTGGCGTGGGATATAATCTTCAATAAGATTTTCTATATAAGTGAAGGAAAGGCCTTATCGCCTTTCCTTCATTTCAGTTACTTTATTCAATATTCTTAGGCGGAAACTTAATAATAAACTCTGAACCTTCTCCCGGTGCACTTTCAACACTAATCATCCCGCCGTTTTTCTCTACCATATCTTTGCAAAGAATAAGACCTAAGCCTGTACCTTCTTCCTGGTCAGTACCCAATGAGCTGATGTTTTTATCCAATCTGAAAAGATTGCCTACCTTTTCTTCATCCATACCGATTCCGGTATCTTTAACCCTTATCACAACACCATGATCCTGCTCTGATGCGCTGATGGTAATATTCCCTTTTGCAGGAGTAAATTTTATTGCATTGGAAAGAAGATTTCTTATAACCGTTTCTATCATATTTCTGTCAGCAAA
This sequence comes from uncultured Melioribacteraceae bacterium, assembly GCA_964584325.1. GTDB lineage: Bacteria > Bacteroidota > Ignavibacteria > Ignavibacteriales > Melioribacteraceae > CAZOZP01. The sequence continues at coordinate 93,535 of CAZOZP010000002.1, forward strand.
AATTCCGAGATTTTCCGGAAGTTCCAGGCTAAATACTATTTCCTTTTTATCAATAGCAGATCTTAAAAGACCAAGTATTGGAGAGATCAACTGACCAAGGATAAAATATTCCGGATCATAATCCATTCTTCCCGTCTGAATTCTGGCCCAGTTCAGAAGATTTTCCAGAAAACCGTAAACTGCCTTTGATGTCATATTAATAGAATTTATAAAATCTTTAACTTCATCTTGATCCAACTCCTCAAAGTCATCTACCATTATCTGACTTAACCCGATAAGTGCAGAAAAAGGAGTTTTTAAGTCGTGAGCCAGAATAGAGAAAAACCTGTCTTTACTTGCATTCATCTCGGCGAGCTCAGATTTTGTCTCCTCTAATTCGGCAATTAGCCTCCTGCTTTTCATCAGGTCATCATGCCTGGCCATTGCTATTAGAATAGCTCTTTCAATATCTTCTGATTTCGGAGGTTTGGTAAGATATGCACCAACTCCTGATTCACCGGCTGACTGCACATAATCTATTGATTCGTGTGCCGTAAGAATTACAATAGGTGTGGGTATCTTTTCCTGGATTATTGCCGCCGCCTGCAGTCCGTTCATTTTCGGCATTTTTATATCCATTAGAATTACATCCGGTTTTAGTTCCAAAGCCATTTCAATTGCCTTTTCACCATTTGATGCAATCCCGGCTTTAATAAATCCGGCCTTTTTTATAGACCTTGCAATCTCCTCGCATACGAGAAAATCGTCTTCAACCAGAAGAACTCTTATTTCTGAATTAGCTTTCATCACACCTCTACTGTATATTAAATTTTTCTATCGGTATTATCATTGTTACTTCTGCTCCGCCTTCATTCCGGAACGATATCTCTCCGCCAAGAGAATGTTCAACTATACCGATAATAAGTTGAAGTCCGATATTTACATTAGAATAATCTTTTTTCGTTATCTCTTCAGGAAAACCGTTACCGTCATCAGATAAGCTAATAATTACATTAGCGTTTGTTTTTTGAATATTTACAGTAAGATTTAGCTCATCCCTCTTTTTTAATCCGTGTTTAATACAGTTAGTGGCAATTTCATTTATTATGAGTGTCAGATTATGGCAAATTTCGCTGCTTACAGGAAGAGAATATCCTGATACTTCGAGTTTTATTGACTTACCAACCGGCACACCCTGAAGAGCACTTAGAGAAATATCTCTTACCAATTCCTTCAATTCAACAGGCTCCCAGTTATTTGCTGAAAGTAATGAATGAACTTTTGATAGTCCCTGTATCCTATTAATCAGATCATCCAGAAATGGAACATACCCTGATTCGCCTTTCATTTCAGCAACTTCAGCTTCTTTGTTTAATATACTTATTATGGAAGAAAGATTATTTTTAACACGATGGTTAACTTCTCTAAGAAGAGTTGTCTGTTTTGCCGCGTATTCTTCCAGCTTTTTTCGGCTAACTGTAAGCTCGGTTATGTCTTCTTTTATCGAAATAAAATGAGATATTGTTCCGTTTTCATCAAAGACCGGACTGATTGTGTTATGCTCGTTATAAAAAGAACCGTCCTTTCTCTGGTTAACCATATCACCTTGCCATACTTTTCCAGTTGTGATGGTACTCCATAAGTTTTGATAAAAATCCCGGGAATGGACCCCGGATTTCAAAACACTGGCTTTCTTACCTGCCAATTCTTCAGGTTCATAACCTGTAAGTTTTACGAAGGACTGATTTACCCATAGAAATTTACCCTCATTGTCAGTTATGGCAATTGCATTTCCGGCATTTTTAATAGCAGTTTCCAGTACCCGAAGATTTTCAGGTATTTGGGAAATATTTGATCGCTTTTCTGTCGGTTCAATCTTCATTTTTCCTTTTTCTGTATCCATTATACCCGCCTACTCCTCAAAATCATAATCTTTTTCTATTTCAAGCACAGTTAATGCTCCGCCGTCGTTTTTTATTCTTACACTGCCATTCAGACTGTGTTGTACTATTCCCAAAATCAATTCGAAACCGATGTTTATTCCCTCATATCCGTTAAGAATTGAATCCGGAAATCCCGGACCGTCATCTTTATATTCAAGAATTATTTTATTACTCTTTTCAGATATCTCGATATCTATGCGTCCGTAATTTCTGCCTGCAAAGGCATGCCTTGAAGAATTTGTTAAAAGCTCATTTATAACAAGAGTTATATTATGTGCATGGTTGCTCGAAATAAGTATATCAGTTTCGTTTAATCCAAGAATGATGTTTTTCCCTTGAACAATAGTGTGCTGGTAAACAAGGAATAGTTCTTCAATGAGGTTTTTCAGACGCAGAGGTTTCCATTCGGAAGCAGACAACAGAGTATGAACTGTAGCAAGTCCGTTTATCCTGCTTATTAAATCATTTAATGAATCTTTATATTCGCCGGGATTAAGATTTTCAGCTTTTTCTTCTTCTTTGTGAAGCATACTGATAATTGAGGCAAGATTATTCTTCACTCTGTGGTTAACCTCCTTAAGAAGAACTTCTTTTGATGCCGCTATTTCCTTCAGACGTTTCTCATACAAACGTCTGTCAGTAACATCTATCATCTGAGAAACAAAATTCACCGGGAGTCCCTCAGAATCTCGTACAACACTCACACTAAGATTTACCCAGATTATTTCACCGGATTTTTTAACGAATCTTTTTTCCGCATTATAATAACTAAGTTCACCATTAATCAGCTTTTTCAGATACATAACATTTTCGGCTAAATCATCGGGATAAGTAATATCTTCAAATCTTAATTTGAGCATTTCAACTTCTTCATACCCCATAATTCGACAGAAAGCATTATTAACCATTTCGAAGCTTCCGTCTATTCCTAAAAGTGTAATACCGTAGCTTGCGTATTCAACCGCGCCCCTGAAGCGTCTTTCGCTCTGAACAAGTTCTTCTTCTCTTATTCTTAACTGTGAAAGAGTTAACTTAAGTTCTTCAGTTCTTTGTTCAACCCTTGCTTCAAGTTCTTCATTGAGATCTTTTATTTCCTCTTCAATTCTTTTTCTTTGCGAAATATTTCTGGCAGAAACAAGAACTCCTGCAACATTACCCAATTCGTTGAACTCAGGAATAAGAAAAATATTCAGCCAGATGTTATAATGACTTAAAAAGAGCTCATATTCCACACTGTCTTTGTATTTAATAACAAGTTCTATCTGTTCGGTTATCTGGCGGCTTTTACCTTCTTCAAGAATTAACTCAGGAAACATAATCTCCCTGTACTCTTCAGCAAGTCCAAACAAATTCATTGCCGCTTTGTTAGCGTATAGAATCTCACCGGCAGTATTAACCCGGAAAATAGCATCAAGTGAATTTTCAGACAGAGCTCTGAACTTTTCTTCACTTTCCAGAATTTTTTGTTCATTCTTCTTTCTTTGGCTAATATCTCTGGATACTCCAAGCAAGAACATAAAAGATCCGTCAGTATCGAATATCGGATTAACAGAGATTTCAATATCCACCATCTTACCCGATTTTGCATTTACCTGAAACTCCTTTTTCCTGGCTTCTGCTCCGAACAATCCTTTTCGTGAAAGTGATAATGCCTCGCTTAAGAAAGGCTTAACCTCGTCAGACATCAAATGTTTAATCGGACGATCAATATAACTCTCTACACTGAACCCCAGAACTCTTTCTACTGCTTTACTCATATATTTAAGTTTGCCGTGCTCATCCATTATCCATATAATGTCATTAATACTATCTGTAATAAGCCTTAATCTTTCTTCTTTCTCTCTAATTTCCTTTTCAATATTTTTTCGGGTTGTAATGTCATAATACAAACCGAGTATTCCTGAAATTCTTCCCTCGGTATCAAGCACGGGTTTTTTGAGAATCTGTACCCAGCATTCCTTCCCATTGGAAATGTATGATTCCTCAATATCAGTTTCTTCGCCTGTCTCAATTATCCTTAGATCTTCGAGCCTTATTTTCTCTGCAATTTCTTCCGGATGTAAATCATAATCGCTCTTTGAGATTATTTCTTCTTCAGTAAGGTTGAATCCGGAGGCAAATTCAGAATTACAAGAAACATAATTGAAGAACACATCCTTCAAAAATATTTTTGCCGGAATACTTTCTATTAATGTTTTATACCTGCTCTGATTTGATTTTAGTTCATTTTCAGCAACCTTAAGTTCTGTGATGTCGTGTGAATTAATAACAATATATTCAATACTTCCATCACCGGTTTTTATTGGAACAATAGAACTGTCGAACCAACGGTTTGCTCTGAAATGAATAAATCCCGTCTTTTCGTTTTTGTCGAAAACAAGTTTAATTTTCTCACTTAAAAGGAAACTGCCGTTTTCCGCCAGGATGGTGCAAAGGTTCATATCATAACCTTCTTCAGGTTTTATTCTGTACAAACGAGCAAAGGCTTCATTCATTTCTATCAATCTGCATTGAGCATCGATGAGCGCAAACAGATTGGATTCACCGGCGTTTAGTATAATCCTTAATTTGTTGTCGCCAATATTCGAAGTGCCTGTCTGATTAGACTGTATTTTAATCTTATCTCTATCCGGCTTAAAGTCTGAACGCATAAGTATGGTTTTTTCCGATTTATTGGTAACATTATCGAAATATTATTTCATTTTTCAATCAGATACTCTATCCATTATTTGATATTTAGTGTTTTTATTTCTTTTTGGTATAATTATTTTCTCTCCTGCACAGAGCGTGAACTTGATGTTTTTTTCCGAATATATTTCCCGGATTTATCATTTAGTAAAATTTTTCTTGTCTAAGAATTTATATATTGTTAAGTTTGAATAATGAAACACCATTCATTTATACTATGAGATATAAATCCGAACATAAAAAGAATTCTATTTTAAGTGCTGCTGTTGAAATATTTGCCGAGAAAGGTTATCATAACTCAAAAATATTTCAGATTGCAGAGAAAGCCGAAATAGCATCAGGAAGTGTTTATTTATATTATGAAGATAAAGAAGACATTTTAAATTCTATTTTCATTGTGATATGGGAGAATCTTCTGGAAGATTTGCAATTACTTTCGAAGAATGATGAACTTTCACCCGAAAGCAAGCTTGACTGTATGATAGATTCAATTTTTTCAGTTTTTGCGGAAAATCCGTCACTGGCAATTGTATTTGTGAATGAGCAGCACAGTCTTTCGTTATCAAAACAGAATGAATTTTCCGTGCATTACAACAAATTTCTTGATATAGGCGAAGATATTATTCGGAGCGGAATTCGTGCTGGAATATTTGATTACAAAATTGATTTTAAGATATTCAGAAGTTTCATTTTCGGCGCAATCAGAAACACGCTTCATTTTTGGGCCGGGAATCCTGAATCTGTAAATCTGGATGAAGCAAAAGATCAAATAAAATATTTTTTACAAAAACTGGTTAAAATTTGACCCTCTTCTAATAAAGCGGCGGCTTTTTCAAATTATTGCGCTGCCGCCGCTTTTATAAATCATTTATGTCTTTTCTCAAGATTACGAACTACTTCAGAGAACTCAATTTCCTGTTCAGCAAGCATCACCATAATATGGTAGAATAAATCTGATACTTCATTGATAATCTCTTCTTTATCCCTGTTCTTAGCGGCAATTACCGTTTCAATCGCCTCTTCTCCAACTTTCTGAATAATCCTGTTTGTTCCCTTTTGAAATAATTTTGTTGTGTAAGACCCCTCAGGCATTTCAATTTTACGTTTTTTTACGAGCGCATACAATTCATACAGCCAGTCTGAAGATTCTTTTTTTTCGACTCCGAAACACGAATACCTGTTCAGATGGCATGTATTGCCTGCAGGATCAGCTTCAATAAGAAGGGTATCAGAATCGCAGTCGGTTAAAACTTTTTTAACATAAAGATAATTTCCTGAAGTTTCGCCTTTAGTCCACAATCTGTTTTTAGTTCTGCTGAAAAAAGTTACTTTTCCGCCGGTTATGGTAAGCTCCGCTGCTTCCTTGTTCATAAAGCCCACCATAAGTACCTGACCTGTATGGCAGTCGGTAACAACAGCGGGAATTATCCCGTTTAGTTTTTCAAAATCCAAAGTACTTATATCTGTCATATTCTTATATTAATTTTGTTTTCTTTCAAGTAGTGTTTTAAGTCCATAATATTTAATATTCCGTAATGAAATAAACTGGCTGCCAGACATGCTTCAACATCCGCCTTAATGAAAGCATCCAGAAAATGTTCTTTTATGCCCGCACCACCCGATGCAATTACCGGAACGCTTACGAGTTTAACAATACCGGCAAGCAATTCCAAATCATATCCTTCTTTGGTACCGTCTTTATCCATAGAAGTAAGAAGTATCTCTCCTGCCCCCAGTTCAACAGTTTTGGCACACCATGAATAAGCCTCGAGATCCGTTTCTTCCCTTCCGCCTTTGATATAAACTTTATGAATGCCCTGAGGATTTCTTTTAACATCAATGGCAGCCACAACTGCCTGAGAACCAAATTGTTTTGAAGCTTCAGAAATAAGTTCCGGATTAAATACAATTGCCGTATTCAGCGATACCTTATCTGCTCCTGCTTTCAGAAGGGCTTCAATATCGCGAACCTGACTAATTCCGCCGCCTACAGTAAACGGTATTCTGATAACCCTGGCAATTTCCTTAACCAGTTCAATAAGTGTTTTTCTCTTTTCTACCGAAGCGGTTATATCAAGAAAAACCAGCTCATCTGCCCCTTCATCACTGTATCTTGCGGCAAGTTCGACTGCTGAACCTGCATCACGGAGATTAACAAAATTTGTACCCTTCACCACCCGTCCGTCTTTTATATCCAGACAAGGAATAATTCTTTTACTTACCAATTTCTGCAAGCTCCTTTAAATCAATTTTATTCTCATACAAAGCTTTACCAGCAATACAGGCATACATGCCCAATTCTTTAACTGCCTTAATATCATTTATATCTTTGATTCCGCCGGATGCAAAAAGTTTGATACCCGGATATTTATCCTGCAAATATTTATAAAGTCGGAGTGAAGGTCCTTTAAGCATACCGTCTTGTGAAATATCAGTGCAGAGAAATTTTTCAATACCGGAGTCAGAACATTTTTCTATATGATATTCAAGAGTGCGGTCAGATTTTTCTGTCCAGCCCTTAACTGCAATTTTCCCTTCCAAAACATCGGCGGCTGCAACAATCTTCTCAGGTCCAAGTTCATCAATGATTTCATCAAAAAGCTCAGGCTGTTTAACCGACATAGAGCCAATAATTATATGCTTTACACCTAATCTGTGAAGATTAACAGCATCGTCCACAGTTCGGATCCCTCCTCCGAATTCAATATTCAAAGAAGTAGTTTTTCGGATTTCCTCAATTATATCTAAAATTCCGATTTTACCGTCGCGTGAGCCGGCCAGATCAACAAGGTGCACCCAGTTAAAACCGGCAGATTCATATTCCGCCGCCCTGGCCGCCGGTGTACCGGGGTATTCTGTTACCTTGTTATAGTCTCCTTTCAAAAGCCTGACAATTTTATTATCAAGTATATCAATAGCGGGAAGAATAATCATATTATCTCAGCAAAGTTCTATAAAGTTTTTTAATATTTTCAGTCCGGCTTCACCAGATTTCTCCGGATGAAACTGCAATCCGTAATAATTATCTCTTTCCACTGATGCAGAAAAATCCGTGCTGTGTCCGGCAACCGATGTTGTGTATTCATTCACCGGAATATAAAAGGAATGAGCAAAATAAAAGTATTCACCGTTCTTAATGCCCTCAAACAGTTTGCTTTCACCGGTTTTTCTGATGCTGTTCCATCCCATATGCGGAACTTTGCCCTCAGCAGGGTTAAATCCCGCAGTGGATCCTTCAAATATACCTAATGCCGCAACGTTCCCTTCAACTGATTTCTCAAACATAAGCTGCATGCCAAGGCATATTCCGAGCATAGGTTTCTTCACTATTCTAAGCATATTGAAAAGATTGTACATATGGAGTTTCTTCATTGCAAAAGAAGCTTCTCCGACACCCGGAAAGATAATCTTATCTGCGTTACAAAGTTCAAATTCCCGATTAGAAATCTTAAATTCCGCACCAAGTGCAATAAGTGCGTTAGCAACTGAAGCCGTATTACCTGCACCGTAATCTATAAGTACTATCATAATACTCCTTTTGTACTTGGAAGAACATTCCCTGTACGCTCATCCCGGCGGCAAGCTTCATTTAATGATTTTGCAAAAACTTTAAATAAGGCTTCAATTTTATGATGATCGTTGCTCCCTTTAGCCTTGAGATAAAGATTTGCTTTCATACCGAAGGCAAGACCTCTGAAGAATTCTTCCGTAAGCTCGGTCGGGAACTCGCCTACTTTTTCTCTTTTAAATCTGCATTTGAAATTGAGATAAATCCTACCGCTGAAATCCATTGCACATCTCGCAATACTTTCATCCATCGGAATAAAATAACCGTATCTTTTAATGCCGCGTTTATCTCCAAGTGCCTCAAGTATAGCTTCACCTAAAGCAATACCTGTATCTTCCACTGTATGGTGTTCATCAACCAGAAGATCGCCCTTAACTTCAATAAAAAGATTTATATTGCCATGGCGTGCTATCTGTTCAAGCATATGATCAAAAAAACCAATTCCGGTATTTATTTTAGAAGTCCCGTTCCCATCAAGTTCTACTTCAACTTTTATTTTTGTTTCCTTCGTATTTCGGATTTTTACAGCTTTTCTCTTCTGTCTTATTAAATACTCTGCAGCATCAGAAAAGTTTTTGATTTCTTCACTCCCGATTAAAACCAAACCTTCCTTTTCCGGTGAATCTGTTACGGATATAAAATATGAAGCTTTTCCATCGGATGAAAATAATCCTTCAGATTCAAGAACAGATTTAAGTGCAGAATCTTCGCAAGTAAATATAAGCCCTGCTCCGTTATCAGAAAGTTTTTTCATACCGGAAACAAGACCGCCGGGAAGTGGATTCATCTTAAATATTTTAGGATCCAAGGCAATTATCATAATACTTCCTTAAGAGCTTTGATAAATAAATCATTTTCTTCCGGAGTTCCAATTGTTGCCCTGAGACATCCGGCTAATTTAACCTGACTGCTTCTGTCACGAATAATTATACCTTTTTCAGCTAATAGTCTGTGTACTTCCTTCGGATTATCCACTTTAAATAGAAGATAATTTGCATCGGAAGGAAAAACCTCCAAAACACCTGCCATGGAATTTAGCTTTTCCTTCACTCTTTCTCTTTCGCTGATTATTTCTTTAAGGAACCGGTTTTTTTTCTCAAGATTGCGAAAACTTCCGGCAACAGCTTCTCTTGTCAGTTTATTAAGATTATATGGGGCTTTCACTTTCATCAGGTAATCTATAATATCTTTACCCGCCGCACAGTAACCGCATCTAACACCTGCCAATCCCCATGCTTTAGAGAAAGTTCTCATAACAACAAGATTGTCATAATTTTCAACTTCTTTTATTACAGAACCGCTTTCAGCAAATTCAACGTATGCTTCATCAACAACAATTATTGCATTATAGTCTTTACAAAGCTCAAGAATTGCAGATTTTTTCAGAAGGTTTCCTGTCGGATTATTCGGGGAGCAGAGAAAAATCATTTTCACAGATTCATCGAATTCCTTTTTAATCTCATTTAAGTCAATCTGAAATGAATCATCCAGAAGAACAATCTTTGTGTAAACTTCGTTAATATCGCAGGCAACCTTGTACATTCCGTATGTCGGTTCGGTCAGAATAACTGAATCCCTGCCGGGTGAACAGAATATCCTGATAAGAAGGTCAATTATCTCATCGGAGCCAACTCCGAAAAACAGATTTTCGAACGAAATTCCAAGATATTCGCCCATCATTTTTCTTAATTCCTTCTGTGCCGGATCCGGATAACGGTTAAGCTCAAGATCTTTATATTCAAATGTGCTGCCCAGCGAGTTTTCATTTGCATCAAGCAGAATACCTTCAAGATAGCTATCCCTTGCTGAAGTATAAGGTTTCAGTTTTTTTATGTTTTCTCTAACCAGGTTATTTATATTCATCTTTGAGCCTCACTTTTACGGCATTTGCGTGTGCATCCAAACCTTCGGCTTCAGCCAGACGGATTACACATTCTGAAATATTCTGCAGACCTTCTCTGCTTAGTCTTTGAAATGTAGTAGATTTCATAAATGCATCAGTTCCCAATCCGCTGTATGCTCTAGCGAAACCATAAGTCGGGAGCGAGTGGTTAGTACCGGAAGCATAATCGCCCACAGATTCAGGAGAATAATTTCCTAAAAAAACTGAACCTGCATTATGTATTTTCTCTTTATATTTATCTGAATCAGAAACTGAAAGTATCAGATGTTCCGGAGCATATTCATTTGAAAAAACCAAAGCATCTTCAATTTTTTCATAAACCAGCACAACAGATTCCTCAAGAGATTTGTTTATTGCATCATTTCTTATCAATGTTTCTCTCTGAATCTCAATCTGCTTCAAAGTTTCCGCGGCAAATTCTTCAGAAGGTGCAAGAAGTACAGCAGTAGAATCAGTTCCGTGCTCAAGTTGAGAAAGCATATCCGCAGCGGCAAATGCAGTGCTTGCATAATTATCCGCTATTATCATTACTTCGCTGGGACCTGCAGGCATATCAATAGCGCATCCTGCCGGATCAATACTGACCAGCATCTTTGCAGTTGTAACATATCTGTTGCCCGGACCGAATATTTTGTCTGTTTTCAGAATACCTTCACATCCGTATGCCATCAATCCGATAGCCTGTGCTCCTCCAATTTTATAAAACTCTTTTATTCCGCAAAGTTTTGCAGCGAAGAGAAGAGGATAGTTAATTTTATTATCCTTTGAAGGCGAGCAAACTACCACTCTTTTGCATCCGGCAATTTTTGCAGGAATTCCGAGCATAAGCATAGTTGAAGGCAATACGGCATTTCCTCCGGGTACATACAATCCTACATTCTCAATTGCTCTGTATTCTCTTGAACAAACTACACCGGGCATGGTAGTCAATTCTATTCTTTTGGGGAATTGTTCTTTATGAAATTTATGAATGTTTTCAAAGGCAAGTCTTATTGCATTCTTCAACTTCAAGTCTATTTTTTCTTCTGCTTCGGCAAATTCCTCTTCCGTAACGCGAAGCGAGTTTCCGCTGAAACCGTCAAATTCAGAAGCATAATCAAGTACTGCTTTTAATCCGGCATTTTTTATGTTTTTCAGCATAGGCTCAACAGTACTTACAGCTGCAGCCTGATTAACTGCCGGACGGGTTATTATTCTTTTTTTTTCGTCCGGATTTAATTCACTCAGTTTTAATATTCTCATATCAGATTATCATATTCTCTATTGGCAGAAGAAGTATTCCCGAAGCCCCTGCCTCTTTTAATTTAAGATTGATTTTCCAGAAAGTTTCAGAAGGTATTACGGCGTGTACGGCAAGCATATCTCCGCTTGCAAGAGGTAAAACAGTCGGACTTTTAACTGAAGGCACAATTTTCAATACTTCGCTCAGGTTTTCTTTAGAAACGTTCATCATAAGATACTTAGATTTCTTTGCTGTCATAACGGAATCAATCCGACGTAACAAGTCTTCAAGTAATGCGGTTTTACCCGGATTATTTGCAAGTGTCTTGGAAGAAATCATTACTGCCTGGGATTCAAACACCGGAAAGGATTTTTTCAATTTGTTCATTTTAAGAGTATTACCGGTAGAAACTATATCCATTATCATATCGGCAATACCCAGAGAGGGAGCTATTTCAACTGATCCGCTCAAAGTGATAACTTTTGCCTTTATATTGTTTTTATCGAGAAAGCCCTGCAGAATATTAGGATATGAAGTAGCAATTGTCTTTCCGTTAATATCTTCTATTGTGTCAAGTTCTGTAAGTTCCGGAACCGCAATAAGAAGTTTACATCCGCCAAAGCCGAGTTTTCTTAACTGCAGCAAATCAGATTTTTTTTCAAAGACAACATTCTCGCCCACTATGCCTAAATCAGCCACGCCATCCTGAACATATTCAGGAATATCATCATCCCTTAAAAACAGAATATCAATATCAAAGTTTTTAGCCGTTACATAAAGTCTTTCGGAATAGTTTTCTATTTCCAGTCCGCACAATTTCAACAGTTCCAAAGACTTATCTGAAAGTCTTCCTTTTTTTTGAACTGCAAGTTTTAAATTCTCGCTCAAAATAATCTCCGTTTAAAATCAAAAACCCCGTAAACGGGGCCTGTAAAAAAAACACACAGTCAACCCCTCCGGTTATAATAACCCGTGATGATGATTGATATTTGATGTATTGTGTGTCATAATCATATTTTTTATTACGGCTAAATATAAAAATAAAATCATAAATATCAAAAAATATAAATATTTAAGGAATAGTTATTGGTATTCCGAATATTTCTATTGCGCTCACTGTATTTTGTGCAATTATTTTAATAGTTTTTCGTTTATTATTTTTGAGATTAAAAGATGCAAATATTACCGGAAACACATATTGAGATTTCGAAACAGGCTTTGCTCAGCAACATTGAATTCTTTCAAAGCCTGCTCTCACCTGAAACTGAACTTAAGCTGGTTGTTAAATCAAATGCATACGGGCACGGGGTAAAGGAAATTGTAACAATCGCCTACAAAGCAAATGTTAAATCCTTCGCGGTTCACAGCCTTACTGAAGCAATTGAAGTGCAAGAGTATGCCCCGCAAGCTGATATTCTGATTATGGGCCCTGTATTAATGGGAAATCTCCCAATTGTAATACAGCTGGGCTTTCAGATATCTCTTTTTAATTATGAACATCTGTTGGAATTTAACAGACTTACACGCGAAATGAAAAAGCCGCTGCGTCTTCACATAAAAGCTGAAACAGGTACCAACAGACTGGGAATTAACTTAAGACAGCTTGACCGTTTTATTGATGTTATTGAAAAGAACGAGTATCTTATTTTAGAATCTGTCTATACTCATTATTCAAACATTGAGGATACAACAGACCACAGTTATGCAATTCACCAGCTTGAAAGATTCGTAAAATTCAAAGAAAGAATTAACGAAAGAGGTATATCTTCCTTAAAGCCGCATACCGCATGTTCGGCAGCAATTCTTCTTTTCCCCGATACACATTTTAATATTGTAAGACTCGGCTTAAGTCTTTACGGCCACTGGTCATCAAAAGAAACATTTGTTTCATATAAAATACTTAATCCTCATTACAGCGAGGATGCACTTAAGCCTGTTCTTACCTGGAAAACTAAAATAGGTCAGATTAAAACAGTTGCCAAAGGAGAATACATAGGTTACGGATGCACTTACAGAGTAAGCAGAGAAAGCACTATCGCAGTTCTTCCGTTAGGCTACAACGAAGGTCTTAACAGAAAACTTTCCAATAATGCATACTTTCTTGTAAAGGGACAAAGAGCACCGGTAAGAGGAAGAATCTGTATGAATCTTACAATGATAGATGTAACTGACATTCCGGGAGTAAAACTCGAAGATGAAGTTATTCTTATCGGGAAATCAGGCGATGATGCAGTAACTGCCGAAGACTGGGCTTCGTGGATAGGGACAATAAATTATGAAGTACTTACTTCCATAAAAAGAGAAATTCCGAGAGTAATTACAGAATAAAAAAAGGCTGCTCTTTCGGGCAGCCCTTAATCTTAGCGTCCTATTTCATCAAGGCGTAGTTTCTTAGCCATCAATTCGTCTTTAGACTCAACTCTTGACGGGTCAGGAACAATTGCTTCTGTCGGACAAGCAGAAATACACTGAGGTTCATCATAAAATCCGACACACTCTGTACATTTGTCCGGGGCGATATATGTATAATCGTCACTTATGGCAGGATACTCTTTCCCCCCCATTGACCAGGCGTCTCCGGGTGAGTAAATAGCGTTATTAGGACATTCAGCCTCGCAGGCACCGCAAGCAATGCAATCATCGGTAATCATTATCGACATAACAAAATCCTTACATTTAATTTTTTGAACGCTCAAAAATAACCAAGTTGAAGACATTTTCAAAAAACAAATTCATCTTTTTATCTTTTTCGATTTAAACCTCGGGTTAACAAATTATGCAATTCTTCGATAATATCGAAAGAAAGGAGTTTATTATGGACTTAATGAGTAATGATATTCAAAGGGCGATGGCGCAGAATCTGAATACACCAAATCAGCTTATGCAACAAGTTGCAATCGAAATGATTAAGCAGAGCCAATCTTCTCAGGAGCTGCTTGTTCAGCAATTGATTGTAAACCAGCCGACTACTCCCAAGTCGGAGAATTCGACTTTTGAATTTATCGTGTGATAAGCGGGGTGTGCCCTGGTCAGGTACACCCCCTTTTATATCTTTCTGTAGTTTCTTAAGAGTGCAAGAAGATGATCCAGTCCTTTTCCTCTCATTTTTTCGTACACCAATCTAAAACCTTCTCCGTATATCGGGTCAGGGTCATCATTTAGTTTTTTTATTCTTATTTCGGATTCTTTACCGCGAATACTTTTAAGGTAGAGGTAAGCCAGATAATTACAGCTTCCTTCTTCAAATTTTCTGTCGTGCTCAATTTTTCCTGCATTCTGCTGAATCCAGGCATGCATAAGTTCGTGAGCTAAAATCTGCGATGCATCAATTTCCGGCAGACTGTTCAGAATGTATATCTTATGGGAAATCTTCACAGATTTTGAGAAGAAGCCTTTTTCTGTTGTTTTTATCGTATGACAAAATCCCTTCAAGTTTTCATTCCAGGAATCTTTGGCTTCAGATTTCAGTTTATTCTTATCAACGGCAAATATTTTTACATTTTCTAAATCAAGTTTGAATCCTTCTTTTTCAAGAATTTTCATCACTCTTTTCAGGATTTCAGAATACGAAGGTGTTTTAGAAGCATCTTTTGAACAAAATCCGCACATTATTCTTCCATCCGGAAGTTTATACGAATCTCTTACAATTCCCTGAGCAATCATACGTCCGCAGTTTGAACATTTTGAATAATGTGTTTCGTGTTCCGTATGAAAAACATTCCCGTAATAGTCGGTTTTATAGCTGCCGGTAATTGTTTGATTACAAATACTGCATTTTAGAGCTGCATATTTATCATAGCATTCTTTATGATATTTCTTTCCATCCTGAACTATGTATTCTCCGGTAATTGCTTTAAGGCAGATATGGCATTTTAATCCGTTCTTCTCAGCAAAGCATTCAGGATGATAAAACTTTTCGTTTTCGGTGTTGAATGCGCCTTCAACCTGCTTGCCGCAATAAGCGCATTTAATACATTCGGGATGGAAATACTTATTGTTAATCTCAAGATAGGAGCCATTTATTTCTTTGTTGCAGATATTGCATTTATAGTTCTGAGCTGAGATATCAGCAATAATGATAAGGATGAAAAAAAAAAATTTCAAAAGGTTTTTCATATTTTTCCGAAACTGATTTTGGGGAATTCCAACAGACCAAAAGCTTCTGACTTCAATTTACCGGTGCAAAAATCAGTCTGAATTCACTCCCCTTATTAAGTATTGAATCTACTTCAAGAGTAATATTGTTAAGATCGCAGTATCTCTTTGCTATAGCCAGTCCGAGTCCGTTTCCTTCGAAACTTCTAGCATAACCCTGCTCTTCCTGAGAGAAATATTCGAAAAGGAAAGGTATATAGTCTTCAGATATTCCCTTCCCTGTATCTTTAACAGAAAGTATAATGTTATTTTGAATGCCTTTTGAAAATGTAATCTTAACAAAACCTTTTGAAGTAAATTTAACTGCATTATCAATTATATTTTCAAGAGCAATTTGAACTGCTCCTCTATCAGCAAATACTTCAGGTTTAATATCGTTTGTAATAACCTCAAGCGATATATTTTTATTAGCTGCTATTATTTTATATTCGTTCAATAACCTTTCCAAAACATCTCGTTTAAGGTTGAATTTCTCAGGGCGGACAATAAATGCACTTGTATTGAGTTCCGACATCATCATAAGAAGATCCATAGTCCGGATTAGCCTTTTTGATGCTTTATCAATTACTTCAAATGAAAATTTCATTTCTTCGGCTATTTCACCTTCAAACTTTTCAAGTATCTGTTCCCGGTAAACATTTGTAAAGTTCAGGATTGTGTTCAAAGGTGTTCTTACTTCGTGAGACATCTGGGATAAGAATTCTGTTTTAAGCTGATCTGCCCTTTCAGCTTTTTCCTTGGCAACGCGTAATTCACTCTGCAGTCTTTTATGATGAGTCATATCTCTTAAAATACCCATCAGAAGCAAATCGCCATGAACAAGTAAAGTTTTGGTTGAAGCTTCTACCGGTATTCTGACACCATCTAACCTAATTAGTGTATTTTCGAAACGTCTTGGATAGCTCTGAATAAACTTCGGAGGTTCTTCTTTTGAATATTTTCTAAGAAGGTCTTCGTTCCCTTCGTTAGGGAAGAAATCGGACTGGTTACGTCCGATAATTTCATTGAAGTTTCCTCTCAATAGCTCGCACGCATACGGATTAACATAAAGAATCATACCGGTATTCGACTCAACAAGAATTACTGCATCAGGTGCCTGTTCAATCATATCACTAAAGCGGCCGTCACTTTCATGAAGTGCATCCAAAGTAGTACGGCGCATTTTTGTCAATCTTTCATTATCAGAATTTTCGTCGCAATCGCAATTGTTTATTTTATCGTTATGTTCATCTTTATTTTTATTTTCGAGCATATATTAAAGAATCCAAATTAAAAATATTCAAAATTATAATCGAAATAAATCTGTATATTTTTATGTTTATTGTAAAAAAACAACTTATGATTTATTCGTAAATAAAAGAACTGTTAAATGAGTTTCTCTTTAATTGCTTTTGCAATTGCTTCTGTTTGACTGTGAACATGAAGTTTTTTGTATATGTTTCTGAAATGGAATCTTACTGTTTCGAGGCTAATAAACAATGTATCGGCAATGGCTTTATGGCTGTAACCTTCCATTAGACATTTCAGCACTTCCTTCTCTCTCTCAGATAGATTAGATTCACTCTTCTTTTCAGGTACTACTTTATTCTGCCTGAAATAATTGATAACCTTCCTGGCTATATTCGAACTCATTGGGGAACCACCCTCTGCCGCTTCTTTAATTGCGTCAAGCAGTCTTGAAGGAGGAGTGTTTTTTACAAGATAACCGCTTGCTCCGGCACAAAGTGCATCAAAAAGAACTTCATTATCTTCATACACAGTAATTACAAGTACAATAGATTCAGGATTAAGCTGTTTTAATTTCTTTATGCCTTCAATTCCGTTCATTCCCGGAAGTTCAATATCCATAAGAAAAATATCCGCCTCAATTTTTTCGTACTGTTCGAAAAGTTCTTCACAAGATTCAAAACTTGCAGTACATTGATAGCCGCCTGTTCCGTTTATTAAAAGTTTCAATCCCTCACGGATATTTAAGTTATCTTCGATAATCACTACTTTTATCACTAAATCTCCTATTTGATTTTTTCCGAGTATTTTACTTCGGTTCCTTTACCCGGAGTACTCTCTATTGTAAGAGAACCGCCAATAAGTTTTGCCCGGTACATCATATTCTTAAGACCGTTTCCCTTGCCCTCCCCGGAAAATCCTTTACCATCATCTGTTAGTGAAAGAGCCATTTGATTTCCTTTAATTTCAACCTTAAAGAAAATCTTTCCGCACTTACTGTGTTTTAAGCAGTTTGTAATTCCTTCTTTAAAAATAAGATAAAGATTCTGTCGTTTTTCCATAGAAAGTTTAACTTTCTGAAGAGAAGTAAGTTCGAATGTTTTGAATGAGATATTGTTATGTGAAAATATTTCAGAATAGTTATCCTTAAGTCTGATTATTAAATCATAAAGTGAGTCTTTATTCGGATTTATAAGCCAAACTATATCGCTCATTCTGTCAATCAGATTTCTGGATTTTTCTCCGATGTTATCGAGATTCCTTATACTGTCTGCAGCTGCAGGATCAATTCTGTTTTTCACTACCTCACTTAATATTGATATCTCTGTTAGACCCGATCCGATATTGTCGTGAAGGTCTGCGGCAATTTTAAGTCTGAGTCTTTCCACTTTAATCAGATTTCTGACTTGCTGGTAAACCGCTAAGCTGATTACCAATGCTATGAAAAGTACTGCGAGAGAAATAAACCAATTAGATTTCCAGAAGGGCGGAATAATTTTAATACGAAGCTCTGCAGGAGCCGGATTCCAGTATCCGTCGTCATTTGAACCAAGTATCTTTAATGTATAATCTCCGCTTTTTAAATCATTAAATGAAATATAGTGCCTGTTTCCCAGATGGATATAATCAGGATTAATACCTTCGAGCTTATACTTAAACTGATTTTTCTGCGGTTTGGAAAAATCCATTGATGCAAACTCTATTGAAAAAGAGTTCTGATAATACTCCAGCTCAATTTCTTCAGTAAACAATATTGATTTCTTAAGAATTGATGTTTTATCCAGGGGTTTCACCTGATTTCCGAACAGGCTAATTCCTGTAATAAGAACACGCGGAATAAATCTGTTTTCTTTTATTTCTTCCGGATTAAACATTGTTATTCCCGAGATACCTCCGAATACAAGTCTTCCGTCATTTAGCCTGCAATGGGCTCCCCAGAAAAACTGGTTATCCTGAACACCGTCTATTTGATAATAATGTCTGAATGAGCCGGCTAAAGGATTAAATTTCACCAGTCCGTTATCTGTACTCAGCCACAAATTACCTTTTCCGTCAGGTTTTATTCCGTAAATGATGTTGCTCGGAAGTCCGTCGTTTTTCATATATCTTTTTATTCTTACACCCTTAAGTCTGTCGTTTTCCCAAACCGGAATAAACTTGTTAAGGCCTTCACCATGAGTACCGATCCATAGAATATCATCCGGATCAATATACATTGAAATAATGTTTCAGCTAATCTATGAAGACAGACGTTATCCAAAACTTGGAGATAAATATGTATATAAATCAGGGGCGTCATTCAGGATGGATAGAAGTTGTTTGTGGACCAATGTTTTCCGGAAAA
>CAZOZP010000003.1:0-6495 GCA_964584325.1 uncultured Melioribacteraceae bacterium
TTCTTTGCAATGGTATTCAGTGATAAAGATTTTCTAACGAATAATTTGGGTTAAAGAGGCTGTCTCAAAAAAAAAGTTAGTCATCCTGAGGAGCTTGCTTTGTTTTATTTTATTTTCCAAAAGTCTTGATATCATTTTATATCCGTTTTTTGAAAAAATAATATCATTACTGTTTAAATACACATATTTTGCCGATTTCAGGGATTCTATTCCTCATTATTTCCAACTTTCAGGGAATGGATGAAGAATAGTTCCTTCAGTTACAGCTTCGAATTCTACCGTAAATTCCTTAATCGACTCGGGGTGCTTTCGTTGCACTATTTCAATGTATCTCCTCTCTTCAAGTATTTGTAACTTTTGTAATATATATTTAATGGAATTTTCTTAACTTTGTCTTATTATTTTTCACATTATGAGTGTCATGGAATATTCAAAAAAACTGAACAGTTCTACTGAAGTTATTGGTGTTATCGGACACCCGATTCGCCACAGCTTTTCTCCGCTTATGCACAATACGGCATTTATTCTTACCGGATTGAATTATGTATATCTTGCATTCGATGTTCATTCAACTTACCTGAAAGCCGCACTTAAGTCTATGAATGCTCTTGGAATTAAAGGCTTCAATGTTACTGTACCTCATAAGGAAAAAATTTATCAGTATCTTGAGAATGTTTCGGACGAAGCCTCTGTAATAGGTGCAGTAAATACAATTGTTAACGACGGCGGAAAACTTTTCGGATATAATACTGATGTTATGGGAATTATGGCTACGCTTGCTCCTTATAAAGATGAAATTGCCGATTCGGAAGTAAGTGTTATCGGTGCCGGAGGCGCGGCAAGAAGCGTAATTTATACACTTATCCAGAATTTTAAGGTTGGAAAAATTAATCTTATAAATCGTACCGTACAAAGGACTGAAACACTGAGAGACTTTTTCAGTCAGAAAATGCATTTCGAATCTTTCGGAACTTATGAACTTTTTCCGCCTGATTTAACAAAGACTTTATCAGGATCGAAGCTTATAATTAATACAACATCAATCGGGATGAATCCGAATGCTGATGATTCTCCTACAACTATTGAAGAATCATTCAACGAAAATCAGATTGTTTTTGATGTTATTTACACTCCTCTGAAGACAAAGCTTCTTTCCATTGCCGAATCGAAGGGTGCAAGAACGATAAACGGTCTTACCATGTTTGTTGAGCAAGGTGCAAAGGCTTTTGAATTGTGGACGGGACTGGAAATGCCTAAAGAACCGGTTTACGATACACTCCGAGCAAATATTATGTAAAAAAAAATGTCCTTCCTGCTTAACCGGCCGGAAGGACATTCATAAATTTTTAGTTTAATCTTATTTTATTTCATCAATTCTTGCAGGTCTTAAACTTACTGCAGCTCCACCGCCTTCAGCTAATTTAATTTTCAGAACACTTTCTGAATTCACTCCCAATGTTCCTATTGTATATGACATCGGATTTTTCTCATAGTGTGCATCCTCGCTATCTTTATATATTGTTGCAACATATCCTCTTTCTTTATCGAGGAATGTAAGAGGAATTTCTGCAGTTCTGGAATTTTCATCCGTTATTGCACCTATGAACCACTCCTCTTTTCCCTTGGCTTTTCGTGCAATTGTTATATAATCGCCCGGTTCGGCTTCAATTATTTTTGTGTCGTCCCAGTCTGCCGCAACATCTTCAATGAATTTGAACGCATCGGGAAATCTCTCATAATTTTCAGGTAAATCCGCAGCCATCTGAAGCGGACTATAAAGCGTTACATACAATGCAAGCTGTTTTGCCAAAGTTGTATGAACTTGTTCTTTTTTCCCCTGCTGATAGTAATCCAATTTTATCTGAAAAATACCCGGAGTATAATCCATAGGACCGCCCATAAGTCTTGTAAACGGCAGAATGGTTTCATGTTCCGGAGGATTGCCGGCACTCCACGCATTAAACTCGTTTCCTCTTGCGGCTTCGTTTGCTATCCAGTTCGGATATGTTCTGTGAACTCCTGTTGGTCTTACTGATTCGTGGGCATTAAGCATTATTCTGTTTTCGGCAAACTTTTCTGCCGTACGGGTAAAGTGTCTTACCATCCAATGTCCGTCGTGATGTTCGCCTCTTGGTATTATTTTCTGGACATATCCTGTCTTTACTGCTCCATAACCGTTATCTTTCATAAATCTGAGGGCGGCATCGAAACATCTTTCGTAATTACTTACTGAAGCCGCTGTTTCGTGATGCATTATCATTTTTACACCCTTAGATTCGGCATATTTTCTTATTTCCTGAACATCGAAATCAGGATAAGGTGTAACGAAGTCGAAAATATCCTCGCGAATAAAACTTCCCCAGTCTTCCCAGCCGATATTCCATCCTTCAACAAGAACCGCATCGAGCTTATGTTTTGCCGCGAAATCAATATATTGTTTAGTACGTTCGGTTGTTGCTCCGTGTCTTCCGTTGGGTTTAACTTCCTTCCAATTTATGTCTTTAAGATTTTTAATCGGGATATCGGCATAATTCCAAGATGATTTATTAACGTGCATTTCCCACCAGATTCCTACATATTTTACCGGCTTTATCCATTCAGTTTCTTCAATAACTGAAGGCTCATTCAGATTCAGAATGGTCTTCGATTCAAGTATCTCCGGAGCATTATCCGCAGCAATTACAGTTCTCCAGGGTGTCTGCGAAGGAGCTGTGAGATAAGCTTTGTTTCCGAGTGCATCAGGTGTAAGGTGAGATGAAAAGCTCAATGTTTTTTTATCAACATTCAACTGCATAACGGAAAAATCAGTGAGAGCCGCTTCGTGAATATTAATATAGATACCGTCAGTGGATTTCATCATTAAAGGCGTTTGAACAACTATTTGATCTTTAACCGTTTTATATGACAGGCCGGCATAATCGCGCGATTTTTTCGCTTCTATTTCAGATACCTTGCCTGTGGTATATGAATACTCGTTTGTATCATAGTCCCCCGGCATCCAGAAAGCCGTATGATCTCCGGCAAGGCGGAATTCGGAGTATTCATCAAGCACAATAATATTCCGCAAATCTTTTTGTTCAGGGAATTCATACCGAAATCCGAGTCCGTCGTTAAAAACTCTGAACCTTACAACAATCATTTTATTTGAATTGTTTTTTAATGTAACAGCTAATTCCTTGTAATTATTTCTTATTTCCTTCACTTCCCCTAAAACAGGTTCCCAGGTTTCATCAAAAGAAGAAGTATCTGTTTTAACCAGTTCCAGATTAGAAGTAAATTCTGTTTCAGTAAGTTTAATACCGAGGCTGGATGGTTTTATAACATCGCGACCGTTTAGCGAAAAACCGTAAACAGCCTTGCCTTCGGAATTCAAAGAGAACACAAGCGTTCTTGATCCGTCCGGCGAATTAACTTTTATCTCTGCGGCTGAAAGCAGAGTAGTTAAGGCGATAATGATTGCAGCTATAGTTTTCATATCAATCCCTTTTTTATTATGGAAGCCGGCACCGCTTTTATTGCGGCGCCGGATTAATTTCGGATACTATGATATATCGGAGAGAATTTCCTTAAGTTTAACAACAGCAGATTCCCAATCGGCTTTCTTAATTCTTTCTTTTTCAACAACATCAGCCGGAGCATTATTCACAAATTTTTCATTTGATAATTTTCCGTTTACCGACTTAAGAAGTCCCCCGATCCTCTGAATTTCTTTTTCCACCCTTACTCTTTCCACTTCAAGATCTATTATTCCTTCAAGAGGTATGAATATCTCTGCATTTTTTACCAAAGCAGATGCACTTCCTTTAGGCTTCACTATATCCGAACCGAATTCAAGATTGTCTATTCTTCCGAGCGATTTAATGAATCCCGTTTGTGTTTCAGTAAGTTTATCGGTTTTAATCAAAACTCTGAGATTTCTTGAAGGAGGAATATTCATTTCGCCTCTTACATTCCTTACGGCAGTAATGATATTCTGAGTAAAGTCTATTTCAGCCTCAGCTTCCGGATTTATAAGAGATTCATTCACTTCGGGGAAATCGGAAGTCGATATACTTTCACCGGCTTTTCGCTCAAACATAAGGTGGTAAATTTCTTCAGTTATAAAAGGCATAAAAGGATGAAGCATTTTCAGCATATCTTCAAACAGCTTTGTGGCAGTAGTTATAACAGCGGATTTAATCTCCGGATTATCGGAATAAAGCCTGTTTTTTGATAATTCGATATACCAGTCGCAGAAATCATTCCATATAAATCCGTATATTATTTTTGCCGCGCCGGTAACATCAAATCTGTCCATAGCAGTATTCATTTCCCTGAGTGCGTTCTGGAATTTTGATACAATCCATTTATCGCTGAAATCCGAATGTTTAACGGCCAATTCTTCGTTGATTTCCACACCCTGAGCGTTCATCATCAGGAATCTTGCAGCGTTCCACAGCTTGTTGGCAAAGTTTCTGCCGAATTCGCATTTGTCGGTGCTGAAAAGCACATCCTGTCCGAGCGGAGCTGTATAATTTATCGTAAATCTCATAGCATCAGCACCGTAATCTCTGATAATATCAAGAGGATCCGGCGAGTTGCCTAAAGATTTACTCATTTTTCTTCCCTGCTCATCCCGAATTATGCTGGTAAAGTAAACATCTTTGAAAGGAATTTGATTTTTGAAATGCATTCCTGCCATTATCATTCTTGCCACCCAGAAGAAAATTATATCCGGTGCGGTTACAAGAAGGTCGGTAGGATAATAATAATCTCTGTCCTCATCTGTCTCGAAAACATCCTGTGCCCAAAGCCAGCTCGAAGCCCAGGTATCAAGCACATCATTTTCCTGTTCCCAATTATCTGCATCTGCAGGCGGATATACCTCACAATATATTTCGCCGGTGGTCTTATGATACCAGACAGGTATCCTGTGACCCCACCAAAGCTGTCTGGAAATACACCAATCGCGAATATTTTCCATCCAGTGTTCATAAGTCTTAACCCAGTGTTTAGGATGAAAATTAATTCTTCCGTCCCTTACCGCTTCTAAGGCAGGTTTAATGATTTCATCCATTTTCATAAACCACTGCTCTGAGATGTATGGTTCAATAGGTACACCGCCTCTTTCAGAATAGCCCACCTTATTAGTGTAGTCTTCAGTTTTCAGGAGCAATCCAAGACCTTCCAAAACAGATACAACTTTTTTCCGCAGAATAAATCTGTCCAAACCGCGGAATTCTTCAGGAACTTTATCATTTGCCGTAGCATCTTCGTGGAAAATATTTATCATTTCCAGTTTATGCCTCAGAGCCATTTCATAGTCGTTTATATCGTGTGCCGGTGTAACCTTAACTGCGCCTGTTCCGAATTCCATATCCACATATTCATCGGCAAAAATCGGAATTACTCTGTTTACTATAGGAAGAATAACCGATTTCCCGATTAAGTGTGAATATCTTTTATCATTAGGATTAACCGCAACGCCTGTATCTCCGAGCATTGTTTCAGGTCTTGTAGTTGCAACAACAAGAAAATCGCCGGAATCCTTAACCGGATACTTAAAATGCCAGAGACTTCCCTGAACTGTGCGGTAGATAACCTCTTCATCAGAGATTGCGGATTTTGAAGCCGGACACCAGTTCACCATACGGTATCCTTTATAGATCAATCCCTCTTTGTAAAGAGCAACAAAAGCCTCAATAACTTTCTTATAGTAATGGTCATCCATAGTAAAGCGAGTACGTTCCCAGTCGCAGCTTACCCCAAGCTTTCTAAGCTGGCGGATAATTATTCCGCCGTATTTTTCCTTCCACTCATGGCAGTGTTTCAGAAACTCTTCGCGGCCAATCTGATATTTATCTACCCCGGAATCCTTAAGCATTCTGATAACCTTTGCTTCTGTGGCAATCGATGCGTGGTCAGTTCCGGGCACCCAGCATGCATTAAATCCCTTCATTCTCTTGTAGCGAATATATACATCCTGTATAGTGTTGTTCAGGATATGTCCCATATGCAGTATTCCGGTAATATTCGGCGGTGGAATAACGATTGTGTAAGGTGTTTTTGAATCATCTTTCACAGAGTGGTAAAGTCTGTTATCTTCCCAGTATTTGTACCATTTATCTTCTGTTTCAGACGGATTGTAAGCTTTTGGGATTTCTTGGAGTGTTCTGACCTGCATAGTGTGTCCGATTGTTTTAATATTGATTGCAAATATAAGGATTTTCAATTCTTTATTAAAGAACTCTATGCAGAAAGCAGGTTAATGATGACGGAAGATTTTTTTTGTAAAGAGAAACAGCGTGACGGGAGGAAATGACGGGGGGAAGTAATAGAGTGATCGGATACCAGAGGTATTATGTTTTGTTAGTTTCCATTTCCTTGCGTGAAGTTTCCATTTCCTTGCGTGAAGTTTTCATTTCCCTGCGTGAAGTTTTCATTTCCCTGCGTGAAGTTTTCATTTCCCTGCGTGAAGTTTCCATTTCCCTGCGTGAAGTTTCCATTTCCCTGCGT
>CAZOZP010000003.1:6595-91753 GCA_964584325.1 uncultured Melioribacteraceae bacterium
AGTTTCCATTTCCCTGCGTGAAGTTTCCATTTCCCTGCGTGAAGTTTCCATTTCCCTGCGTGAAGTTTCCATTTCCTTGCGTGAAGTTTCCATTTCCTTGCGTGAACTTTACATTTCCGTGCGTGAACTTTATATTTCCGTGCGTGAACTTTATATTTCCGTGCGTGAATTTTATATTTCCGTGCGTGAATTTTATATTTCCGTGCGTGAACTTTATATTTCCGTGCGTGAACTTTATATTTCTAAGCGCGCACACTTCATTTCTAAGTAATCATTTGACAATGTGGCAGAATCACGAGGCATTATTGTATTGTTTGATAGAATTTCTAAGCGATTAGTTGATAAAGCGAGAAGGATACTGAGAGACATTGTTTTTTGTAGATACGTTGCACTGCAACGTATCTATATTTTATCAAGGAAATAATTGCATCGGCGTCAGCACCTATTTCCCGGAAAACTTGAAGTATGTAAGGTAAAAAGGCAAAAGCTCATACTAAGATACGTCCATTGCGACTGCTACAGTTTCTTCGAGTGTTTTCAGACTTTCAAAAACTAAATATTATTGGATTTATGCCGGCATGAGCATTACGGTTTCGTATATGCGCTGTATTCCTATATAGCGCTTGAAACAGACACATAGACGCATATCATTGGCGTTACATTATTTTATTATCGATATTTTTGGTTTAATTGGTCTGCCACCCAATTTAAACTTTCGTTACTCTCGTCTGTTAGAACTACTTGAAACCTTGCTCCGAAGTTATTTTTGTCTTGAAAAGTTCCCACAAGAATATTTTTTTTATCATAAGTCTTTACAGCAAAACCAATACCTTTTATTGCTTGTTGACCATCATAAGATAAAGACCAGCTAGTTTTTATCCACTTGTTTTCTCTCCAAACCTTTTCAACAAATTCTTTAAAACCAATTGGATAATGATCGTCTCTAAAAGTAGGTTCTTTTCGTTCATTTTCACTAAGTGGTTTAAGATTTACTGCTTTAGGATAACGAAGTCTAAACGATGTCAAATAAAGCTGCCCTATTGCGTTGAGTTCAAATACAGATTCATTTTCTATCTCAATTTCGTTTAGGAATACTCTTAATTTTTCGTCAAAGTCTTTGATCTCACTTTTTGCATAAGATTTACCACGTTCAAAATCGGTTAAAATATCAGAATTACGTCCAAGTATATCATAATCCAAAGAAATTGGCAATGGCGGAAAATCAATGATTTCAGAAAATCTTTCGTGTTTATAGTAAACAGGAATGTCCAATGCTTGTCCAAGCAATACTGCAACGGCAATTTGCGCCTTGTATCCTCCAGTTGCATCTATT
This sequence comes from uncultured Melioribacteraceae bacterium, assembly GCA_964584325.1. Classification (GTDB taxonomy): domain Bacteria; phylum Bacteroidota; class Ignavibacteria; order Ignavibacteriales; family Melioribacteraceae; genus CAZOZP01. The sequence goes on from CAZOZP010000003.1 coordinate 7,929, forward strand.
GCTATTATGTCTCTTCCAAATCGTTGGATAAAATCACCTAAAGTTCTTACAAGGTTTCTAAGTCCATGAACTTTAAATTTCTTAGGCTCGGTATCTTGAAGTTGCTCAATAACTTTAAATTCAACTTGTTGTAAATTTAAGTCTTTTCTACCTTCAAAATATTTTTTCAGAACATAACCTGTATTTTTGCCAGCTTCTGTGTCAGATACCAGCAAAACAAGATTGTTGAGTTCAATCCAATTTTTCTTCTTTGCTTCTTCTATCGTGTTAATCTCTGCTCCACAAATCCGGCTACTAGGTTTTACTTTCAATAATTCTTTGGACAATTCATTCCAATTACTTTCGTCATATTTATTTTTTATACTTTCCCAATTTTCGGGGCGTTGATCAGTACTATTGGAAAGATGTTTTAGATTGCTTTCAAAAAGACTTGTTCCTACCGTACAAATTAATGTGTTTATCATTTTGTGTTCCTCGTTGTTAAAATAATGTCTAACAATTAAGTAAATAAAAAGTTCTGCATTTCGAAGCACTTTCCTGTCAAGTTACAACTACTTTTAATAATACGAGCTATGCCGCTCGATAACGAACCGGCTGACAAAAGTTTTATATTTGATGTTAGCGGCTTGGCTTCTTGTCTTTTCTTTATGGTTCAATTCCCAAAATCAACAATGGAACTGGTGGGCTATTTCGTCCTTGTCTCATTACGTTGTAAACTTCTCCTTCATAATAAGCTACCCCACTGCTCATCTGTGCTTGCATTTTCTTTGTTGGAAGAATTTCAATTCCTAAATTAATAACACCACCTGAGTAGAAAAGCATGTGTTTTACAAACAAGTCAAATGCAACAAAAGCATATTTCCCAAATTGAACTTCAACAGCAATTTTGTCCTTTACAAAGTCGGTTTGATTGTAACTATAAATTGGTTTTTTCTCTCCGTTAGCAATGAGAAATTCCTTCTGTTCTTTTGCAGACATTAGAACGCTTTTTTCCATTAATTCTCTGTTGAGAGTAATATAATAGTTATATCTGCTTTCTGCCCATTTTCTTATATAGAACTCCGTATTAAAGGCTTCATTTAAGTCAATTGGGGATAAAAGGTTTTTACCAATTTTTCCTTTCTCTTTACTGATTTTCGTTAATAATTGTTCAGCGTCAATACTTTCAATAACTTGCTTAATTTCTTTGTATAAGTTATTGTGATGAACGATAAGGTATTCTTCTCCGTTCAGATGCGAATATTTTTGTGCTATTTTCATTTATATCCGTTTACTCCATTCCCATTTACAAATATAGCCGCACGCCGAAAATGAGAATTTTGAACGGATAAAATGAGAATTTTGGAAACTTAATTTGAGAATTTTGAACGGATAAAATGAGAAAAGTTTGAAAAAGGGATTAATTTGTAAGTAAAACCAGAATAGATAGAGCTATTCTGGTTTTTAGTTTTCAATGCAAATTAACAAACATTTTATTCCAATTAAACGGCTATTTAACTTTGATTATTATCTTCCTCTTTTGAACTCTCTTTAGCTCTTTCAAGCGCATTCAGGACGGCTAATACGGGTGCAAGGTTTTGCAATCCACCAGTTTTAAGTCCTAAATTACAAAGTTCTTTTATGATAGTCATTTCATCTGCTGATAATTCAACTTGAAACATATTATTTCTCCTATTTATTATTTATGTAATAGTGCTTTTAGTTACCCAAGCGCCGCTTTCTTTCTTTTGTATAACCAAATTTACGCCTGAAATCGCAAACTGCCAGCTTCCGTCCGAATCGGGTCCCATTCTAAAAATTCTTGCAGTAGAATTAAGAGATAAAGTGCCAGCTATTTCAGTATTTCCTGATGCTTGAATAAGTCCACCTGTTCCGCAAACAAGTCTGACGTAGCCTGGGTATGTAGCGTGGGCATTACCGCAGACCATTATATATCCACCTTTTGAAACCATAACGCCGTCTGCGCTGGTAAGTCTTAACTCTCCTGTATGCGTAGAGGCATCTGTCGTATTCCCGAATATCGTTCTTACGCCGCCAGCAGTATTCATTATAATATTATTACTGAATGTCTGTATATTTGACCAAGTGTTAGTTCTACTGAAAATGTCAGTTCCATTAACTTGTAAAGCTGTTACAGCATTGATATTGCCACTTGCTTTAATGTTGCCAGTTACATCGAGAGCTTCGGTTGGAGTATTGTTATTTATTCCAACAAATCCATTACTTCTATAAATGAATAGTGGGAAGGGGCTTATAATCGTTCCGTCATCATTTCTCCTCACTATTGCGAAGTTACTTCCCGTATTAGAACCGGTCTCCGTCGCATTGTCCATTCTTATCCTCCACCGATCCGATCCGCCTTTTTGTATGACAATGTCAAAATTTGTCATATCCCCACGATTAAGTGTTAATGGGTTTGCCGTAGAATTTGGTGGAGAAATGGATATTGGTTGCGTAAATGGGTTTACTTTATTATAATAAGCAACATTTGAAAGAGTTCCTGTCGTGTTTATTGAAGTTCCATTTAATTGTATATCCGTAACTGCGTTGATATTTCCACTTGCTTTAATATTACCAACAACTTCTAACTTTTCAGTTGCATCGGTAGTTGCGCCTATTCTAACATTCCCCAAATGGTTTATCACCATATAGTTTTGTGAAGATGAGCCGGTTCGAAATATTATATCACCTTTCCCTGTTTCGCTTTGTTGTCCCGCTAAAAGAGTAAGGCGTCCAGGATTACTTGCGTATGTGTTCCCTGTAAGGTATATACTTGCTCCATTTGTTCCACCACCCCCGCTGCCTCCGCCGATTATTATTCTCCCCGCATTGTCGTTCCCTGTGAAGCCTCTATCCGCTGAACCATTCGCGAGCCTTACGTCGCCTGTTACTGTTTGGCTTGTTGTGAAATTGTTATCCTGTCCTTTGTAAGCAACATTACTAAGCGTTCCAGTAGTGTTTATCGAAGTTCCATTTAACTGTAAAGCTGTAACTGCGTTTACACTTCCGCTTGCTTTTAAGTTACCATTAATATCAACTCTTTCGGCGGGATCAGTTTTGCCGAAACCGACATAACCATTCTCAATAATTCTAACTAAATTTGTAGTGCTCCCTTTTGCTCTAAAATCTATATACGACCCAGTCACGTTGCCAGAAGCTAACCAAAGCGCTCCAGCAGCACCAGCACCATCAGTTGGATATTCATTTCCGCATAATATTGCGTAAGCTCCTCTTGTAACTGACGGCTCTTGGCTGTTCCCGCCAGAAATCCACGTTCTTCCTGTTGCGAAATTTTCGCTGCCCTGAGTTGCACTTATTCCATTTCCGCCTTCAACAACTATAACCCCTTGAAATGTCTGGAGGTATGAACCGAACGTATTAGCCTGGTTTTTTCTTACAATATTTGGTACATCTAAATCTTCAGTAATAAATCGATAATTGATATTATCCCATTTGGCGAAGCCGCCTGTTATTGGTAAGTCCTCGCGGGTGGCAACAGGTTGCAGACTCCCGGAGAGCCCGACTCGAAACGTATCCGTTGTTTCATCGAACAAGAACTGATAATTAGTCTCGCTACCTCTCTCTATTTCGATGCCCGCCGTTCCGGCTGTTACACCTGCACCGGGCTCATTCTTGTTGATAAGAAGTAGATTATCCTCTATTTCAACCGTTTCGACATCTGCTATGAATTGAGTACCTTGCACAGTCAGATTGCCGGTTAACGTTAAGTTCCCGGTTATTGTCCCGCCACATGTATCAAGTTTGTCAGTGTGTGTGTGAGTTGTGTCGGCTTTGTATTTTACAAGTTCTTTTAATGTATCAAGGTCTCGTTCGTATGATACCGGTTCTTCAGCTAAACTGTAAAACACTCTTGCAAGTTGAAACAATCGGGCGTTAGCATTATTGCCGGTTGTATTATGAATCGTGAACAACAATTCTATAGTATCAACTCCGACTGCCGGCGTAACTTCTGCATAAAACCTTATTCGCTTGTGGTATGACTTAAATTCAATTACTGAAGAACTTTGAGCGTTATACTCAATGTCTTCACCACTGATAAGGTTGCAAGATACAGATAGTTGATAATCAGATTCAGAAGTGTAATCTTGTTCGTTTATTGCGTATCCGGAATGTATGATCCCGCCTATCTGTATTTTTTTGCCGTTTAAGCCCTTTCCTGATATGTCGAATAATGCCTTCAAGTAGCTCCCGCCGCCGATCTGGGTAGAACTGATGTAGATTGCTGTAGTCCCGGCAAATTCACCGATAACAGGAATTTCAGCACCATCTAATGGAACTGCACTTAATGCGGCTATGTCAGTTATGTCAATCGCAATATTATTTAGCTTTTGCCATTTCGTACCGGAGGATTGAACTGCTATATAAAAATCTTCATTAAATTTTCCGCTTTGTCCAATATAATCCGGATCATCATCAAGAGTATTTAAGTTTTTCAGCTGATAGCTTAACCCTTCTGGTTCAACTTTGCCTTCGGAATCAAGATATTGTGCATTTGGATTGACAAGATTGGATGCTTTCATTTTGGCATCCCAATGAGGATTAGATATTAAAATAAAATCATCTTCCGTTATTTCGTTTACTTCTTTTGCAAGTTCTCTTACTCTAATCATTTTGCACCTATCATTATTTGCTTATTATTGTAATCAAAACTTTCAACTGATACCAGTGAAATTGTTATTGTTTTTATGGCCAACTCAGCATCAAGCTCTGCCATAAAATATGATGTACCAGCAATTATTACATTGTCTAGTAAATCAAAAGTCAGCGTATTATTGTCAAGATCAAGTTCTACCTTATATTCTTCATGTCTCTTTCCATAAAATTCCAGATATTTAGTTGCAATCTGCGAAGCTACATCATTTAGTATAATTCGAGCTTGCTGAATATCTTGCGATAATACAGTATTTACAATTATTGTTTTCTCCAAAGTGTTTCTTGGTTTTATACTAAGTGACCCGTATTGTTTGTACGAATATCCGACTATCTTATCACCGGCTTCGTCTCTTAGATACGATTCTGCAGTAATTTCAACAGCATCGATAAGCTTATCCCAGAAAAATTTCTTTTTACCTGAAATTACTCTTGTTGTTAATAAGTGTTTTTGAGCGCCGTTTGATCCAAGATGTTCTTTGTTTTGGATTACAATATTTCCTGCGCTATTTGCAAATAAATAACACTGCATTAAATCTGTAATTTTCTTTAATGCCTCAAGTGGATGAGTGCCAAATGGAGCTTCATCGATTAGTTCATCAAAGTAATCTATTGGGATATCAAACGTAGTATTCCCGGTTCGATTAACAATGCTGATTTCCGGCCATTGTTGTTTAATTATCTCTCCAAGTATCTTTATGCCATCAAATGATTTAACTATTGTTCGATTGTTTTGAATATCATAATTGCAGATATCTGTTCTGCCATAATAAAGTTTTGAATAATAGCTTGCGCTGCCGATATAATTTTCCCAATTAAGGACAGAAGAAGGCAGTTCGGGATAACATTTAATCCAAGTAGCATTACCTGAAATTGGAGTTTTATACATCCATTCATTTGTCGGAAGCGGTGATCCAATTAACCAACAAACAGTTTCCGCAGGTATGGGAACCACTCCTGAATCAATTATTAAATGATTAGATTCTGGGTATCCTGGATTCTGTAATATTTCTCCCTTATTTAGGATTGGGGCATTAACACTGTACCACAGTGATGGGAATGCCGTAAAGTCTTTAAGACCAATCTCTAATGGGAAGATAATCCAACAATTACCAATCCCCGGAATTTCGCCAGGCCATACTGTGAAACCTAAACGATGATCAGTTACCCTTAATGATGAATCAAAACTCGCTCTCTGTAGTTCTGATTCCAAAAATGACATTGCTGCCAGTTTATCAACTAAAATAACGGATAATCTTGGATAATGGTCCTCCCATTCAATTGTTGAGAGATCAGCAAGCCCTTCAAAGAGTTTTACGTATATTCCTGAATCGTTCGGAGTAGATATTTCAAAAAGGAATCTATTAACAGAAGTAAGTGAATAATTAAAGTAAGTGTTTACCGGATTAACTTTATTTATTACGTATATTTCTTCCTGCTCCAACACCGGTACAGTACCCTGTCCGTAATCTACGTATGTCAAGTTATCTGCGGCAAGTTGTTCTTCTTCGGCATATAATGGCATCTCGGCTGGAATGTCTAACTCCAGACCGGTATATAATTCAATTTTCACCGTATTAAAGCAAATCAAACCGGCCTCACCGGAGTTTTGGCTTTCAACACGTCTTGTTATTGAAGGGCTGTTTATTAAATACTTACTCCAATCCTGCCAATCTCCATCCGGCCATTCTTTAAATCTTACTTTTATCATAATCTGCTCTTTGAATCTCTTGATTTAAGAGTCCTATATCCTTTATCAAACTCCCGATCAGATATATAAGCAACAGCCGGAACCGGGTTATCAAGATACCTGGTAAGCTTTTCATTCAGGCTTTTAATTTCACTGCCTACAGACCTATCGAATAGAGGAGTTCTGTTGTTCATATTCCTTTCAACCGCCATAACCGAGGATGTGATTAACTGTGCCTGGCCTTCAGCGTATTCACGCATCGGAGCAATTATTTCAGGACCTTTCTCACCTACAACTATGCCGCCTCGTTCAAAGCCCGGCATCTTTGTCTGTTCTATTTGTTGAACTCTTGCCATACCGAATGCAATTGCGCCGGCAGCCGCAGCAGGTGCAAGGAACGGACCAATAAAAGGAATTTCCGCTGTGGATTTATAAGCTGCAACAGCTGCCTGATAAGTGTCTATCAAAGTTTGAGCTTTAGTTAATACCTTATAGGCTGCAGTATGCTTACCAAAAAGACCCGCAATATTTGACATACTTTTTTTAGCGGCATCTACTTGAGCACCCGATTTTTCTTCTTCTAAGCGTTCTATAGTCCGGGCGTGTTTTTCATCAAGCTCTTGCTTTATTTCCGAAAAGTTCTCATAATCCTGATATTTCTTAAGTTCCATCTGGTAAGTAAAATCAGCCAATTCTTTTTGTCTTGTAAATTCATTATCTATATTATCGATTCTTAGTTTTTCAAGCTCATCCTCACTTAAGTATTTAGCATTTCCCAGAGCTTCATCTTCAGGTGCATATTCATCTTTGGGTGCTTCCGGAGTTTTATACTGCTGTTCGATTTCTGCTCTTAACTCTGCAAGTTCATACTCAAGCTTAGTTACATTTTGTCCGTATTTCTTATACAGAGAGATCATATCTTTAAGGTGTTTTTCTTTTAATAAGAAAAGCTCAGCATCTCCGGATTTCTGAATTTCCGCCATTCTTTCTGCGTGTTGCTGAACAATAGAAAGTTCTTCTTCTGCTCTCTTGAATGCTTCATTTACAGCTTTATCATTATTGCTACCGTCTAATTTATTTTTTTCTTCCTGAAGTTTTTTTATTTCTTCCCCAAGCCTTTTATATTCATCTTTGTCTCTTGTTGCGTATTGCTCTGCCCGCAATTGGGCAAGTTTTACATCGATATCATAACGAAGACCGGCTTTAGCTATTTGTGTATCAAGCAAAGCAATCTTTTCTTTTTCTATGTTAAGTTGATCTTGTTCTTCTGCATTAAGGCCTCTATTAGCCTTATATGATGCGTTAGGAACATATACCATTCCCTGGCTTGCATTGCTTTTTGTTACCTGTTGCTTTGAGAGAGATTCCAGTTCCGCAATTTTTCGTTCGCTTTCAGCTTTTAATGCTTCTAACTGTGATTTGGTGTATTCATTTAACGAATCTCGAAGTTTATCAACCGCTTTGCGTTGTTTGTCAATTTCATCAGTTGGTTTGCTGAATAATGACGGGAGTAACTGCAGTAAAAGCATCACACCGTTAATTGCAAGCATTAGACCACCCGGCCCCATCAAGGAAGCAACAAGCTGCGCTTTTACAGTTGTTCCGAGTGCGGCGGCAGCAACTCTTGCCTGCATAAATCCCTGGACTACCATCGGTATGTTATTTCCAATAGACATCATTCCCATACGGAAATCTACCATAAACATATTTGCATCACCTAAAACCCAACCCAACTGGCTAAGCGTTTGGTTCATTTGATTTCCGCCCTGGGCAACCTGACCCTGCGAAGAAACAACTGCTCTGTTCTGGCTTACAAAATTGCCGTAAGCATTTTTAAGGTTCATAACCTGAGTTTGATTCTGCTTCCATTCATCTGAATTTATGCTTAGGGTTGTTCCTTGCTGTTGAAGTTTTTGAATAGTTTCTTCAATTTCGGTTTGGGATAGATTCTGGGTTGTTAACCATTTTGTGACTGCATCTATGCTGTCCTCGGTTATTGAGGTATATTGCATCAGATGATTAGTAATAGATTTGTAAGAGGCAGAAGCACTTCCTTCAAACTCTTTTATCTTTGATTTAAGCTGTTCAACCTGCTGAGAGGTTACATTCAGTACTGTTGTTGCTTCTTTCCCGTCTATTGTCAGGATTAACTGTATTTCTCTCTGATCAGCCATTTTCAAATCCTTTTGCATATTCCAGATAAGCAATGTGCTGAAGCAAGGAATTCAACGACTCAACTCTCTTCAAGTAATATGAAGTGTAAAGCGTTTCGATATTCGTATTTTTTAATTGTTCCATCATAACCGGGCTTCCGTCTGCAACATAATATATTATAGCTTGCGTTTCGGATAGGTTTATTTCTGCAATGTATTCCTGTGCTGAGTATTTTTGAAGGCTTTTGTATGCAGTAATTGCACGCAAAGCCTGCTTGTTTACTTTTTCAAGGAGTCCAGCATATTTTGAGTTGAACCTATCCGTGAAACAAAAAAATCTTTTATGACCTCTAGTATTACGGATTCTTTAGCATCGCCGAAATCAAAAGAATTAGGCAGCTCAGAATCAGTTTCAAGCAAAATAGCAAGCATTTTTACTATATCTTGAGATGTATATGAGCCAACCAAAACATTATCCGCCTTTGCATATATTTTGCCGAAAAGATTGCTGATTTTATCAATTTGATTAAGCGTTAAATCAGTTCTTAATGTGAATTTAACATCATTTATTTCGTACATTTAATTCTTCCCGTTCTTATTGTTTCCTTAGTTGCAATATCTTTTATTTCATAAAAAAGCGCATCTGAATAGTTCAAGTTTAAATTATATTTCCCTTCAAAAAGCTCCGGAATAAGCCTGGACGAGCTGTAATATTTTAAGCAGCCGTTATAGAAAATTCTAATAACGGCCTTATTTTTCAGTTTCGGAAGAATAATGCCGCACTGCCGATATTTAAGCGTCTTGTGTCTCATTATGTCTGAGAAGCACTTGATTCGCCTATACGCATTGTGCCGCCTGCGTTGTCGTCGGTTTCGCTTCCGCCTGCAGAAACCCCTGTTTGAATATCAATGTCAAACAGCGGCACATCGGCTTCGAAAGTTACCGTTATGTTTCTGTCATCATCAGCAATTTTAAATTCGTCTTTAAGGGTTAAAATGCCCGGCTCAAATTCAAAAGCATCGAAATAACTGCCGGTGTTCTTCTCTTTAAAATAGACGCCCGCCGACATATCTTTGCCCATTTGAGTGATTAACTTTTCAATAGAAGCCTCCCTGCCGGTTATCTTTAAGACAAAATTTAGGTAATCAACTTTGCTAAGGTTATACTCTGTTTTTTTACCCTTTGTTTTGATTGTAAGGGAACGATCAACAATATCAACAAGCGGGAAAAGTTCCGTTGATTTCGGACATTCAAATGCCATATAATAGGGGCTTCTGTAAAGAGCATCAGACTCTCCTGCGTTTACCATATCTGTGTATGTCATAGCTGTTGCAGAATCGGCTGAATCGATTAAAGTCTTCGCTCTGTCATATTCCATAGCACGTTCAAGCGTAATTTTTGTTGAGCGCTTTGCTACACTTATTGTATGCTCGAAATCAATTCCAATTATATTATCACCAAAAAATTGAAAAACGTCTTGGTCTCCCTGAGCGTTCTGTTTTGAAGATACAAGCTCGCAATCAGCATTACAGTTGCAAAAATATATCAACTGTTTAAGATGATATAGACTTGTTTGATATGACTCTGCCTCAAACTTGAAATTAAGCATATTCCTCAACGATCGGCTTCTGTAATCTTTAATGTCCTTAAACGGTGTTATGTCTAACGACCCGGGCGATCTGAAACCAAGCGCCATAGCATTACCCGCTGTTGTTAATGCAGTTCCGGCTTCACATAAGACTATTCGATTTATTCCTGCTAAACTTGTTGCCATAAATCCTCCTACAGGTTGTTGCGCATTTAATTAATATCTTTTTGCTTTAGTGCTTTTACTATCTTCTCTGCCGTGCGACCAGAGAAATAAAATGTCATGATTATCATCCCCCATTGGCCTAGAAGCTCTACATAGCTTTCCGTACAGTTGATACCGAATCCGGATAGCAGTGCCAGTATAAAATACATTGAAAGTATTGAAACAAGGGCAATCGGGCGAATATTCTCTGATAACTTAGAGTCTTTCATATACTGTTCTGCCTTTAATTTTTGTTGCCAAAAAAGCTTCACGCCTGTTTCTTAAATTGCTGTATGAGATATGAATCCAAGAGTTAAACTCTAAGATCAATTGATCATACTCAAAATTCTTCATTATCACCTCGAAAGCCTCTCTCAAATCAACCCCAATAATTGTAAAATCTGCCGCTTTGCCTTCTAAGTGCTGAGAGCTTTTACTTCCTCCTACAAGGCTATTAACCGTTAAATTCCTAAAACCGGAGCTAATCCGGATTGGTTTATTAAAGTAATCCCGAATAGGCTGCAAACATTTTTCGCATAATATCTGTAAGTTCTCCATCTGCTCAGCATTCGGTAAATTCTTTATTCCGTGCCTTACAGCTGTATCTGAAAAAGTCATTTCATCAAATGTAAAATCGTCTGATAATTTCATTTTGAGTCGCTCACTTTATAATTAAAATCGCTGTTATTACCCCCATTCCCACAAGCGGAATGAAGCATCTTTCTTTGTAAAAAGGAATCTGCTTTTCATAATAGACAGTAGGAATAAACACTTTCTTTTCTATCTCTATTTCCATAGACCTCTTAGGATCAAGAGGAAGCCTGGAATAGTATGAAGCTTTAACATATATCTCGCTCAATGAATCAGCAATTAGAGTATCTGTAACCGATTCGAACAAGACATTTTTAAGAGTTGCTAAAGTGTCTTTTCCGAAAAGCTTTGAAGCTTCCGCTTTTGCAATTTCATATAGCGAATCAATGTTAACAGTTTCTTTTCTGGTCTTATACCTGATCTCAGTCACTGTATCTTTCAATGTGATTTTTTGATAGAGTGTATCAACTGTTTTTGTTTCAATTACACTGTTTTCTTCCGGACTTTTCAAAAACCAACCGAAAACAAAACCCAACACAAGAAAAGTTATTACGTACTCAATCTTCATCTTCAACCTCCGGCTTTGCCCTGTATTTTGTTTCAAGAAAATCAACCGGAACGGTAAGCGTTACGGCATACCACCATATTCCGTTTTCTTCTTTTATCCACTCATCGGAAATCACATAAGCCAATCTCTCGGCTCTCGGAGTCTCTATTTCAAGACCAGATAGAGATTCAATTGCAAACTCAACATATTCTTCAGGGAGCATCCCTTTGGCGGTATTCCGAATCACAGTTATAATCCCAAATTCCAAATCCCTATCCTGCCTTATCGCCTGAGCAACTTTTGTCTTGCTGAAATTACCACCTCTATAAACTACCAGATAAGCACCTTTGGGATGATTAAGTTTATAATCTTCAATCGATATCGGGACTTCAACAGGCAGTTGGCAAACTGTATCAAGCTTTGCAATTTCAGTCTCAAGTGTATCGATTATCTTATTTTTGATTTCTTTGATTGTCATTCTAAAACTTGTTTAATAAAGTACTTGAAAATATTTTATCGCTTTCGGTCTTGTTCACCTTGCCTTGAATGCCCGGCTGATCAGGCTCGATTATCGGATTGATTACGCCTTTCTGAATTTTTTCTAAATCGGCTATTCTTGATTTATAAATTGCAACTATTGATTCAGGCATATCGAGCCTGTGTCGTCTTTTATAAAGGTTATAGATTGCAATATCTTTTGAAATCTGCCGAATCCGCTCCGGCACCTCGGTAAACGGCTTTGGATATCGGCTGCGAAGATAAGAGTCAATCTCATCGTCAGCAGCCTTTATCTGTTCAATTACTCTTAATGATGCTGTATCTTGAGAATCCGTTAAGTCAATTTCATCAACGTCCCCGTTGCCGTCATTAATCAAGAGCAGAACTTCGGATTCATCTAAATCTTTCAATATGTCTTGTATGGTTGAATACATCAGGGTTTTTTCGCACTTACTTTAAGCTTAAATGAAACATCTGAACCGTTCTTGGTTGCCGAGCCGGCAATTTTAATCCTTTGCAATACGTTTTTGTATGACGAAGTGTCAGCCCAGGCTTTTTGAGTTGTTACCGAGTCAACGCCTATTGTCCCATCGCTGATCCAGGCGTCTCCGAAAAACGAGATTTCCCTTGAAAGAGTATAATAAACTGAATCATCTGCCTGCTCTGCAACCGTGAATATTTCCATAACCGGCTCGGTGCCGAATGAAAATGCGTTTGTGTAAAGCGTATCATTTTTCGTAAGCGTTCCTTCAACATTAAACGTCAGGAATCCGGATTCGTATTTTTCGAATTTCTGTTCTGTGATCTGTGCAAGTGCATCTGCCGCAAAAGCGAGCACCAGAATCAAAATTATTGATAAGCCGATTTTTTTCATTTTAATCTCCGTTTTTTATGTTGCTTGTTATTTATCCGAGCGGGCTTTTTTCGGCCGATTCCCGCCCGGATCTGGTCGTTTAGGGTTTGGTTTAACTTATTATAATGCCTTCGAGTCTTGCTATTGACTTGTTATCAAGCAAAGCAGGAGCTAAATCCATTTCAACCGAATGTGTGTAATGTACTCCTACCAATCCCAAATCATCAACTACAAGTCCCTTGTTTGTCGCAAAAGTCAGATCTGAATTCTCTCCGAATCTTGCAGCATAAAGACTTGTGCAGGTAGCAACGTTTCCGCAGGTTTCGGTATGAGTTATCACTCTTGATCCGTCAGGTTTGTATCCGCTTGAGAGCAGAGGTATTTTATTATAAAATGCGATTCTTACACCAAACTCATTAAGTTCGTAGGAGATAAACTCTCTGGCGATTGTATTAAGCCTTGAAAGTGTAAGCGAATCAGCCATAATCATCTGCGCCCCGCCGGGGATGCTCTCTATAAGGGAATCAATAAGTTCCAGGAATTTCTGCTGCACTGTCTTTTGCGCCGCGGTATTGCCAAGCTCGACTGTCAATCCGTTTTCAGAGGCTGTGATAACTTGAGCCTCGGGCATAAGAGACTTTAATCCGTCAAATTCGCCCTCAACATCAGCATCGCCATTGAAGAATTTATCCTGGAATATTCGTCCGTAGTTGCGTGAAAAAGATAAGAGCTCTGCTACTCTTACCGAAGCTATATCCATTCCGCGCCTTTCGTGCGCTTTGTCAACCTGCACCTTATCTCCAAGTATCTTGAGAGCCGGATTAGCAAACTGCGGAGTTTGCTTGTTATCGGAATAATCACTGTCAATAGCTCTGAATTTTCCGCCTGAAGCTGCCGAAGCTTTTCTTTTGTAGTCGGCGTTACCGGTCATTGTGTAAAATTCAAGATAATCGAGTACCGGTGCTGTTTTCGACATTTCAGCAAGCACCTGCTGCGTCAACAAGTCATTTGACGAAACTTCTTTTAATTTCATTTTGTTACTCCCATTGTTTTTTGAACTTCTTCAACTAATTTTTCTCTAAGTGATTTTCCCGCCGATTCCTTTTTGCCGGCGGCTTCGCTGAATTCCATCTGTTTACCTAAAAGATCAATGAACTCTTTAACTATCGCAACGGGAGACTTTTTCTCTCCGGATGAAAAACAGAAGTCGTCCGAAGACGAAGCAAATTCGAGCAATTCCGAGGCTTTGGTTTTTTGCGCCGGTGTGAGATAGCCCTCGCTGCACTTTTTGTCGAGATAAGAGTTAAACTCACCTGAGGCTATTATCTGAGACAGCTCTTTATTTTTTGCTTCAAGAGTCTTTGCCAGAGCGTTAAACTCTTGAATTTTTGCCTTTAACTCATCGATATTTTCTGATTGTTCGTTATCCGAAAACTCCAGCGGAGCTTCACCCAATTCAAAATCGAGGTTTGAGTCGTCCTGGTTGAATTGCACTGTCGGGAGTCCTTGAACCGCAGGGGCGGCGGCTCCTAAAAAACCGATATGTCTTAATGTTTTATCCGGGAAAAGAGAAATTGAAATTTTCTTAAAAGCTCCCCGATTAACCATTTCCTTGAAATTAGAATTTACCTGTTTAGGCAGAATGTAAAGTTTATCGCCAATGCGCTTTACTTTATCAACCCAGCCGTACGCGGGATCATCAGTCTTTGGATGCCCGATTACAAGCGGCGCTTCGAATTTCTCGGAGTTATAGCTACTTGCAATGTGTTCAAGATCCTTATCCGTGACAATATGCTCACGGCCTTTGGAATCTTTATGCTGGCCGGTTCTGAAAACCGCTATCCATTTTTTCATCAATCACTCCATTTTGTTATTTTGAAAAAAATCATTATGTTTGTATCGCCACTCTAAAACTACCAAGTGCTCCGTAACTTCTCCATTGAACCATTCAAATGATTACTGATTCATTGAATCTTAGATTTGTACAAGTCTAATTTTTCAGGTTATTATGGAAGAAATAATTAAATTTGCAGTCACCCAGGGCGGAATTTCAGGTTTATTTTACATTATCTGGTATTACACCTTCAGGCAGTCTAACCGTCAGCATCAGCAGAACTTCGAGCAGAATAAAGAGACGTTCTCGAAGCTCATACACATCATAGAAGAAGACACTAAATACAAAGAACTTCTTGCCGGTCACTTAAGCGAAATAAAAACAGAATTGAAATTCCTCCAAAAAGAGAAAAGGTGTAACTATGAACAATGAAAGAATCCGCGCTTTAGGTAAATTGGAAATGCTTAAGACAGACTTAAAAAGCATTGCAATCCGCTCAGGATCATATCTTGCAACATTAAGAGAAAAGACAAACACTCTTTTGGGAGACGATTTCCTTACGATTGATTTCAAGGATGCTTCAGTTTTAATTGGAGAGTTATGCCAAATGCAATCAGAAGCAAAAAAACTGATCAGCCAGATAGATGCAATAAAAGCAAATTTCGGAATTGATGACGAGAGAGAATAATGGATGCAGCTTTAAGGCAAGAAGCAGGCCGTTTATTTGCAGAGGGAACATCAATGCAGATGCTATCGCGAATATACGATTCGAAGGTATCCCGCAAAACACTCTATAACTGGAGAAATGAGGACAAATGGGACGAGATCCGAAAGTCTCAAATCAGCAAAAGCGCCTCAATTAAACAGGGGTTGGAGGACTTATTGGAAAATTCAATGCGCGAAGCAAAAGCAAACCCAAGTCCAAGTAATATTTTTGCAGTCGTTAAAATGCTCTCAGCTTATAGAACTTTCACTCAAATCCCGAAATCCCTTGTAGATGAAGGGGAAACCGAGACAAGCAAGATAAACCCGGAGGAACTTGATGCACAAATCAGCCAAATTCTCGGGTTTTGATGCGAAAAAGAAAAAACGCATTAGAGCGATTTTAAGGGCATATTTTTTCAAAGCCATATCTTATATCGGAAAATTTACGTTCGAAGTTTTTAAACAGGGTTATGCGATTTTTAAATGGGGGTATGGAAATAAACCGGGAAGGGATTTATGAAACCAAACCCGAAATACTTTCTACAATATCAAATAGACTGGCTGCGTGATGAATCTCAGATTAAGATATGGGAGAAAAGCAGACGTATCGGAGCAACATACGTTCAGTCTTTCGAAGATGTGCGCGATTGTGTTTTAGGAAAAATTCCGGCAGTATGGTTTACCTCTGCCGATGAATCAGCCGCAAAGGAGTATATTCTTTATTGCAGCCAGTGGGCAAAGATATATAACATAGCCTCATCTTATTTAGGCGAAGTTGTAATTGACGAAAAGAAGGGAATAAAAGCTCTTCAAATCGTATTTCAAAACGGATCCCGCATTAATGCGCTGAGTTCAAATCCGAAAGCTTTCAGAAGCAAAGGCGGGAAAGTAGTCTGGGATGAAGCAGCACATCACGATAATGACATTGAGATGTGGAAAGCGGCAAAACCGACATCTACCTGGGGGTTCCCGATTAGAATACTTTCAACCCACAATGGAAAGCAGAAAATGTTTTTCAGGTTTATTGACAAGATTAAAAAAGGGAAATTGAACTGGTCTCTGCATACAACTACAATTTATGATGCAGTAAAAGACGGTCTGGTGGACAAAATATCAGGGCATCCCACAACAGAAGAAGAAAGACTTACCTGGCTTAAGCAACAGGAAGATGACTGCTTCGATAAGATTACCTGGGAGGAAGAGTACTGTTGTATCCCGGTTGATGAAGCATCTGCATTTCTGCCTTATGATTTAATAGCCACGGTTGAGGATATTGACGTTCTTTTTGAAGAGCTGGATCAGATTACAGGGGAGATGTATGTTGGGGTTGATATAGGCCGGAGGAAGGATTTAACTGTTATCTGGGTTCTTGAAAAGCTAGGTGACACGAAATATACCAGGAAGATTATTGTGCTTGAGAAAACTCCTTTCAGAATTCAGAGAGATGTTCTTTTCTCTATCTATAGTCACCCGAAATTCAGACGAGCCGAACAGGATGAAACCGGGCTCGGTATGCAGCTTGCCGAAGAGTGCCGAGATCAGTTCGGCAAATTCAGAATTGAGACGGTCTCGTTTAACTCAAAGGTAAAAGAAGAACTGGCTTATTCTCTGCTTACGGCATTCCAGGACAGAACAATCCGAATACCTGAAGATAAAGATGTTCGGGAAGATCTGCACTCAATACGCAAGGTTACTACCGCTTCGAATAATATGAGGTTTGATGTTGCAAAAAGCGAAGTATCCGGGCACGCTGACAGATTCTGGGCTTTGGCTCTTGCCAACCACGCAGCAAACGATGCTTCAAGCGGGCCGGTTATTATTACTTCAAAGAAGATTTCGAGAAAACATAAATTATACGATAAAATGTAGGTATAAAAATGGCAAAAGGTTTATATGTTAATCCGAACACTTTTAAGAGCATCAGCAAACTGCAGGAAGAAATTGCGGTTCGCACTATTCAGAGCGGAGACATTGTCCGGTTTTTCAATTATCTTCCGGACCCTGATCCGGTTCTAAGAAAATTAGGTAAAAGTGTTTCAGTATATAAGGAACTGCTTTCAGACGATCAGGTAGGCTCAACCTTGACGCGGCGGAAAATGGGGGTTAAAGCTCTTGAGTGGCAGATAATCGAAGCCGAAGGAGTTACCGAAAAAGAATTTGATTTGGTTAAGACTACATTGAAAAACTTAGAGAGAAATAAAATCCGGATCAAAGATATTATAGCTCAGTCGCTAAACCCGATTTTTTTCGGTTACTCTGTCTTTGAAGTCGTCTGGCAGTCTTCCGGAAGTTACTGGCTGCCTCGGCTGTTGCAGGAAAAGCCAAGGGAATGGTTCCATTTTAACGATAAAAACGAGTTAATTTTAAAAAGACCTGAAGATAAAACAGGTCAGCGGATAACAGGCGACAATGCGGATCCGTCATTTAAGTACAGATTCATTCTGTTGCAAAATGAACCGACTTATGAAAATCCATATGGGGAGAAAGCTCTTTCAAGATGCTTCTGGCCTGTTACATTTAAGCGCGGAGGTCTTAAGTTCTGGGCTGTATTCGCTGAGAAATACGGGATGCCGTATCTTTTCGGCAAGCTCCCGCGCGGAAGCGAGCAAACTGCGCACGATGACTTGTTAGGCAAACTTGAGCTTATGGTGCAGGACGGAATTGCAACAATTCCGGACGATTCATCCGTTGATAAGATGGAAATTGCATCAGGTAATGACGGAACTCTCTACGAAAAATTCATAAACCATTGCAACAACTCTATTTCAAAAGCAATTCTTACAAATACCCTTTCGACTGAGAACCAGGGAACCGGTTCTTATGCCGCAACAGAAAGCCACAGGGGAACAGAGCTTGTACTCGCAAAAGAAGATAAGGATTTTACTGCCGAGCTTTTTAATGAGCTTTTCAGGATGATTATTGACATTAATATAGGAAGCGGTAATTATCCGGAGTTTGATATATACGAAGAAGACGATGTTAATAAGAACGCTGCGGATCGTGACAAAGTGCTTTTTGATACTGGCGTGAAATTCACGAAGAAGCATTTCATTAAGACTTATAAGTTTGAAGAAGATGACTTTGAACTTAAAGAACAGGATAAACCAAACCCTGAATTCTCCGAAAAAGAATACGGCAAGACGCTAAACAAGCTGTCAGATGATGTTTATTCCATTCCGGATTTGCTGCCGGATAAACTTCTTCAAATGCAGATTGAACAGACCTTAAAGCCTGTTTTAGACCTAATTAAATTAAACAGTTCTTTCGAAATCGTTATGTCAGAACTTGCATCTTTATACCCAATGCTTAATACTAATCAGCTTGAGAATCTTCTTCAGAAAGTGATATTCGTTTCAGAGCTTGAAGGGCTTACAAATGCCTGATATTTCATTCTTTTTAGATAAAGAGCCTGAGGAAATTGTCAGGTGGTATGAGTCTAAGGGCTTGAAGACAAGCTATAACTGGCGGGATATCTGGCAGGGAGCTCAGGTTAAAGCTTTTACCGTTGCGAAAGCAATGGATCTTGATATCCTTCAGGATATAAAAAGCGAAGTTGTCGAAGCAATCAAAAAAGGCAATACTTATGAAGAGTTCAGGAAGAATCTTGAACCACGGCTTAAAGCAAAAGGTTGGTGGGGCAAACAGGATATGGTTAACCCAAATACAGGTGAAATGGAAACCGTTCAGCTCGGCAGTCCCTGGAGGCTTAAAACAATATACCGCACAAATGTTTCGGTAGCTTATTCTGCAGGAAGGTATAAGAAGTTTTTAGAGAATGCTGAAGACCGTCCATTCTGGCAGTATAACGCAGTCTTGGATAAAAGAACTCGTCCGCTTCACGCATTACTTGACGGGAAAGTATTCCGCTATGATGATCCGTTCTGGCAGACTCATTTTCCTCCAAACGATTGGGGTTGCAGATGTTCGGTTACGGCACTAAACAAAAGGGATATTGATAGGGAAGGATTAAAAGTAGAGAATAATTCCGGGGAGTGGTTAAGCAAAGTTCCTGCAGGTGAGGGATGGAATTATAATCCGGGTGAGGTGATTTATAATGAGCTGTTTTTATGGGAAAAGATAAAAGACCTCAAAGATGATAACATTGCCCGAATGGCAATGAGCCTTATGAATAAGCCGGAATTAAGGGAAAAAGCACACGTAAGTTTTGCATCTCAGGTTTTGTTAGATAGAGAAGAGAAAGGTAGAAAAGAAATAGTGGGATGGATGGATAAAGATATCTATGATAGAACAGGAGAACTTTTAGGAAAGCAGCTTGAAACTCCATTTATTGTTTTAACAGATAATGGGGTTGTACACTTTACCCGTCCCAAGAAAAATCCTCTTCAGTTAATTAGCAATCAGGACATCCAAAATATCCCCTCAATAATATCTAATCCGGAAGCGGTTTATTATGATACTCAAGACCCTGCTTTGCTTTATTTGTCAACAAGTGTTGAGAAGAAAATAAAAATAGTAATAAGGGTAGATTATAATTTGAAGAAGGTAAATCAGCCGGTTAATTATATAAAAACTGCGAGTTTAGTTAGCCAAAGAGATTTAATGCATCCGAGATTTATTAAAATAAAATAGGCAGTTGGAGGGACGCTTACCTCCCTCATAGGGCTGACGATTTCTCGATAGTCCAGATGGCCCAAGCGATTTTCCATCTTTCAACTGCCTTAAGCAAACTTAAATAATTTTAACGGGAAAAGCAAATGTCACAGGATTTCAAAGCATTGTCAGAGTTGCTGGCAAAAATAACCAACCGGGTACCGATTATGCGAATTATTGCCGGGACAATGCATACTGCGGTTATGAAGAATTTTGAAGCAGAGGGAAGACCGGGCAAATGGCAACAGCTTGCAAAAAGTACAATAAAAGATCGTTCTAAAAAAGGTTACTGGCCGGGGAGAATATTGCAGCGTTCGGGAGCGTTGAAACGTTCTGTTTTGCAGGATTCAAACAATAACGAAGCAATTGTTTCAGTAAATTTAAGGTATGCCGCAATTCAGAATTTTGGCGGTATTATTCACCGAAGCTCAATAAAAACTTATATCCGCAAAAAGAAAAGCGGAATACCGGCGACAAAGCCAAAGAAAAACCTTATGTCCTCAATCCGGATACCTGCCCGCCCTTTTATGTTTCTTCCCGATGAAGCAATAAAAGACATTGAAAGCGATATTATTGACTATTTAACGAGGTGATAATCGGGATTAAATATCTTTAATATTTCAGTTTCATTTTTGAAGCTGAATAGCTATATTTGTTTGGGATAACAAACTTCTTTTAATGGAGTATATATGGAAAAAGACTACAGCATTCAAGAAATTAATGAGTTTTATAAGATATTATACCCCGACAAGAAAGATTATCCTGAATCCAGTTCATTTGAGGAGTTTATTATAAAAAATTGGGGGAATAATCCTTTGTTAAATATTACCAATAATCAGGGGATGGAGTACTCAACCACTACTAATTTAAATAAAGAGTAGCTGAATGGCAGACTTGTTAACAACAGATAACGATTTCAAGATCAAGTTTGATGGTCAAGTTCATCAAATTGATGCAAACGTATTGATAAACAGCCTTATTCATACTACTACGGTTATTCAAGAAATAAACAAGTATATTGATTCCGGAAAGAGAATCGAAATAAAAATAAAAGCACTTGAAAAAGGAAGTTTCCTTATACACATTGAAATTCTGGAGACAGTAATTGGTGCTTTGCAAACAATATTCAGTAAGGAGACGATCCCGATTGGTGGAACAATAATAGGCATACTCGTTGGTTTGATAAAAATAAAAGAACATTTACAAGGGCGGAAACCTAAAGAAATAGAGAAATGTGACGATACAATAAAAATCACGAATGATATTGGGAACGTTTTTGTAATTGAGCAATTAACATATAATATTTACGATAGTAACTCAGTTGTAAAAGACTCTTTGGCGCATAATTTTGATGCTATTAATAATGATAGTTCCATAACGGGTTTTGAAATTACTGACAGAAACGAAAAGCCCTATGTTAAAATTGACAGAGATCAATTTGTTAATTTGTCGATTAAATCTGAAGACATATCCAATAACGAAAAACTAATTACCGAAGCTGCTACCTTAAATATTGTCAGACTTTCATTCGAGGGAAATTTAAAATGGGAATTTTATTACAAGGGCAATAGAATCTCGGCTAAAATTAAAGATGAGAATTTCCAAAAATCCATCGATAATGGTGAGATGTTTTCAAAGGGGGATGTACTTGAGGTTGAATTACAGATTATCCAATGCTGGGAAGAGTCTGTTCGCACTTATGTTAATAAATCTTATCAGGTTAATAAAATAATTAGACATATTCCGAGGGATGTTGAGCAAAAATTAGATTTTCAAGAATAAATTAAAAAGCCCCTATTGCAGGGGCTTTTCTTTTGGTTTCAGTTCACGCCGGGTTGCACCAGGTCTTTTTCTACCTCTCCCAATATTCGAATTGCTGCATAAATTACATCTGCAACATTGCCATCAAGGCCGTGAGTTTCTGCCTGATGCAATGAAGCTTCCATTGCTGTTGTAAGCAGCGTAAGGGCATAATAGAACTTTGTGTATTCCGTTCCTTCGAATGGATTTAAGCTACTCATTTTGTAGCCTCTACTGAAATAATTTGCCCCGTTGAATTCCGGCATACAGTTCTATCTTTAACCCATTCTTTTTCAATGTATTTCCCTGTTATTTTATCATATCTGGTCATCGTTTTAATTGGAAGATCAAGAGCTTTACAGGCCTCTTTTCTGCATAATCCAATTTCACGGAATCTATCGTATCTGTTAATTTTCGAGTGTGGAATTTTAGAATATAATACTAATTCCATCTTCTTTGCTTCAATAAGGTATGTTCGTAATTCCTTTATTTCGCTAATGTGAACATACTCCTTTGCACGTATTTGCCTTAATGTTGTAGCGAATACCTTGCGGAACTCTTTTGCCATTTCAGAAGAACGCACAAGCATGCACATTAAATATACCTGTTCTTCGTTAAGCAGATAGGAATCCTGTACTCCTGAAGGAGTGGACAATTTGTCCATAGCTACTTCTCCGAACTCTTCTTTGTTTCTCTGAATGTTTCGGCTCAGATTATTCTTCTCAACCCCAAGAATTTCGGAAAGCCGATTTAATGGAAGGTAAAACTGTCCGTCACGGCGGACTATCTGTGTTTCGGTTAAACCGAAATGTTGAATTGTGTTACTGGTCATAAGACCTCCTATAATGTTTTTTTGCATAAAAAAACCCAACTCTTGCAAACGTAACACCATAGGCGAAGACGTTTCGGGCCTCACGGCTACCGAAGAGTTGGGCAATACTATTATTTTCACTTTAAAATAGAAATAGCCACTTTAAAGGCTATATTGCCTATGATGTTTTTTTGCACAGGCAATATAACCGCTTTTTTACAGAATGTCAAATATCTACAAAAACGATATAGCGATAGCCAAAACAATCAGCAGTAAAACTACCATATCGTCTCTTGTATCCCGATTAATTTTTTTGAACATTTTCTACCTCTTTAATTATTTTGATTTGAGATTCAAACAAGAAAATATCCTTATTCTTCTTGCTCCTGTACACTAGCCCGGTAAATACCACCGGAACTTCTTTTCCGTAATAAGGCGACTGCGGATCGGTTATTTTCACTATATAAACTTTATCAAGCTTAGCAGCCAAGGCCCTGATCCTCAAATAAGTCGTAATTTTCATAATTTGCTTCTTCAAGTACCTTATACACAAACCGCTGGCTTACATCAAGCCTGCGGCATATTTGGCTAATGTTTAACCGGCCGTCTCTTATGCCTTGCTTGTGTTTACGGATGTAATCTGACTTTAGCCTTGTAAACGGAGCTTCGGTAAAATATAGCGGAAGTTTCCTGAAATGGTTATATAACTTCAGAAAGTTATCTATGCCTATAAGTTCAATGATTTCTATATAGTCATCATTAAATGCTTTAGTATAATCTAATTCCTTAATCCAGTCTAAATTCATTTTCTTTCACCCATTGCAAGTAATGCCTGAATTATGTTGTTTGCCTGTGGCCTTGTTATCCAGATTATATCGTCAACGCCGGTATTTTTCTTTACGAACTTCCTTAAAGATTCATCTGATTTGCTTTCGGATGTAATCCTCCAGAGACTTTCGATTTTTCGTAATTGCCCGGGTGTTGCAAGTCCATCTCTCTGCCCAAGGCTATTGTATTTTTGCTTGCCGGAGCCGAACCTGTTTTCCTTTATCGTAGGCTTTTTACTCTGAAGCTTGAAACCAAATTTCTTAAAGTTCTCAATCAGTTCATCTGCCTGTGAATCACTTAAATCCACACTGCTTACCGCTCCGAACCCGGAAAGCATATCACGGTAATTATCCTCAGAAATTCCGCACTGTTTTTGTGCTATTTTAATTTTGATGATTTGATCTTTTCTAGGCATTTTCTTCCTCCATAAGCTCAATGGATTTATTGTTTTTTATTAGTGTATTCTTTAGCGTTTTAAAGCTCGAAAAGAAAGGGCTGTAAACGTAAAATGATTTGTCTATATCCATTTTATGTTCTTTATACATTTTTGAAAGCTTTCTTGAGGCTTTTACCTCTTGACGAGTTTTAGCCTTATAGAGGTAAGACTTTTTTGCATTCCAGACTTTCTTCTGTATTTCCTCCAATTCGTTACCTTTTAAAACAAATTTCCCATAATCCTGTTTTACATAGACACATATAGAATAGCTCAATTTCGCTGAGGCTCTTACATTAAGGGCTATCTCAATATCATCGCATTTAAGCTTAACATTTCTTCCAAAAGGATGCATCTGATCTTCAACATATTTCCATTCTTCCTTTGTCATTTTGCACCTTCAAGAGCTTCTTTTACATCCTTAATTCTTACTGATGCCAGTCTGATCAGCTGAGTAACCTCAGCAAACTGTCTTGTCATATCCTTATCCGCAAGCAGTTTTATGTTCTCTCTTTTGAATATTTGAGCATCCTCCTGAATGTTGTTGCAGGATTCGAGCATTAAGTCAAGCATTTTTGTATTCATATCAACCTCATATTTATGGTTTGAACCGGGAAGGGGAATCGAACCCCTTCCAATGAACCGTTCCGGTTATTTTGCACTTGTAATACTGCCTAATACCACCTGACTTTTTAGTTCTTCCCAGTTTATATCTATTACAACAGTTTCGTCCTGGTCTATCTTAAGACCAATGCCTGCAAGTTTTTCATCGTTGAGTTTTTCTGAAGCCATATCAAGAAGTATTTCGTCTTTATTCAATTCTTCTTTTGTTCTTATATATTTACCCGGGAAAATGCGCTTTACAAGTTCAACAACTGTATTTAGGTTGTATTTTCTGTTAAGCAATGAAACTTTCGGCGGATTTGTTCTGAAACCTATTACTCCGTTTGCAAGCGATTTTGTTCTGTGTTTAATAAACTCTGCTTTATTCAGTACGCAGAACGACTCTATATCTTTTTCAATTTCAACTTTTGCCTGGCGCACGTCTTTTGTTTCTTCTTCATAACGTTCCTTTGTCTGTTGTATTTTCAGATTCATTTCAGCTTCTTTCTTCGCTATAAAGCTTTCTATTCTTCCGAGTTCGAGTAGTTGCCTGTCAACTTCTTCAAAACTTTTGCAAGCAGTTTTAATTACTTTACTCATTTTGGTCTCCTTGTATTATTGTTGAAAGTTCTTTGTAAATTTCATCCCAGTTCCATTGCTGATGAACGCTGATCAGCGCCGCACAGAGAACAACAAGCGCATTTTTATCAAGTAGTTCTGCTTGTTTTTTGTTCTTCTCAAAGAGCGTTTTGTCAATTGTCACTTCCAGTTTTTCCTGCATTAGTTAATCCTTAAATCAAAGTCCGTGAAAAAGAAATAGCTCATACACATCCAGCGTATATTGATATACTTTTCCCTGTATTCAAAGTCTTTCTGATACTTCAGGATTATTTCTACAAGCTTGATATATTCAACCATTGCCGTGTATGTGTTATATCCGGGGTATTTGTTTCGTGCCGTATTAATAACGCTTGCAAGCGTTTCATCATTTATTGTTTTAATTACATTATTCATAATTACCTCACAAGCTGGTTAAATGCTGTACGAATAATATCCTGGTTAACGGTTACTCCTTTGTTTAACGCTATTCTTCTTGACTCCCTTGCTAAAATGGTCAAAACCCTTGCATTTCTTCGGCATAGCTCAATAAAATCCCTCTCCAGTCCTGCGAATCCTTCGCCGTAACTGAAAACCAACTTTGTTATATCTGCATCAGTAAGCGGCTTTAATTCCAGAAATGCACCAATTCTTGTATAGATCTGTTCGTGCACACCGCCGACACCTTTGATGTTATTCAATAAACGCGGAAGTCCGGATAAAAGAAGACCGACACCGGCCTTGTCGTGAATACTTCTTAATAAATCAAGTGCTTTGTCTTGTAGATATTCAGCCTGGTCAATTATCAATAGCCTTCCGGAGTTTTTAAGCTTTGAAATAATGTCTTTCTTCAATAAATTCAAGTGTCCTTTGCCGTTATAACCGCACATTTCGTGAAGCTCCGAAAGCAGTTCTTTCGGGCTGTATGCAGTATCAACTTCAATAAATAGAACCTCCTGGTGTTCCTCTGCATAGGACTTCAATGCTGATGTTTTACCAAGTCCTGATTTGCCTGTAATTAGCCCGATTGACCTTTGAAGGTGGGTTAATCTTACTACATTTAATACCATTTCAGTGTTTGTTAAATTCCTGATAAATACGTGTTCAGATGAATACTTTTTGCGCTCAAGTACATCTTTGATGTAATTACTGATCCTGAATGAAGTTCTTTCAAGGTCTCCTTTGTACTTGTTGTTTAAGAATTGCGAAAGCTGAGCCGGTGACATATCCATCATTGATGCAGCTGCATTCATTGAAGGAATTGTGCCGTCCTTAAGAAGACTGTTGAATGTTTTGATAATTTCCATTACTTTTAATTCCCATTATTTATTTAATGTATAGTGTATTACTGCCTCAGTAAGGTCGTGTCTTACTGAGGCTTTTTTATGCAATGCCCGAAATTCCGAAATCTAAATCTTTATATGGGTTATCGTCTTTTTCTTCCTGCTCTTCCACAGAAAAGTCAACATCTGAAAACGAGGGTGTCTCTTTTGTCTCTTCTTTCTTTATTTCTGCCTGTTTCCTTATCTCCTCAGCTTGCGCCGTGGTTCTGCTTATGTCTTCAAGCATATTGTTCTGAAGGAAAGCTCTTGCTCCGGCACAGGTGTACTTTTCTAATCTTTTTTTCCGTTCGATTTCAGTTTTCAGCTGTTGCTGTTGCTGCTCCGTCCCTAAGTAATAAGCTGCGGGATGTACTTCTATTTTCTTTTCGGCACTACAGATATATGTTCCCTGAAAATCATATACATATACTTCGTTTAAATTTTGAATATCATATTGAATTAAAACAAGTTGATTTAATCCATACAGTGCATCATTCCAATAATGATTACCAAGAAGTGTAATTCCGTGTCTTCCTACTTTCACATTAGATTGTTTCATTAATAAAAACCTTATTAAATCAGCATCTATGCCCTCTCCTTTCCCTTTGTTAAATACATCAATTGGACGCAACCCTTTTATTTTTCCGCTTTGTTGTTCGCGATGTGCATACTCATCAAACCATTCGGCAATAACCTTATGTGCTGTCCATATATCAATATTACTTCCTTCCGTAAGCCTTTCATATACTTGTTTATGCAGGATTTCCCCACGACTCATTCGAGCTGGCTTATTCTCAATTGAAGTCCCACTGTAAGTCGGCATCCGTCTTTCAAGTTCAGCAAATATTCTAAAAAAACCTTCTACAGGTTTTGATTGTGCATGATATGGCCAAGCTGTCATAAGTTTTGAACCAAGCCTTGTTATTACTCCATTCATTTCACCTGTATAGTCTTTGAAATATTTTGATCCGAAAGCTCGGCCATTGTCAATGTACACAACTTTTGGAATCTTGCCCAAAAGCAGTATAGACCTATATAACGCCATTGATATTGCGGAAGTATTTTCTGTTGGAGATATTTCCCAGCCAAGAGGCATATTACTTTTCATATCATAATAAAGCATTAACATCATTCTTTTTAATTTCCCTGTATAAGGATTGATCATTTCAAAATTCAGATTGTGCCCATCTGCTACTATAATATCTCCTACTTCAATGTCTCTTGATCTTTCAATATAATATTGAACTTTATCATTTAATTTCTTGCTTGAGCCCCTATAAAAAACCCACATATCA
Source organism: uncultured Melioribacteraceae bacterium (assembly GCA_964584325.1). Taxonomy (GTDB): domain Bacteria; phylum Bacteroidota; class Ignavibacteria; order Ignavibacteriales; family Melioribacteraceae; genus CAZOZP01. The sequence continues at coordinate 35,563 of CAZOZP010000003.1, forward strand.
TAATTATTTGACTTCCAATTCTTAACGAATTCACGGTAAGTTTTATCGCTTTTTGGGGATATTCCTTCAGTTATCATTCTTTTTTTTGCCATTCTTAGCGTTTCACTTACTAAAGGTTCATTAGGATTTAGCAATAGCTGCATTATTATTTCCGCCTCCCTTTGTGAAACTGTAGAACCTTTTGGTTTTCTGTTTTTTATTAATGAGGTTGGCCCGCTTTCCTTCATCGTTTTCAGCCATCTTTCAACTGTTTTGAAGGTTAATTTACCAAGATGTTTCAACTCTTCCGGATTTGCAGCATTATTATGCATCTCAATAAACTTGTTTTTTGCTTCTACCTTGTTACGAAATGGTGCATTTTCAGAATATTCCTTGTATTCCTGTAGAAAAGATATTTTATAATATAGTTCTTGCTCTTCTTGCTTTGTTAGTAGTCTTTGAATGCGCTTGCTTGTTTGCTGAGGTTTATTCATATCTTGATAACGAAATTGCGCGTCTGCGGGTAGTGAAGATAGAAGTATCTCATACTGATCTCCACCTCGTCCTTTTGTAATTCTGTATTCAAACTCATTATTCTTACATTTTAACTGTATTATTCTAGTAGATACTTGCAGCATCTCGGCAGCAACTCTGACATTCAACCATATATCAGGATGTATTAGTTTCATAATTCCAGCTCCATTTGTCCGGTAAATGATTTATCTATATACTTATCCGCAGCTGCGCTTTGTTTCATCACTTCCAATAAAGCTTCTTTTGCCTTGTCATAATGTATCTGATCAGGATTGCGGAAGAATTCTTTCAGTGATCTTTGAGCCTGTCCTGTTGCATCCTGATAATTATCCAGGATATCAATTGTCTCTTCTTTTTTATTGGCAAATCTGGGTACTTTAACCAGCACAAACCCGCATATTTTGGCAATATGCTCAAGAAGGCTATAATTATTGGTTGCATTCATAAGCGGAACCAGCCTTTTAAGAGGTAGATCACTCCCGCTTTCTCCATCAAGACAGTAACGGTATAAACTGTTTGAGCTTATCCCGATTTCATCTGCAATTTGCTCGATGCTCTTTTTATTCCGGTGAATTGTCTTGTACATTAACGTTTTAATGGTCTCATTCATAGCTTTAAAATCTTAGGTGAATATTTTAATTGCTTAGTGTATATTCATTGTGTAATTTTCACATGCTTACTGATGTTTTCTTTTGAAAAATCAGATATGCTATGCAGCATTATTTGTCTGCATTTTTATAGCTTTGAGAACTTTCTCTAAAGCTAAGCGATTTGTTCTTTTACCTAATAATAAGAGGCGGACGTATTGTGGGGAATAGCCCAATGATCGAGCTATTTCCGTTTTATTAATTATTTTATAATTAATGACGAATGGTGATTTCCTAGCCATTTTTTTTGCTCCGTTTTGTTCATTTTTATAAACACATTTCAAATATACGTTTTCGTATATTGTTTGTCAATATGCTTATGTGAATTTTTTATGGAAATTGAAGATATTAAAAAAAATATTGCTTTTTCAATTTTTTCAATAATGGAAAAGTATGATATGACTCAATCTCAACTTGCCTCTGCTCTTGGAATTGCTCAAGGTAGATTATCTCGTTATATAAATTCCGGGGAATTAGCAAAGATTGATTTCCTTGTGAATTTAGCTAATTTTGCTGGATTATCTGTTGATTCAATAATACATTATAAAAAGGAGGAAATAATGAGTGAGAAAAAATTAGATAATAATGTAATTAATTCCAATATTACTAATAACGGTAAAGGAAATATAAATAGTACAATAACAGGCGATGTTTACAATAATACCGTTGTACGTAAAAGAATTGAATACGCACCTCAACCGGATGATCTATCACAAGAACAGGCAGCAAAAATTAAAGAACTTGTGAATAACATTGTTATTGAAGAACAGAAAGTAAAACAAAAACCAAAATCACATGCTGCTGTTTGGACCGCACTCAAAAAGTACATGAAAGTAACTACATATTTAGCAATAAAAAAAGATGATTATCAAAAAGCAGAAATGTATTTAAGTAAATGGATCGGTAGATTGAAATCGATGCCATCACATATTAAACATGATCCCGACAAACATCGCAGGGATAGGTATAAAGCAATAAATGCAGCATTAAAAACTAATTTGGGTTGGTCCTCAATCGATCTAAATAACTACATTTACGCAAATTTCGATGGCAGAAACTCTCTAAAAGAACTCACTATTGATGAATTAGAAAGACTATATTCTTATGTTTTTAGATTAAAATCACTGAAGAAAAACAATAAATAGAACAGTCCAACGTGCGAAATAACGTGCGAAATGCTAATTCAAAATAATTCACATATCAAAATCAGAAATAACCATATTTTATAGTATCATGATCAACGTGCGAAATGATTTCGCACGTTGTAATCTAACTGCGAAATAGATTCAAGCCTATTTTGTATAATATTTTTGCATTTTTATAAATTATGCACTAAGATCATTTAATTTTAAATACCTATTAAATATTTTCTTTTCCCCTATATTTATTGGTTATTTCTATTTTTCGCCTTATTATTTTAATGGCCTGCAAGCAAAATTTAAACACTTATGCAAAAAATTAAACGAATTTTTAATAGGTATTTACAACGTGCGAAATTATTGTTAAAATTTTGGTAACTAAAATGAGAAATGTACCTTTGCAGTTTTCTAAGTTGTTTATTATCAATACGTTACACTCTGATGTAATACTGTGCAATTTTTTGTAAGATTTTCACCCCAAAAATGAGAATTCTGGCAATTTAGTAATTCGTAACCTTTTTATTAACAACACCTTACGAACTTTTCTCATTTTTCACGTAATTCTCATTTACACTCTCCCCTTATAACAAATTCAAGTTCAGCCCACTCTTTTGGAATTTGAGCAACCTTATCTTTACTAGTTGGTTTGTGGATTGGTTTATTTATTGGTCTAATTTTTAATGTTCCTTCTTTGAGGTCTTCAATTCGCTTGTTGGCAATTTCACAGTATTCCTTTTCCTTTTCAATTCCCATTCCATTGCGATTGTTTTTTATCGCTCCGATTACCGTTGAGCCAACTCCTGCAAATGGGTCAAGAACCCAACTGTTCTCATCTGTTAATGCTAAAACACAACGTTCAACTAATTCAATAGGAAATTGGCAAGGATGTACTGTTTTTTCTGGATGATTTGATTTTACGTTTGGGATGTCCCACATTGCCTTATCCCAATCCTGTTCAATTATTTCCCATATGTCACTTGGGTTTTTACCTAATGGGTTTCCAGATGGCAGCCCTTTTTTTGGGCCTTTAAAATGTCTTTTCCCCGGATACTTTGAAGGAACTCTAACATTATCAAGATTAAAAATATAATCGTCTGTCTTGCTAAACCATAACAAAGTTTCATAACGTCCACTAAAACGGTTGCTTGCGTGAAGTCCGTGCCCGAAATGCCAAACAATACGATTGCGGAGTTTCAGTCCATGCTTTTTGAATATTTGATAATAAAATATGTCAAGCGGGAAAATCTCTCCTTTATCAACGTAATTCCCAACCTGCCAACAAAGATTTCCCTTGTCGGATAGTGTCCTGACAAGTTCAGATATAATTTCTTCTTGTGTTTCAAGATATTTCTCAATGCTTGTTGTTGTTTCATAAGATTTTCCCACGTTGTAAGGTGGTGATGTCAAAATAAGGTCAAATTTGCAGTCTTCAATTTTCTTGAGAACGGTTAAGCAATCACCATTTTTAATATAATAGTCGATTTCTGTGCTTATGTAGTCAAATAATGGCTCTTTTACTTTCATCTTCTTTGTCCTAAATTATTTAGCTAAGTTACTTTTTTAATGCTTTTAATTGGATAAAACTGCCACTAAGTTTTCAACAGTTTTTTTTCGGCGCGGGTTTTATAGCCTTGCCTGTAACTTTTTCTTTACGCAATATTGGATAAATTTATGATAAATATCAATGTTTTATTATATCAATCTGAATAAAATAAAAAATATTCATTAGCCATGATAATACCCGGAGAATATCTGGGAGATGTTATTCACATTATATTCTTTAGCCCTGAACATAGCGAAATAAATAAATTAAGGAATGGGCATCTATTCCGGAACTATTACGCTATATCCTAATTTTTTCGCTATTCTTATTTCAACAGATTCTTTTTCGAAGCATAAATTTAACACATTTATATTTTTTTAAGAAATCATCATGCTTTTTTATCAATGCAATAATTGCATCGGAGTCAGCACCGAATCTTCCTCAAGCTATTTGGTTGAATAATCATCCGTTTCCCAATTTAACGGATTATCCAAAATAAATTGCCGAATGCGGTTTAATTCATTGACATCACGAATAATATGATCGTGAAAACGGGGTTGCCATGCGAAATATATTTCGTTTTTCATTTTATTTATCGTTTTTGCGAAAATTGATTTATATGTTCTAACTATCCAGGAAATTGATCCGTATTTCCGTGATATTTTTGTAAAATATATATTTTTGTCCGCATTGTCCATAGAGACGTTGCACTGCAAAGTCTTTACGTTTATGTCAATATTTTTCATTTCACGCATTAACCATTGATAATTTGCCATTTAAATTCATTCAATAAATTACTATTTTAACTCACTTAATATTTAAACATTGGTTAAATGTCTGATTCAATCAGCAATTCAGAAATAATACGCGACTTTGCGGAAGAACTGCTTACTAAACGTCTTTCGCATAATACTACTATTTCGCTAAAGAGTGCTTCGAAAACTTATATCAACGAAATGCTGCAGTTTTTATTTCCTCATTTTTCCGAACAAAACTACTACACTGCTGAAGATATAAGTGCAAAACTTACTCTTCTTAAGCGAAATCTCAAAAATATTCTCAGGTCCTTATGCAATGAACCTGCGGATAAATGCGATTCAGTTGCCGATGCCTTTGAGATGAAAATTCCGGATATAAGCCGAAGTCTTTATCTTGATGCAGACGCTTTCTATAAAGGAGACCCTGCGGCTGAAAGTGTAGATGAAATTATTCTTGCTTATCCGGGATTTATGGCTATCTGCATTTATCGTATTGCCCACGAACTTTACGAGCTTAAAGTTCCTATTCTGCCCAGAATTCTAACTGAATACGCTCATCAGATTACAGGCGTGGATATTCATCCGGGCGCCAGGATCGGTAAAGGCTTTATGATTGACCACGGTACCGGTGTTGTGATTGGAGAAACAAGCGAAATCGGCGACAATGTGAAGATTTACCAGGGCGTTACTCTTGGTGCTCTCAGTGTTGATAAAAGTCTGGCTAAAACCAAAAGACATCCAACAATTGAAGATAATGTGGTGATATATGCTCAGGCAGTTATTTTAGGCGGTGATACAATTATAGGGAAGGATTCCATAATTGGCGGCAATACCTGGCTTACTTCTTCCGTTCCGCCAAGGTCTGTTGTTTACCACAAGAGCGAAGTAAATGTAAGGAAGCATATTGATTCAGATGTAATTGATTTCTGCATATAAGGATATAAAATGAAAATTAATAATATACTCGAATACATCGGAAGTACTCCTCACGTTAGAATTAATAACCTGTTTCCTCCTGATAGAGAAGTGTGGCTTAAGCTTGAAAAATTTAATCCCGGCGGAAGTATTAAAGACAGAATTGCTCTTGCTATGGTTGAAGATGCCGAGCAGAAAGGTATATTAAAAAGAAACAGCGTCATAATCGAACCAACTTCCGGAAACACGGGTGTTGGTCTGGCTATGGTTTGCGCAGTGAAAGGCTACGAACTTATTCTTGTTATGCCTGAATCAATGAGCGTTGAGAGAAGAAGAATCATGTCGGCCTACGGTGCCAAGTTTGTTCTTACTGCAAGAGAAAACGGTATGCGCGGGGCAATTAAAAAAGCTCAGGAAATGCTGGAAGAGATTCCTAACTCCTGGATGCCTCAGCAATTCGAAAATTTCGCAAATCCGGAGATTCATAAAAAAACTACCGCCGTTGAAATTCTTAATGATTTTCCTGAAGGAATAGATTATCTGATTGCCGGAATGGGTACTGGCGGACATTTAACAGCCTGCGCCGAAATTCTGAAAGAAAAATTCCCTTCTCTTAAAGTTTTTGCTTTTGAACCTGCATTATCTCCTGTTCTTAGCGGCGGCGAGCCCGGACCTCATCCAATTCAGGGTATCGGACCGGGATTTGTTCCAATAATCTTTAATCGTGATCTGATTGACGGTGTTATTACCATTACAAAAGAAGATGCTTTTAAGTATGCCCGACTTTCTGCATCAGAAGAAGGGGTTTTCGGCGGAATCTCTACAGGTGCGGCTTTAGCGGCAATTGCTGCAAAAATGCCTGAGATACCTGTCGGAGCAAGAGTTTTAGGCTTTAATTATGATGCCGGTGAAAGATATCTTTCTTTAGAAGACCTTTTTATTGTAAAAGACTGATTATTCAATTCCCATTGCTTTTTCGGATGTACGCGTAATTAAAGTAAGTCTTTTCTTTTCATTTTCAGTAAGCCCGGCTGCATCAAAATGTTTTATCTCTGCTAAAGCTTCTTCGTGCAATTCAAGCTGCTGAAGTAAATTTACAAGATAGAATCTGTTTTCCTTTTTTTCTGCTATATCCGGATATTTCCTGAATGTTTCCTTAATGTAGAGAACCGCCGATTCTCTGAGATAATTATCTGCCAATATTTTTGCTCCGTTCATTCTTTTGAGTCCCATATCCAGATACGAATCAAGAAGTTCAGTCTGGGCTGATTCTGCATTTCTTCCGTAAACCGCAGTTGTCTTTGATACTTCGCCTGATTTTGCCTTGGGAACCGCTTTTACTTCTTCGCGGGCAAGGCCCATCAGCAAATCTTCAATTGTATATTTTCTTACAAGCTTCATAGATATTGCACTGTTTTCTCTAACATAGAAAGTGCTTTCTCCATATATCAGCCTCAAAGATGCTCCTCTTGAAGTAATGATAATATCGTTTCTCATAATTCTGTCGCCGGCTTTAACGGGTAAAATTTCTTCAGTTGTGTTCTTAAGAATTTCAACCTTCCCCTGTACATTCTTCACCTGATAACTCTGGGCAAAAAGCATAACAGGTATTATCAGAATTAAAAATATTTTTCTTAACATATTTCACCTCAAAACTTTTATTATTTCAACCTTGTTTTTTTCCAAACCGAAATTATCCAGAGCTTTTTCAACAAACTCTTCGGCGCCGTATGACCAAGCTTTATCAAAACTGCCGTGGACTGTTGTTTCCAGAGGTATCCAGATTTCATCTTTTCCGGAACTGTTTCTGAAAACATAGTACTTAGAATCATTTTTTGTAATTAATCCTGCGTTTTCCGGCTGAAGATTTGTGTTTACCAATAATGCAACGTGCCTTTGTCCTTCAGTTTCATATCTATAATCAATAAATGCGGTTTCAATACCGACCGATTCAAACACGGAGCTGAAAAACACCGCAAAATCATCACAATCACCGCCTTTTAATTCAAGTGTTTCTTCGGGATACTGCACCCTGTCTGATGAAGCACGAAAGTCTGCCGTATATGAAAATCCCTTCGAAAAGTATTCAAATAAATATTTTGTTTTTATGAAGTTTCCTGCCTCTGTATTACCGTTAATTTCTGATTCGGCAAGTGCTTTTTTGGATACCTGAGACATTTTTCCGAGACTTCGTACAGCAAAGAAACCCAGATTCCTTACATTTCCGTCCCAACTGTTTGAACTTTCAATCATTACCGGAAAACTAAACCTAATCTCATCATCGGTATTCTCCGCCCCAAGTGCTATCTCTGCCTGTGCAATAAACGGATTTTTAATTGAATGCTTATCGGGGAAGTGAAAATAAACCGGAATGGAAACGGTATCACCGGAATTCAGTATTACAAGAGGAGACGCAATTGTTTCGGGATTAAGTTCTTTAATTAATAATGACGGATAAACTCTCAGCTTATTATCTGAGATGTTGGTAATTTTAACTTCTGCAAATGGTTTATCAATAAATTCTTCAAAATTTGACGGAAAGATTCTCTCATTGTTTGTTTTTTCAATCATTTCAAAAACTTTATCTCTTTTCAGTGAAAGAGTAAGATTTAATGAAGCATAAACTGAAAAATCAGTGTATTTATTGAATACAAAGCCACTCATCTTTTTTTCTTTAAAATCTGAAAGCAGGAGGTTTTCTCTATCGTAATTAAAATTCTTCACGCCGGTTAAAGTTAATCCGATTAGTCCGGTAGAATAATTAACCGAAGCCAGGAGTCCTGAAATTATTGAATCATCGTCGTTTAGTTTCATTATTGCCGCAGATCCTGAAACCGAAGAAAATCCGAAGCGGCTTCCGTAATTAAGTCCTGCAGAGTATCCGGCAAGGCTTTCATATCCTGCTATAATCCTCAAATTTTCGGTAACTGAATATGCCGCAGAAACCACAGCCCTGATATCTTTTCTCATAGTATAGTTTGAATTAGTATCCGAAAGTGTTCCGCTTTCAAATCTAATCAGATTTTTACTTGATACTGATAAGTTCAGATTTTTTTCAGGCATCCAGTTAAAACCAAAATCCACAGTCCAGGTATTCAGTTTTTCCTCAGACGAAGACTTAGAAAGATAAGCCGCATTATTTTCGAATTTTACCACAGGCAGTTCGGAAGTAAAAACTTCTTCCATTAGTCTTAACGATACTCCGGCTGAGAAATCCTGATTAAACGAATAAGCGTACCCCAATCCGAAGATTTCACGGAAACTGATCTCAGATTTCAATTCACTTTTAATTTCCGAGCTGTCGGATAAAAAAATCAATCCCGTGCCGGTGTCGAAAGAGAAATCTTTTCTTAAGCCCGGAGTAATTCTTCCGTAGAAATAACTTTTACCGAATCTTTTTGCCAGAGAAGATGAGTACAGACCGGGATTTCCTCCCGTCTGCATTTCGCCTCCGAAAGTAAGTGAAAGCTCCATATCTTTCAGGCTGTTATAGTTAGACATATTCTCCTCTAATCCGCTAAGTCTGAAATTCTTATTCAGGCTGTTCGAAATAAATCCGTAGTATCCTGCCAATTCCTGTGCAGATGATGTAATAGCCGCTGCAGAAATCAGCACAACCAATATTTTTAATTTAATCTTGAACATCAATTTTTATATGATGAATACTGTTTGCGGAAATATTATTCTTAACGAAAAAACTTTCTCCTTCATATTCTGTTTGAACTGTCCGTATGCATAAAAACGAGTAGTGATTGAAATTTCGTTCTCTGAGGCTTTTTATAATCCATTCAGGAAATTTGAAAAAGCCGTCATCAGTTGTTTTAATTGAAAAAATGTAATTCGGTAGAGATGTTTTTAATTTACTGCCTCCGGCTATAATCAGTATATTTTCTCCTTTCCCTTTATTCCATTTCAGGCTATAGTGTTTCTTTCCGTTTTTTTCTGATACTTCAGCCGAGGCATTAAGTTTTTCGGGTATAGCAATATCAAGTTCTTTTCCCGAAAAATTATTGTTATCCGGATCGATTTTAAACCTCAGCTTCGCTCCGTAAGGAAAGGGTAACGACTTTCCTGCCAGAACATGCTTTACTCCGTTTTCAACCCTTCTGAGCTGTCCCCCCTCTAAAAAAGCAACAGTATCCTGTACCATCATTGCCTGAATGCCGTTAAAATATACCGTTCCTATTCTTCTTCCTCTGAAAGCCATAATCTTACCCTTTGAATTCTTAACAGAAAATTTTCTGTCAAGAAACTTTGCCATCATATAGCTTACTGAGTCAGTTTCATCATTATAAGTGCTTTCGAATCCGCTTACAGTTACTATATTCTGAAATAATGTCTGATTTGCGGTAATTCCTGTACTTTCCAAAGATTCATCAGAAAAAGTAACTGTTTCATTTTCATCGATAACACTTACTTCAACTTTATCCTGCCCGGAGTAAATATTGTCTTTTAATTCCACCGGCCCGGGTTCAGCGCATGAAAAGAACAGCATACAGACAGGAAGAAAAATTATATATGTTAAAAACTTTTTCATGATTTTAATCCTTTGCAGTCCGGGAGCTTTATTATTTCTGTTCCCGGACTGCAATTGAAAGTTTATTTTACACCGTAGGGAACACCCCAGCAAACTGATTCTACCTGAGCTGCATCATCATTAACAGTATTGTAAGGCATAGCATTTATCACAGCGTGTTTGTATCCTTTAAGCATATTTGCTTTCCAGCTTCCGCTATATGTTTTGGTATATTCTGTACCGTCGAATTCCGAAGAAACAAGCTGCAGTTTTAGTTTTGCGCGGTTCTTGATTCCGAATCTTGTTGCTCCGTAGGAAATTGTTACATATTCATCCTCTGCATAACGGCTTTTAACTGTAACGGTAACATCCACTGACTGTCCGTGGTTAAGCATCGGAATCTGATGTTTAAACCCGATTCCCCTGTACATATAGTATGCAAGCGGATCAGTAATATTTATGGATGAGCCGTCCGGCAGACCAACATTCAATCCGGCAATGGAAATATTTTCCGCATTGGCTTCACCTTCCAAAAGAGAAAGTGCAATAAGCTTCCAGCCTTGCATCTGATAATTATTTCCGTTTACTTTGTTTCCTTTTCCGTTTTGGTTCCCCTTACCGTTTTGATTACCTGATGAAGAATCGGAATTCTGTTTTTTAACAAGAATGGCATTTCTTATCGTTGTTGCAGTAAACGGTTTCTGAATTACCGTATCAATATCATTTTCACCCGTGAGTGAATCAAGAGATGCCGCGATAAAGAGTATCCCCTGGTAAGTTTTTGTGTAAACTGCATAAGCTGTGTCATTCACAATATTATATTCAACATTTTTTCCAATTGTTATCATCCTTTGCTTTACATATACCGGATAAATTTCTGACAGTACTTTCTGCATACTATCGTCTTCATTATAATTATACTCAAAAGACTCAGCAGCCTCATCAGTTTCTATTGCCTTAAGAATTTCTGCTTTCACAGAAGCCTCTTCCGATTCAAGAGGATTATTATCCTGTTTACAGGCAGAGAATAGAATTAAGACTGCGATTACGAAAATTAATTTAACGACAATTAACTTTTTCATTTTGTACTCCTTAAATTTTTATGACAATAACAAAAGCCATAAACCGTGCCGTTACAGTAATATCACTCTAATCTATTCATTTACAACAACTTAATACATCTGTATAATTCTATTACCCCGCATGGAAAACAAATTCAAACGCATGGAATAATTTATTCCTCTGTTTTATCTATCAAATGCCTAATAATTTCATCCTGATAAATATGATACTTATGAGGAAGATTTTTATACTTCGCCGAAAGGGCATTCTTTACCGCATTGAAATCCTTACTGCCGAATTCCTTAATATCCTTCGAAATATTTGTAAGATAAATATTCAGCTTACCGCGAAGTTTTTCCAAAACTTCTTCATTGTCGGTTTCAGCAATAGCTTTTACGGCTTTTTCAACACTGAACCCATTTTCAAAAAACAGCTTAAATACAATTCCGCGAAAATTTTCAGCAACCGCAGTTCTTCCCAAGTGCCCGATTTCCTTTCCGGTTTCAGTTATCGATGAATGTGAAAACTGTTTTTCCCTTAAAGAATTCAGAATAATGGTTTCAAGATTTTCTTTTATTCCTCTCGAAAACTCAACCGGAAGGTCAGCAGCAGTAACAATTTCCCTCTCATCCGATTTTGCCAGAATTGCCGCTCTTTTCACAACAGATTCAAGTTCTCTTACATTTCCGCGCCATTCATAATCTTCCAATCTTTCCAGGGCAATCTTAGAAAAGTTTAGAGATTTACTTTCTCTTGCGAGAAAATGTTCAGCTAGAATTCTAATATCATCTCTTCTTTCTCTAAGAGGAGGCAGATTTATTCTTATGACATTAAGTCTGTAGTAAATATCTTCCCTAAGTTTCTTATCCTTAACAAGCTGTTCAGGATTCTTATTAGTAGCGGCAATAATTCTTACATCAACTTTAATTGTTTTAGAAGATCCAACTTTTTCAAACTGTCCCGTCTGCAGAACTCTGAGCAGCTTCACCTGAAAATTCTCGGAAACCTCGCCAATTTCGTCAAGGAATAGTGTACCTCTGTCAGCAGTTTCAAATCTTCCTTTTTTTTCTGAAGACGATCCTGTGAACGCCCCCTTAACATGTCCGAACAATTCACTTTCAAGGAGCGATTCTGTCAAAGCCCCGCAATTTACCGCAATAAAAAGATTATTTCTCCTGCTGCTCATCTGGTGAACAGCCAATGCGGCAAGTTCCTTCCCCGTACCGCTTTCGCCCGTAATAAAGACAGGCGAATTATCTTTGGCTATCTTGGTGATAAATTCAGTAATTTCCTGCATTTTTTTCGATTTATGAACTATGCCGAAAAATTCCTTCACTTCCCCCTTATCGGAAATTCCTGCTGTTTCGGTATTGTGGAGAATTTTCAGTTCAGAAATCTCCTTTTTTAGCTGAGTTATCCTTTCAATTATGGAATGATGGGATGAATCCTGAGAAAGATTAAGTTCATGCATAAGCTGCATAAGTTTGTTTTCTTTTTCTTTCAGCATTTCAAAAAGTTTTTTGCCTTCCCTGACAGTTTCCGCCAAAAGCCGTTTCTTTTCAAAATATTTATGATATACTTCATAAATTATTAAAGAAAGAACCCCGAGATAGTATGGAGAATAGTCAAAGATTATCTGGTAGAAATAAAATAGTTCAAGTGAAAAGATAAAGAAAAGTACTGCCGCGAATACAAAGATATATATCCTCGTTTCATTGAAGAAGAATGCAAAACCTATAAGCAGAAATAAAACAAGGTAAGAAAGATTCTGATACTCCGAGTGAATAAATGAATCATTAAGAAGATTATCCACCGCAAAAGCCTGAAGTGCAATACCCGGCATACCACTGTCGAATTCCGACCCAAAAGCTGTACCCGCTGCATCGGTTGTTCCTATCAGAATAATTTTACCTTTTAGGAATTCAAGTGATTCCGGAGCATTCATTGAAAGATCAAAAAACTCTAAAAGCGTAAGCGATTTATAGTTCTTCCAACTCGTATGAAAATTCAGCTTTATACCGTTCTTCTCTGGATATTCATCAGAAACCAGACAAGCAAAAGCATAAATCCTCTTATTCTCAGCATTTATTGCTTTCTGGATTCCCGTACCATAGTCTTCATAATAATTCAGATGTCCGTATCGATAAGACCCGGAATCAGAGCCAACGGAAGGTTTAAATATTTCTTTACCGGTAAATGATAAATCTTCTTTCCTTATAACTTCATCCGCAGTAGCACCAAGAATTACATTTTTTGATTTCAGAAGCTGATTTTCAAACAGCTTATCGTATTTTTCCTGACCGGGCTGTACTGTTTGAAATACAATTCCGATACCTGTTTTTCTTACGTTATATTTATTAAGTTCCTTTAACAAGAGTGCATAATAGCTTCTTTTTAGAGGCCAGCCTCCAAGATTCTCAATATCTTCCCGCCCAATTTTAATTAATACTATATTTGTATCGACTTTTCTTTCCGGCACAATTCCGTAATATGATTTCTGGACAAAACTGTTTATGTTTTTCCTTAATGAAGAAAAAGACAATAGAATTGATAATAATGCAGCCAGCCATACAAACTGCCATATATTAATGCGTATTGATGATTTTGGTTTCATAAATACAATTTTTTAGTTAATTTATAGTCAAAATTAACTAATTTTTTTATAGTATAATAAGCTGACAGGATAATTTATTATGAAAATGGTAATCAACAGTTTATCAGTTAATGTATTCGGCGATCCCGAAAATACTCCTATTCTATTCATTCACGGATTCCCCTTTGATTATACATTATGGGAAAGCCAGATTAACCATCTAAAAAAAGATTATTACTGCATAGCTTATGATGTAAGAGGTTTAGGCGACAGCTATGTGGGTGACGGTCAGTACACGATGGAAGCATACGTTGATGACGCTTTTTCGATTGTTCACGAAATGAACCTCGACAGACCGGTTCTCTGCGGGTTATCTATGGGCGGTTATGTTGCTCTCAGAACAGCAGAACGCGATCCGCTCAGATTTAGAGGACTTATTCTCTGCAACACAAAAGCTGATGCTGATGACAATAACGCAAAAATTAAAAGAGCAAAACAAATTGACAGCATCAATGTTAAAGGACTTAACAGATTTATTGATGAATTTATTCCTCAGTGTTTTGCATCAAAAACTATCGATAAAAACCGTACTTTGGTTGAAAAAACAATTACTGCTTCCAAAAAACACATTCCGAAAGGAGTTAAAGGAGCAATTTTTGCAATAATGAGCAGAACTGATACAACGGAATTCCTCAAGAATTGTCAGATTCCTTCTCTTGTTATTGCCGGCTCTGCAGATGCTGTCACTCCTGCAGACAAAATGAAAGAATTGGCTTCGTTAATAAAGAATTCGGAATTTGTAACCATTCCTGATTCCGGACACTTAACAGCTATTGAAAATCCGGACGCTGTTAACAAAGCTATATCCGGTTTCCTTGCTGACAAAGTTAAATAGTATATTTCAAGGAATTTCTTATAAATTTAAGGTTTTTTATCTTAAACCCTAATTTTTTTGATTTTTTTATCAAATTTATTTATATTTTGTACTGATAAAAAAATGTATATTCTTTGAAAACCATAGTTAACACACAATCAGTCAATACATTCGGGGACCCGGCTAATATTCCCGTAATATTTATTCATGGATTTCCCTTTGACCATACGGTATGGGAACGCCAGATAGAGGCTTTTTCCGATAAATATTATTGCATAGCTTATGATGTAAGAGGTTTCGGACAAAGTTATGTAGGTGATGGTCAGTATTCTCTTGAAGCTTATACTCACGACTTATTCTCAATTGTTCACGAAATGCAGATAGACAGACCTGTGCTGGTAGGAATGTCCACAGGCGGATTTATTGCGTTAAGAGCTATAGAAAGAGATATAAGAAGATTCAGAGGCTTAATGTTGTGCGGAACTATGATAAACGCTGACGACAAACTTGCACTTATTGACAATTCTTCTAAAATCAACGACATAAATGTGCAGGGAGTTGAATACTTTCTTGACTATTTTTTACCTCAGATGTTCTCTGATGTTTTTATGCAGAACAGAAAAGAAGAATACAATAAGTTTTACGATGAGATAAAAAAATACAATGCGAGGGGAATTAAGGGCGGATTATTTGCCGTGATGAGCCGTACCGATATGAACCATTTCCTGCCGCAAATTGATTTGCCTTGTACTTACTTAGCAGGAGAAGAAGATAAGATTATTTCTCCCGATACACTGAAAAAATATGCTTCAAAAATTAAAACCGCTGAATTCCGCATAGTACCTTCAGCCGGACATATTGCAAATATCGAAAATCCTTCATTTTTTAATTCTGAACTAAGTAAGCTGTTAAACCGTATCAGATAGATTCCCGCAGTTTTTCATAATACCAGCAAATAATGTAAGGCTTAAGACACTTAGTGCAAGCAGCCGATACTTTTCTGTGAGCAGTTGATGAATGAGTATCATCCGGTTTTACAGCAGTTACTTTAACAGGCACCCTATGCGGATCCGGACAAACAATTCTTTTCATCTTATTGCAATAAGGGCAGTTTATAACCCTTACAATTTCTTCATCATTATTTATTTGCTGTTCCATATCAAAAAAAATCTACATTATAATTAACAAATCTACCTTCCGTGTAATTAAACTTTGCACAGAAAAACTTATCCTGAAAGAGCCATTTCATAAAAATTTTGTCGCCTTCCCACAGATTCAAATCAAAGAGCTTTTCAATTTGAATCCATTCAAGCTTTCCTTCGGGAGAGTCAATTAACTCCCCCGAAAACTCTTCTGCCTTAAAAACAAACACATGCCAATCATCTTTACCGTCAAACAGAGGAAAAGTAATAAAACCTTTCATGGCCGGATTTTCCAAAACAAGACCGGCCTCTTCAAGAACTTCTCTTTTAACACAATCTACAGGTGATTCTCCTTTTTCGAACTTCCCGCCAAGTCCATTCCATTTCCCTTGATGGTAATCGTCCGGCTTTTTAATTCTATGAAGCATCAGCACTTTACCCGCTCGGACAATGTAGCAGAGAACCGCAAGTTTCAAAATTTCTATAATCCCCAGTATTTATTCTTAAGCAGATAATTTTCTACATAGTCTTTCACGCCTGCTTTAACATTGTGCATTTCTTTTGAATACCCTGATTTTCTGAGTTTTGTAATATCTGCCTGTGTAAAATACTGATATTTATCCTTAAGAGTATCAGGCATCTCGATAAATTCTATGTTAACCGGTTTACCGACGGCTTCAAAAATCGGTGTAACCAACTCAAGCCATGTTGAGGCATCACCTGTCCCTAGATTATAGAGTCCGTTGATATCCGGATTTTCCATAAAATAATAGATAATATCCATTATGTCTTTAATATAAATGAAATCCCGTTTTTGTCCGCCGTCTTTATAATCTTCTCTATATGACTTAAACAGCTTAACTTTACCTGTCTGAAGTATCTGCTCGTATGCCTTATGTACAACACTTCTCATATCCCCTTTATGATATTCGTTGGGGCCGTAAACATTAAAGAATTTTAATCCGGCAACCTTATCAAGAAGATCCATATTCTGAAGCCATATATCAAAAAGCTGTTTCGAATAACCGTACATATTTAACGGTCTTAATTCCGAAATATTTTCTTCATTATCCGAATATCCCTTTTCACCGTCTCCGTAAGTTGCGGCTGAAGAAGCATAAATAAATCTGGCTCTCTGAGGCAGGCAGTATTTAATAAGCTCTTTGGAGAATCTAAGATTGTTCTGCATAAGATAATCTGCATCATAC
Organism: uncultured Melioribacteraceae bacterium; assembly: GCA_964584325.1. Taxonomy (GTDB): domain Bacteria; phylum Bacteroidota; class Ignavibacteria; order Ignavibacteriales; family Melioribacteraceae; genus CAZOZP01. The sequence continues at coordinate 52,473 of CAZOZP010000003.1, forward strand.
TCAGTAGTTGAAGAGCAGGCGCCCATATGAATAACTGTCTCGATACTGAAAGGAACAGTTTCATTTATAACCATCTCGTAAAATTCTTTTTTGTTAAAATAGTCTATGAAGTTAAGACCATTGATATTTTTCCATTTTTCGCTATTGCCGAGATTATCCACAATCACTATCTCACTAATACCTTCATCGTTAAGTTTCTTAACAACCGAGCTTCCGATAAATCCTGCACCGCCTGTTATTACAATCATTTTTTCACCTGTAGTTAATTATTATCTGATAAATTAAGCATTTAATGTCTTTTACACAAAACAATAATATTGTATTTTAGTGTATTGGCTATTATCGAGTTTATTTTTATGAATTTAAGAAAGTCAGGATTAAAAAATGAAATTTAATATACTGAACGAATTAAGTAAACGAATTCTTATTATTGACGGCGCTATGGGTACAATGATCCAGAGGCGCGGACTAACAGAGAGTGATTTCAGGGGAAACCGGTTCAGCGATCATCATTGCGACATAAAGGGCAATAACGATGTACTTTCGATTACCCGTCCGGATGTAATCGGTGATATTCATTGCGCCTACCTCGAGGCCGGGGCAGATATTATTGAAACAAATACATTCAGCAGCAACTCAATTTCCCAGGCTGATTATAAAATGGAAAGTTTTGTCTATGAACTGAACTTACGATCTGCTCAAATAGCCCGTGAATGTGCCGATAAATACTCTGCATTATCTCCGGATAAGCCCAGATTTGTGGCAGGCGCTTTCGGCCCTACCAACCGCACGGCATCATTATCGCCCGATGTGAATGACCCCGGCTTCAGGGCTGTTAATTTTGATATTCTTGCGGAAGCATATTACGAACAATGCAGGGGATTAGTTGACGGCGGTGCAGATATTCTTTTGATTGAAACTGTATTTGATACACTTAACTGCAAAGCTGCCATTTTTGCAATACACAGATACTTCCGGGAAACCGGAAAAGAACTGCCGGTTATGATTTCCGGAACTATCGTTGATGCAAGCGGAAGAACTCTCTCCGGACAGACTCTGGAAGGATTTCTGATTTCTGTTTCGCATACAAAAAATCTCATTTCCGTTGGCTTGAACTGTGCTCTGGGTCCGGTACAAATGAGGCCTTTCGTTGAAGACATTGCTTCAAAAGCACCTTTTTATGTCAGCATTTACCCAAATGCCGGTTTGCCGAATGAATTCGGACAGTATGATTTATCTCCTGAAAAAATGGCGGATATCTTAAGAGAATATGCAGGCAACGGGTTCTTTAATATTGTGGGAGGATGCTGCGGAACAACTCCTGACCACATCAGGGCAATTGCTGAAGCAGTTAAATCATTTACTCCGCGCACAATACCTCAGACCGAAAAGTATTTAAGACTTTCCGGACTGGAGGCACTTGTAATAAGACCGGAATCCAACTTTGTGAATGTAGGGGAGAGAACAAATGTAGCAGGCTCAAAGAAATTTGCCAGACTTATTAAAACGGGTAATTATGACGAAGCTCTAAGTATAGCCAAAGATCAGGTAGAAGGCGGTGCTCAGGTTATTGATATAAATATGGACGATGCACTTATTGACGGCGAGACTGCAGTTACAAGATTTCTAAATCTTCTTGGTGCCGAACCGGAAATTGCTAAACTTCCAATTATGCTTGATTCTTCAAAATGGACTGTTCTTGAAGCTGGTCTTAAATGCCTTCAGGGTAAAGGCATTGTTAATTCTATAAGTTTGAAGGAAGGAGAAGAAATATTTATTGAACACGCATCAAAAATTTTAGATTACGGAGCTGCTGTTATCGTAATGGCTTTTGATGAAAAAGGACAGGCAGACTCCTTTGAAAGAAAGACTTCAATCTGCAAAAGAGCATACGATATACTAATTGAAAAAGTAGGCTTCAAACCAGAAGACATTATTTTTGATCCGAATATTTTTGCAATTGCAACCGGAATTGAAGAGCATAATAATTATGCTGTTGATTATATTGAAGCTGCACGCTGGATAAAAACGCATCTTCCGTATGCAAAAGTAAGCGGAGGCGTCAGTAACGTATCCTTCTCTTACAGAGGAAATGATCCCGTGCGCGAAGCCATGCATTCTGTATTTCTTTACCATGCCGTTTCTGCCGGGATGGATATGGGTATTGTGAATGCCGGTCAGCTTGCTGTTTATGAAGATATTCCTAAAGATTTACTTGAAAGAGTTGAAGATGTTGTGTTAAACCGCCGAACAGATGCAACTGAAAGACTTACGGAACTTGCAGATTCATTCAAGGGAAAAGAAGCTTCAGAAATCAAAAAGGATGAATGGCGGAATCTTCCTGTTGAAGAAAGGCTAAAAAATTCTCTGGTAAAAGGAATTGTTGATTTCATTGATCAGGATACTGAAGAAGCAAGGCTCAAATACAGTAATCCCGTTCACGTAATTGAAGGTCCGCTTATGGACGGAATGGGCGTGGTAGGAGATTTGTTCGGAGCAGGAAAAATGTTCCTTCCTCAGGTAGTAAAAAGCGCAAGAGTTATGAAAAAATCTGTTGCTTACCTCGTGCCTTTCATTGAAGCAGATAAGAAAAAATCCGGCGATCAGAGTGCCGCAGGAAAAATACTTCTTGCAACAGTTAAGGGAGATGTTCACGATATAGGTAAAAATATTGTTGGTGTAATTCTCGGTTGCAATAATTATGATGTAATTGATTTAGGAGTTATGGTACCTGCCGATAAAATTATTCAGGCCGCTATAGATAACAATGTTGATATAATCGGACTAAGCGGATTGATTACTCCGTCTCTTGAAGAAATGGTTCATTTTGCCAAAGAACTTGAAAGACGCGGATTAAAATTTCCGCTTCTGATAGGAGGTGCAACTACTTCGCGCGTACACACTGCCGTCAAAATTGATCCTTGTTACAGCGGAGCTGTTATACACGTACTCGATGCATCCCGAAGTGTTCCTGTATGCAGTAATCTGCTTAATCCTCAAACCCGCGATTCTTTCATCCTCAGCGTTAAAAATGAATATGAAGAACTTCGAGAACAATACGAAAAGCGACGCAATGAGAAAAAGTCAATCAGTATCAGTAAAGCTAGGTTGAATAAATTTACTCCGGAATTTTCTGAAAATACAATCATTAAGCCGAAAAATCTTGGCACTAAGGTTTTCAACAATTTTCCTGTTGAGAATCTTGTTCCATACATTGACTGGACTCCGTTCTTCTCTGTCTGGGGATTAAAGGGCAAATATCCTCAAATCCTCAATAACGATACTTACGGTACTGAAGCCAAAAAGCTCTTTGATGATGCTTCTTCCATGCTTCAGGATATTATTAAGAATAAAACTCTGAAAGCAAACGGTATTTTAGGAGTTTACCCGGCCAATTCTAACGGTGATGATATAGAAGTTTATTCTCCCGTATCCGGTCACGGAATTATGGCCGAATTCCGGACAATAAGACAACAGTTTGAAAAAGCATCTTCTCAGCCGAGTTTTGCTTTGTCTGATTTTATTGCACCTAAGGATTCGGGTATGCAAGATTATATTGGTGCTTTTGCGGTAACAGCCGGCATTAACGTGAAAGAAACTGCAGATTGGTATCAGGCTGCAAATGATGATTATTCTTCAATTATGATTAAAGCAGTTGCCGACAGACTTGCGGAAGCTTTTGCTGAATATCTGCATTTCTATTTGCGAAGAGAGTTTTGGGGATATTCACCTGATGAAGAATTTAATAATGAAGCGCTTATCGGAGAAAATTACATTGGGATAAGACCTGCCCCGGGTTATCCCTCTCAGCCCGATCATACCGAAAAGGTTACTTTATTCAATCTGTTAAAAGCACAGGAAAACACTGATATAAGTCTTACTGAAAATCTGGCAATGTTCCCGGCCGCTTCGGTTTGCGGATTGTATTTTGCTCATCCCGATGCAAAATATTTTAATGTCGGGAAAATCGACAAAGATCAAATTGACGATTACCGGAAACGTAAAGGAATTTCACTTAAAGAAGCTGAACGAATTCTTGCAACAATTCTGTCTTACGATCCGGAATCCTAAATGCTGAAGGACGCTCAGTATTATAAATTCTGTCTTTACGGTTTCTTGAAGGAAATGACGTTTTTTGAACCTTTTTTTCTATTGTTTCTTTTAAGCCGTGGCTTATCATTTCTGGAAATAGGATTTCTATATTCCCTGCGCGAGATCTTTATAAATATTTTTGAAATTCCAACCGGTGTTGCCGCTGATGTACTCGGTAGAAGACAAACAATGATAAGTTCCTTCTTATTCTATATTATCTCTTTTATTGTTTTTTATTTTTCAGATCAGTATTTTCTTCTTATTGTTGCAATAATACTCTTTGCACTTGGCGAAGCTTTCAGAACAGGCACTCACAAAGCTATGATTTTTGAGTATTTGAAAATTAAGGGAATAGAATCATTAAAAGTTCATTATTATGGGCACACAAGATCATGGTCGCAAAAAGGAGCCGGGTTATCGGCACTGATCGGTGCCGGATTTGTCTTCTACAGCGGCTCTTATGACAGTGTATTTATTTATGCCGTTATTCCGTTTGTGATAAACCTGATCCTTATGACCACTTATCCGAAAGAACTTGACGGCAAAACTGTTGATCTTAAGACAATATCTCTTATTCCGGCATTTAAGTCCACAATTACCGAGTTCCTCAATAATTTTAAAAGCGTTGAAATCTTCAGAGCTGTTGCTTCGCTCTCATTACATACCGGATTCTATAAAGCTGTACGCGATTATCTCCAGCCTGTTTTGAAAGCCTTAGCTGTTTCACTTCCATTTTTTGCGTCAGTCCAAGATGAAAAACGATCAGCACTCATTATTGGTATTATTTATTCACTAATATTTTTTCTTACATCCACTGCGTCAAAAAATTCAGGAAAATTTTCGGAAAAATTCGGAAGTATTCAGAAATCACTGAATATTACTTTTGTCGCGGGTCTAATTTTCGGAATATTAAGCGGAATTCTTTATGAAAGCGGATTGTTGTTTTTATCCGTGTTTTTTTACACAGCAGTTTATCTTAATGAAAACTTACGTAAGCCAATTGGAATTGCATATTTCGGAGAAAAAATAAATACTAAGGTTTTGGCTTCATCTCTCTCAGCCGAATCTCAGGCTAATACACTTGCAGCGGCAATAATTGCACCTATCATCGGTTTCTTCGCTGATGCTATCGGAATTGGTTGGGCTTTAATTCTTGTATCATCTGTTTTGCTTATTCTTTCACCTCTTTTCAGACTAAAGCAAAACTAAGCATTACTTATCAAAAATAATTGAAAATTCTGAACCTTTTTCTTTTACACTTATTATTTTAAGTTTTGCATTGTTTCTTTGTACCAGATCTTTTACGATTTTAATTCCAAATCCGCTACCCGGTTCTCTGTCAGTACCCGGTGTCGAGTCAATTTCCTCATTTTCAAGAAGATGATTTAGTTTTTCCGGGGTTATTCCTATTCCTGTATCTGCTACTTTAATAATCACCTTATCTTCTTCTAAAATACTGCTTATTGAAACTGAGCCTCCTCGAAGCGTGAACTTCAAAGCATTGCAGACAATATTTCTTAATATTGTAAAAATTGAATTCTCATCCGCAAATACAGTCTTTATTTTTATATCGGCAGATAAAGTGATTTCTTTTGTTTTAGCTGTATGTGAATACAAATTGATTACTTTGTTGGCAATAAATTCAAGATTGATATTTTCCGGTTTCAGAATTTTCTTACCTTCTTTCAAACTTGCCCAATCTAAAAGATTTTCCAGAAGATCATATACCCCTAATGCGGCTTCGCCTATATAGCCGGTTATTTCCTTGATTTCATCTTTCTGAAGCTTATCGAAATCTTCTCTGAGAACATTATACAATCCGATGATCGATTGAAAAGGATTCTTCAGATCGTGCGCAATGATTGAAAGAAGCTTGTCTTTATGATTATTTAATGCTTCAAGCATTTCATCTTTTTCTTTCAGCTTCTGTTCTGCTTCTATCTGTTTTGTAATATCGTTCTTTATAGCTATTAAACGTTCAATTTCCCCGTATTCATTTTTCATAGGAGAGATGTATGTTTCTTCATAAAAAAGACTACCGTCTTTTTTCCTGTTTAAGAATGTACCTTTCCAACTCTCCCCTCTTACTAAGGTTTCCCACATTGATTTGTAAAACTCTGAAGACATAAATCCTGATTTAAGCAGTTTAGGATTCTTCCCCAGTACTTCATCTTTTGAATATCCCGTTATTTCTGTAAATTTTTCGTTGACATATTCAATTTTACCGGATTTATCTGTAATAAAAACAATTGATGGTCCATTTTCTACAACCTGCCTGTATAAACTGTCTATATCAGTCTGATCTGTATCAAATTCATGCTTTCTGTTTATCACTGACATTTTTTTCTTAACCCTTTTCATTATGTAATAATAATCGACAATCTATCTTATTAATTTAATTTAATTTTATTTAAAGTGCTTAATAATTTATTATTTCTTTATTATTTTTGACACTATGAGCGAAACACTACAAGGTAAAGTTACCAGAATAATTTATAAGAATGATTCCAACAACTACACTGTTGCCAAAATTGACATTGGTGATGATTACGAGATTGGAATTACAGGAACCTTCTATTCATTAAATGAAGGTCAAGAATACCGATTCCGGGGGAGCTGGACTGAACATCCTAAATATGGCGACCAGCTTAAGGTTGAAGACTATGAAGAAGTAATTCCTGAAACTGCTGATGAAATTGAAGTTTATCTTGCTTCGCGTGTGCTTAAGGGAATCGGACCGGCACTTGCAAAACAAATTGTTAAGAAATTCGGCGATTCTACATTTGATGTTCTTGACAACAACATTGAAGAGTTAGGCAAAATTCCCGGAATCGGTCATAAAAAGCTTGACCAAATAGCCGAGTCCTGGAAAAATCATAAAACTATCCGTAATCTGGTTATCTTTTTCAGAAAAGCCGAATTGTCATTAATCATGATCTCCAAAATTCATGACAGATACGGCTCTGCTGCAATTGATATTGTAAGTGCTAATCCTTACCGGTTAATTGATGATGTATCCGGCATCGGGTTTAAGACTGCTGATGAAATTGCATTTAAACTCGGTTTTGAAAAAGACAATATTAAGCGAATAACCGCTGCACTTTACTATATCCTTGATCAACTTTCTACCGAGGGTCATATATGCTATCCGTTTTATAAGTTCTTATCTAAAGCTTGCAGGGATCTTGAAATATCCGATGAACTTGCACAAGAGGGTATTGAAAAACTGATTACAGAAAATAAATTTGTTCTTGCAGGGAATAAAGGTACCGACGAGTTTTATGTTTATACATCATCCCTTTTCCGTGCTGAGGAAAGTACCGCTTTTCACTTAAAAGAACTATCTGAGTACCATTCCGGACTATTTGATAACGAGAAAATTATTGAACACGAAGTTCTTTCTAAATTTCCGTATCAGCCCGATCTTCTTCAAAAACAAGCGGTATTTGCTGCCTTAAGCAATAAAGTTTCAATTATAACCGGCGGCCCCGGTACCGGCAAAACAACTATTATATCTGCAATAATTGCAGTACTGAAACAACGCAAAGTTCGTATAACTCTTGCAGCACCAACAGGCCGTGCAGCTAAGCGAATGTCTGAAGCTACCGGTTTTGATGCCTCTACTATACACAGACTGCTTGAGTTTTCGCCCATAGATGCTCAGTTTCAAAGAAACAGTGAAAATCCGCTTGAGACCGATTTCGTGATTCTTGATGAAGTATCTATGATAGATATTGAACTCTTCGCCTCACTTCTTGATGCATTACCCGCTGCCTGTTCGCTTCTTCTTGTAGGCGATTCGGACCAGCTGCCTTCCGTGGGTCCTGGTTTGGTATTGAAAGATCTTATTGAATCAGGCAAATACACTGTTACTAAGCTTACGAAAATCTTCCGCCAGGCCGAAGCCGGCAAAATTATTATAAATGCTCACAGAATTAATTCCGGAAATCTCCCTGAAATCGACAACGGAAATGAAAATAATGATTTTTATTTTGTAAAAGTGGAAGAATCTCAAAGGATTCTTGAAATGATTATTGAACTCTGTAAAAAGAATATTCCCGCAAAGACCGGATTTACCTGGGAAACGGATATTCAGATTCTTTCCCCTATGCATAAGGGAATTCTTGGTGTAAAGAACCTTAATTTGGAACTGCAGCGGGAATTGAATAAACACGGAGAGGAAATCCATTCTTTCCCGGGAGGATTCCGTGTGGGAGATAAAGTAATGCAGATAAAAAACAACTATAATAAAGAGGTCTTTAACGGTGATTTGGGCAGAGTTCTGCTTTATGATAAAATTAAACTACAATTAGTTGTAAATTTCGACGGAAAAACCGTTTCCTATTCTGCACAGGAAGCAGACGAACTGACTCTTGCGTACGCTGCAACAGTCCACAAAGCTCAGGGAAGCGAGTATCCGGTAATAATTATGCCTGTAGTAAACGAACACTACATAATGCTTCAAAGGAATCTGCTATATACAGCCGTAACAAGAGGTAAATCCATGGTTATGCTTTTGGGAAGTATAAAAGCACTAAGCATTGCTGTAAACAATAATAAAGCTCAGATTCGGTTCACCCGCTTAAAGGAAATATTATAGAATGTAACCTCCTGCATTTTGTTATCCCCTCACTTCATTTTAGTGATACTCATTTTTGGTTCCGGCAACTTTACAATTTGTTTTTCGTATTTTCATTCGGAATAATAGAATCATAATAATTTTTTCTTGCCCGAATCAAAAATTATATTTATAATTGAACCGTGGTTCATTTATCATTTGGAGCATTTAATGAAATTGAAAAAATATGCGGTTCCTCTCATCTTCCTTTTTACCATACCCCAACTAACTGCTCAAGATTTAAGTATTGCAGAAGCTGTTAAGACCGCATTGCTTAACAACGACAGAATTAAAGGCGGGAAAGCTCTGCTGGCTGAAAAAGAAGCAGATGATTTTTCGGCCATAGGAAATTTTCTTCCAAAGATTAATTTAACCGGGAGCTTTAATCATTTAGACAAACCCATAGAATTCGATCTTAATCCCATTCGCGATGTCATTATTCAGACAAACACAAAGAATCAGCTTGATTTACAGAACTTAAGCACTCTTATTCAGACAGGTGCTCCGATGACAGATGCTCAGAAAGCCGCTGCATCTGCATACATCTCTACACAAATGGAAACAGCTATTCCGTCTTTTATCGTGGGAATAAAGGACCGTAATAATAAGTCCGCTGCTATTTCAGCAATTCAGCCACTTTTTACCGGAGGAAAACTAATTGCGGCCGAGAGATATGCTGATGCTGAAAGACAAAGTGCGAGGTTTGAACTTAAAGCTATTGAAAATGAAATTATCAAGGAAACAATAAGCGGCTATCTCAACTGTGTGTTTATGGAAGCACTTGTTAAAACACGGCAATCCGTTGTTGAGGCAGTTACAAGGCATAAAATTAACGCGGATAAATTAGTAAAGGAAGGTTTAATTCCAAATTACCATTATTATCGGGCCGAGGTTGCACTTTCAGAAGCAGAACGTAATTTGGAAGATGACATAAACACAAGGGAGCTGGCTTATCTTTCATTAAAACATGTTCTCGGTATAGAAGAAGATGCATCAATTATACTTTCAGATTCACTTTTTTTCAGAGATATTGAAATTAATACTGACAGCCTGCTTACCGATGCAAGGGAGAACCAGCCTATTTTAATGCTTTTCCGTGAAAAGAAGAAAGCTGCGGCTCAGAATTACAATATTCAAATTTCAAATTTCTTCCCTACTTTTGCAGCCTTCGGGAAATATGAATTATATCCGGAGCATCTTTCTGTTATGGAACCGAGATGGGTTGTCGGACTTTCACTTCAGTTCAATCTTTTCAACGGTCTTAAAGATTACTTTTCAGTTCAGAAGGCTAAATATATTGAATCGAGAACCGAAGCCGCCGAAAGTGATACACAAAGAAAAATAAGTCTTTGGATTTCTAAATCAGCCAAAGAAGCTTTAAACATGGCCGGTAAATACAAAAGATCCGGTGCTGCAGAAAAAACAGCAATAGAAAACTTACGGATGAATGAATCCAGATTTAATTCCGGACTCGGAACTTCACTGGAAGTTATTGATGCCCAGGTAATGTTGGAAAAAATTCGCACAGAGAAGCTTTCATCTCTTCTCGGATATTATAAATCACTAAGTGAATTGTATCAGGCAGCGGGAACACCGGAAAAGGTTTTATCCATATGGAATAACAGGAGCAATCAATGAATAAATATTTAAAGTACATGGCGGCAGCACTTCCGATTTTATTAATACTCGGCGGAGTTCTTTTCTTTCTAGCGGATTCAGATGTAAAGGAATTTAATATCACAGGTATAGCCGAAACCACTGAAATTGATATTGCATCAAAAATCCCTGGTAGAATCTCCTTCATCTTTTTCAGCGAAGGTTCCACTGTAAAAAAAGGAGATACCATTGCCATAATGGAAAGTCCGGAAATTTATGCTAAGCTTGAACAAGCACGCGGAGCAATGAATGCCGCCAAAGCAAAATCCGAAATGGCAGAAAAAGGCGCACGAGATGAAGAAAAGGAAGTGGCTTCAAAACTTTATAATCAAGCAAAGTATCAATTTGAATTAGCTGACAAAACCTGGCAAAGAATATCTAATCTTTACCGCGACAGTGTTATATCTGCTCAGGAAAAAGATCAGGCTGAGTTTAAATACAGGGCGGCAAAGGCGCAGCTTGAGGAAGCTCAGGCAAAGGTTAAAATGATTAATCTTGGAGCACGTATTGAAGAGAAATCAGCAGCAGCAGCTCTATATCATCAAGCAGAGAATGCTTTTAATGAAGTATCCTCATATCAAAAAGAGTTAACAATAACTGCACCTGCAGGCGGAGAGATTTCAAAAAAACTCGCAGATCCGGGCGAAGTTATAGCCGCAGGTTATCCGGTATTCTCCATTATGGTTCCTGAAGATATTTATGCTCTTATTCAGCTCCGTGAAGACAAAATGAGCAGCGTGAAAATGAACAGCAGGTGTGAAGGATACATTCCGGCATTGAAAGAAACAGTTGATTTTGAAGTAAGCTACATTGCACCCATGGCAGATTTTGCCACCTGGAAACCCACAAACCAAAAGGGGGAATTCGATCTGAAAAGTTTTGAAATAAGATTAAAACCGGTTAAAATTCCAAAAGGATTCAGACCCGGAATGACGGTAAACTTTAAATTCCGGAATAACTGATGAGCAGTATTTTGAGAGAATTCAAGTTTCTTTTCAGCAGAAAAAGTCATCTAGCTTTGCTTGTATTTGTCCCTTTTATACTTTATCCGCTTTTTGCAACAATCTATATCAATGGTGTTGTAAGGGATATTCCAATAGCTGTTCTTGATTACGACAATACGCAATTAAGCCGAACAATTATTCGCAGCCTTGATGCAGCCGGTGCAATTAAAGTAGAAAATGCGGTAACAGATATCAGTGAAGCGGAAGTATTAATCAAATCCGGCAAAGTACAAGCCGCTCTTGTAATCCCGAAAGATACCGAAAGAAAGATTAAATCCGGTAGAAATGCCACTGTGGTACTTTATAAAAACAGTACAAACATAGTTATCGGAAATATGATTCTTAAGGATGCTTCAGCAGTTGTAAGAATGATTTCAGGTGCCATAAATATTAAGAGAATCATGGCTAAAGGAGTTTCGGCAAAACAAGCTTCTGTTTTGGCCAATCCCGTAAAACCGGATACCCAGTCATTGTTTAATCCGGCTTACAGCTATTTGGATTTCCTTGTTGCTCCTCTCATGCTTTGTGTTCTCCAGATGATTCTTATGCTGTCATCAGCATCATCAATAAACGGAGATAAAAATATGAAATCCGGGCTTTCCGGACCGGTCACTAAATTCGTTGCATTTCTAATAATTGCAGCAATCCACCTGGCATTTATCTTCACTTTAATGTTTGTCTTATTGCGTGTTCCATTTTCAGGATGCATAATCACAGTCTTTGCATTCTCAATGCTATTTTCTGCAGGAAGTATTTCGATTGGATTGGCAATATCATATTTCGTAAAAGACGAACTATTTGCTGCTGAAATAGGCTTGCTGTTCAATACTCCGGCATTTATGTTTTCCGGATTCACATTTCCTTTATGGGGAATGCCGCTTCTTCATAATGTTTTTGCCTTGCTTATTCCCTTTACGCATTTTCTTAACGGATTTTTGAAAATAAACCGAATGGGTGCTCCAATAAAATATATTTTACCTGAAGCAGGAATACTTCTTCTTTTTGTAATTATCCCTATGGTACCCATTATTATTGCAACAAATTTTTCAGGCAAAAAATGAGATTATTCTTCAGACAGATATTACTCCTGGTTAAGAGAGAAGTGAAAATTGTAACTTCCGATAAAACAATTGCTGCTTTAATTTTTGCTGCTCCTGTTTTCTTCGGATTATTTTATTCTACAGTCTATTTAAATAAAATCGAAACAGATGTACCTGTTGGAATAATAAATCTTGACGGCTCTATGCTTTCTGCCGGATTAGTCCGAAATCTTGATGCATCTCAATCCATAAGCATCACACATAATTATAACAGCATCGAAGAGATTATCAATGCTGTTTATTCAGATGAAATTCAAGCCGGAATAATAATACCTTCGGATTTCACAGCAAACCTTAAAGGAAATAAAGCCGCAGTAATAAAGGTATATCTTAACACAACCAAGTTTCTTGTTTCGAATGACATAAATAAAGCAGTTAATGAAGTTACTCTTACAATGGGAGCAGCAGCAAGATTAAAATATTTTAAGATAAAGGGAAACAATTCAGAACAGTCTATGGAATTAATTGAACCATTAAAATTGGAAATCAATAATATGTTTAATTTCACTGAAAGCTACGGCGATTTCATTATGCCGGGTTTGCTGGTTCTGATTATTCAGCAGACTTTGCTGTTAGGATTATCATTATCCGCAGCAAAGGAAAACGAATTCGATACATTCGGTGAAATGCTTAAAATTACAGGCGGAAGCCCACTTAAACTTATTACTGGAAAAATTTCGTTTTACATTCTTTTGTTCTTTGGATATACAGTATTGTTTTATACTGTACTCTTCCCGATTTTTAAACTCAATTTCAAAGCCCCGGCAGTAGTAGTATTTTTGGTTTCGATTATTAATCTTATTGCTGTGAGTACTTTTTCTCTTTTTATCGGGAGCTTCTTCAAGAGCAGACTGATTGTTCTGCACATCGTTGCCTTTACATCATTACCTTTTTTTCTCTTCTCAGGGTTCAGTTGGCCTGCTGAGTCAATGCCGGTTTTGATTAGATACTTGTCTTTTTTAATTCCGGGAACCCACTATCTGAAATACAATACTCTTAGCGTAAGTATGGGGGCATCATTAAAGGAATCAGCAGAACCGGTATTTTATCTTTCAATAATTGCCGTTGTTTACTTCATAGCAACATATTTCAGGATGAAACATTTATCAAAGAAATATCATTCTGCTGAGGCAGAGATGTGAAAGAATCTCAAATCACTTTATTTGCGATACCATTTTTCTTTACAATTTCAGCAAAAACAAATGAAAATCCTAATTCCTGATTTGCCGAATTGTAGCCAGATTTTCTTTTGCCGTTTCATAGTCAGGAAGAATGTCAAGCGCCTTTACAAAATACTCTTCAGCAGCCTTATTGTTCTTTTTGAAATATTCCACAACTCCCAGATTAGTAAGAAGCTGAGGGTTTTCAGGGAAAAATTTCAGACCGGTAAGAAAAAGTTCTCCGGCAGTTATATAGTCACCTTCCTGAATCTTAATCTCACCGTCATCAATCAGCCGCTTCACCACTTTAGATGTAATTAGTTCAATTCTTGACTCAGGATCCATCAACGAACTGATTCTTTTCCACTTTTTAAGGAATGTCTGCCTGTTTCTTTCAAGAATATCACCAAGCGAAGATACCTTATCTAAATACTTCACTTCTCTTAAAGCTCTGATCGAACCGCTCCATTCGTGCTGATAATTAACTGCCGGTACAACATAGCTTTTCAATCCAGCGCTTCTGATCTGCAGTCCAAGATCCCATTCTTCGAAATAGCAAGGAGTATAAGCATTTTCAAATTTAAGAAGTTTTTCATGAAAATATTTTGTTTTTACTGCAAAAAGAAATCCGGAAACTGCATCAACCTCTGTTGGTCCGTTGAAAGAACCTTTGTCGTAGTAAGCAAGATCAGAAGCCGTTTCAAACTTAAAATAAGAACCCTGAGGCCCTGTAATGGCACAATCTTCAAGAGTGAGAAGCGCCTCTTCAAGTTTCTCCACTGTATCTTTCTGCACGCTAAGATCTGCGTTCAAAATGAATGTAACCGGCGTTGATGAAATATCCAGACCAATATTCCATGCACGAGCTACGCCTACATTTTTTTTCATTACGGCATAATAATCTATTCTTGGGTGGTTCTTTAAATCCTCTGCAACATCAGTTGAATTAAATATCACTATAAGAGTGCCTTCAATACTTTCGAGATCTTTCAGTAAGGTTTTAATATTCAAATGGCTTGCGGGAGAATAATCCAATACCGGCACAACAAAACTTCGCTTCAGCTTATTTATTTTTTCAGTAGTAACTGTAATATTAGTTAGTGACCGTTTTCTCCATTCCGCAGCATCAGGTGTTTCCTTAATCTCGCCACTTATTAATTTTATAATTTCATCTGTTCTATGTTTATATGTATGCGCGTTATGAACAATCTGCATTCCTCTTAATGCGATAGCTTCTCTTAAATCATCATTTTCGAGATAAAACTCTGCCTGCCTGAAAATATTCTTTCCATCGTATAAACCATAGTCTTCACCTGCTATAAACATTTCATCCTGGCCGCTCTTCTCAGCCATATCGCAAAAAAGGAATGAGCCGGTGGACATAACTTCAAAGAATCTCATGTTCAAATCATTTAGGATTGCATTGTTAAAAACCATCTTTGATTCTGAGAATACTCGTGACATATCAGTCCAGAAACTTCTTTCCTTATAAAGATTGAATCCCCTTGCCAAACCATTAAGAAGTACTTCCCGCCTTGTTCCCGGATGAACGGACCCGACAAACCCGATATCGTGTTTTTTTACCTGTGAAAATTTTGAATGAATCTCCGGATCGGCTCCGAGCGGAAGCCAATGCACATTTTTTATACCGGCCTTTCTGAAATCATCTAAGTATTCTCTTTGGGCAATGAATACATGATCATATACTTTTGATATTTCCAGATGCATCTTAAGGTTTATGTGGCTGTCTATAAGGTAACAGGCTTTAGGGATAGGAAGCTTTTCAATATTACGTGGCTGAAATCCTCCGACAGATTCAACCCAGAGTAGAAACTCAGGCTTTTTATTTTCAGTCTGCCGATTGAAAAGATCGAGAAAATCAGGACTTGCATCAGTACTTATGTTATGATGAACAACCTCAAGCTTCATATTTTCAAGATTCCATTCTTTAATTATATGATCAGAAATTGAAGGACCCACTGTAATTACTTCATGCTCCTTTCTCAAGGCTCTTTCAAAATATACGGCAGTTGTTACCGGATAAGAAACATAACTAAGCCAGATTTTCATAATCCCTTCTTATGTAAATGTTATTAAAAATGTTCTAAATATAAGTTTAAGTTTATTCTCATACCACATTAAATTTAATCCAATTTTGTCATTAGAAAAAAATAATGGCAAATCACCTAAAATGATTGCTCGGAATTTTACGGTAAATCAGATTATGCAGAAAATGATGCTGAAACATTTTTACTGCTAATTTGAATTTAATCATAAAATCACCTAAAATTGTAATTCAATTTCTAAAATAATAGAGATATCATGGCATTTGACCCGGTACGAAATGATGTTGTTGAGTTTGACAGTGAATACCCTCCGCATCTTGTTCCGTTTAATTTAGTCTCGGAAGAAGACAAAATTCTTGGAACACTTTATATGTCGCAGGGAAAAGGACCTCATCCAACTGTGATATTGTTACATGGTTTTCCGGGAAATGAGGGAAATGAAGACCTAGCTCATTCAATTAAAAGATTTGGATTTAATGCACTTATTTTCCATTACCGGGGATCATGGGGCAGTTCGGGAAATTTCTCTTTTTCCAATGCCTTGAAGGATACAGAAAATGTTCTGGCTTATATTGAGAATCCGAATAATGAAGAAGCTGTTCTAAGATACAGAATAGATAAAAGACAATTGATTCTTGCCGGGCATAGTATGGGCGGATTTCTTGCACTTCTTGCCGCATCGGGAAGAGATTCTGTTAAATCCGCGGCATCTCTTGCCGGATTCAATTTCGGATTCTTTGCAAAATATATCGAAAAGAATCCGGATGTTAAAGATATAACTATGAGCGGTCTCCAATTCGGTGTAGATGTTTACGGCTCCGCAGAATCCGACTCATTATTCTGCGAAATGATGGAGAACAAGGAATTATTTGATATTATAAATTATGCTGATTCATTAAGCAAGAAAAACATACTGCTTGCAGGAGCTTCGTACGATTCAACAGCCCCTGTTGAGATTCACCATACTCCTCTATTGAATGCTTTAAGGCTTAAGGGCGGAAATCCCGAAAATGCAATAATTCAGAGCGGACATTCATTTGGAAGCCGAAGACTTGAACTCGCTGATGTATTCATAAATTGGTTAAGAAATATTAAGGAATGAGATGGCTAATCCTCTTTCAAAAGAGTTTCTAAAAGAAAATTCACTCAAGGCAATAGAAATTATCAACCGTTATTTTGAAGAACTTCCGGCAATGCGGGTTGTCCCTGATATAGAGCCGGGTTCAATTGAAAAACAGCTTTCTTCATCTCCTCCTGAACATGCTGAAAATTTTGATAACGTATTGAAAGATCTCGAGAGTATTATTATTCCCGGACTCACACATTGGAATCATCCCGGCTTTATGGCTTATTTCAATTCTACCGGTGCGCCGGCAGGAATAATTGCCGACTTCATTTCGTCATCATTCAATATAAACGGAATGCTCTGGAAAACTTCGCCTTCAGCCGAAGAACTTGAAAAAGTAATGATGATTTGGTTCAGAAAAATGCTCGGCCTCCCTGAAAATTTCTGGGGAATTATTTATGATACTGCTTCTGTGAGTACAATGCATGCAGTTGCCGTCGCAAGAGAGAAAGCTACCGGATTTGCTTCTCGCATTAAAGGATTTTCCTGCATAGAAAAAAAGCTTATTCTTTACTGCACGGAATACACTCATTCTTCTGTTGACAGAGCCTGCGCTCTTCTTGGTATCGGGTTTGAAAATATCCACCGTGTCCCGGTTGATAAAAACTACAGTATGATTCCTTCAGAACTGGAACGAATGATTAAAGAAGATATTGAGAAAGGTTTCAAACCTTTTTGCGCAGTTGTTACACTCGGTACTACTTCAGTTGCAAGTATAGATCCAATCAAGGAAACGGGAGTCATAACAAACAAATATGGTTTGTGGCTTCATGTTGACGGAGCATACGGTGCAAATTCAGCTATACTTCCGGAGATGAGACATATTCTTGACGGCATTGAACTAGCAGATTCAATTGTGATTAATCCGCATAAATGGATGTTCATTCCTTCAGATTACAGCGCATTCTATACAAAACATCCCGATGACCTGAAAAATACCTTTTCTCTGATTCCCGAGTATCTGAAGACAAAAGAGCAGGATGAAACAATTAACTATATGAATTACGGTATCCAATTAGGCAGACGTTTCCGTTCTCTGAAATTCTGGTTTGTTATCCGAAGTATCGGAATTAAAGGTCTTAGAGAAATTTTCCGGGAACATATCAGCAATGCAAAATATTTTGCTGAAAAGATATCATCTGAACCCGGATTTGAAACTGCTGCACCTGTTCATCTTGGAACAGTTTGTTTCCGCTACAGAGGAAGTATGACCTCCGTGGAAGAAATCAACGATTATAATCAGAAATTAATGGACCGGATTAATTCATACGGAAAGATATTCCTTACTCATACAAAAATTAATAGTGTATTTACTATAAGACTTGTTGCCTCAGGCTTATATACTCATAAAAATAATATTGATGATGCACTTGAAACTATAAGAAATGCGGTTAAGGAATAATTCTTCAATTATTCCTTAAATAATGAAGCTATTTTTTCTGATACTGGGATCGTCGCTCTGAAATAGATTACAGCTTTATCGTCTTCGTATTCAGCTTTAATTACATCTGCCAACTCATAAATCATAGAGATTTTTTTCGAGTTTTCAATATTTGTTTCGATTCTTGAAGTGATGTAGTTCCTCTCGTAAAACTCCAACAAATATCTGTGAAGCGCTGAAATGTTAATTCCTCTTTTTGCTGACAGAATTAATGCATCCTCATAATGAGAATATACAAATCTTATCTTGTCCTTATCTTCCAGATTATCGATTTTGTTAAAAACCTTAATTTGGGGTGTTGTTTCGCAGCCGAGCTCTTTCAATGTTTCTTCCACAACTGCAATATGATCTTCGAAAAACGGATTGGAAATATCAATCAGATGAATTATCAAATCAGCTTCGCGTGCTACCATAAGTGTAGATTTGAATGATTCGATAAGATTATGCGGAAGTTTTCTGATAAAGCCGACAGTATCGCTGAGAATAATTTTCTTACCCTTTTCTATCTCAAGGGCACGTGTGGTTGAATCCAAGGTTGCAAACAGCTTGTCTTCGGCAATTACGTCTGAATCTGTGAGCAAATTCATCAGCGTAGATTTGCCGGCATTTGTATAACCTACTATCGAAACTGTAAGATAGCTCTTTCGCTGTCTGCTTTTAGTAATCTGCTGTGATTCAATCTCCTTTAGTTTTTCCTTAAGCTTTGTGATTCTCGTTTTGATGATTCGCCTGTCTGTTTCAATCTGTGTTTCTCCGGGCCCTTTTGTTCCGATTCCGCCATACTGTTTCGAAAGATGTGTCCAAGCTCTGGTTAGCCTCGGCAGCATATATTGAAGCTGTGCAAGCTCAACCTGTGTTTTTGCCTGTCGTGTTTTCGCGTGGGAGGCAAAAATATCAAGAATCAATCCGCTTCTGTCAACAATTTTTCTATCCAGCATTTTCTCAAGATTTCTGATTTGAGTTGCTGAAAGATCCTCATCAAATATTATTGTAGTCACATCATTATTCTCAATGAAATCACCAATCTCTCCAACTTTACCTTTCCCTAAATATGTTGCCGGATCCGGCGCAACTCTTTCCTGTATTACCTTCAGCAAGGTATCTGCACCGGCTGTATCCGCCAGCATTTCAAGCTCTTGCATATGTTCACGGCTTGTATCTGCATCAGTCCCAGGAAGTTTTATTCCCGCGAGAACAGCGTTTTCTCTTTTCTTGTTCTTTATTTCAATCATTCCCAAGATTTTCCAGTTCCTTCTTTGTTGTTCTTGCAACTGTCATTTCCGCAAGCATAAAAATCAATGAGGCAAGAATGAAATATTTCCATAATTCTTCTCCAAACCTTGCCTGATTTATTTTACTTTCATAATCTTCATTCAGATTTAAAAATACCGGTTTTTCACCAAAATTGTCAGAAATATTTTCAATTTCTTCTTTCGAATAATAAATCTGGTTTGATTCCGTTGGATCTGTGTTAATAACAAAATAATCCGTCATCCCGGATTTTTCGAAAACTTTGTAAATTCCCGGGAGTTCGGTTCCGGAAAACTCAGCAAATCCGGTTTTGTCTGTCTCGACAAATTCTTCTTTTCCGTCAGGATGAAGAATTTTAAGCGAATTTACACCACCTGAAGATTTTATGTTTAGAGTATCTCCGCAGAAGAAGAAATTTGAAGATTTAATTCCGGAGGAAAGATAAAATATCGAATTTACGATAAGCGGTGCGAAAATGCTTTTTGCCGGAAAATCTGATGCTTTAAGGTTAAAAGGAGAAGAAAAAAATAAAATCTTTCCGCTTTCCTTGTTGAACTCAGAAAGGAAAGGAAAATTATTGTTAAGAGTTATGATTTTTACATGCGGATAGTCTGTTTTAATATTAAAATTAACAAAGAACTCGGGTGAATCAATCCTGCCTTTTTCTTTGTTGTTAAAAATATCATTAAACAGCGGATGATTTGTTTCTGTTTTTTCAAAGACAAGACTGCTTATGTTTCCTGAATCTGCATTATATATTTCTGCATAAAGCTTTACTCCGGCTCTTCCGAAAAATTCCGAAATATCTTTGGCTGAAGTCTTTTCTCCGGGTAAAACCATTAAACTACCGTTTGAATTCAAATAAGAAATCAGATTTTCCGAAACGGAGCCGGCTTCAGGAGAACATATAATAACTGCATTGTAAAGAGAAAGGTCTCTTGCCGGCAATCTGCCTGCATCAATTTCGTCAATATTTATAAATCCCGGTTCAAATGCATTATCCAGCAAGAGTTTTAGGTATTCAGAATCCCGGCTATATTTCGAAACCAGAAGTATTTTTATCTCAGAAGGAACAAACACTGCCGAATAAGCCGTATTGTCTGCAATCAATGCATCATCTTCCAATTCCGCCTTCACTTCCAGCAATCCTGCTTCTTTTAAGTTTACCGTAAATTCCTCTGTTTTATTTCCATCGGAAACAGATAATGACTTTTGTGCTCCTCTTATACCGTTAATATAAAAAGAAAGAAGTGCCGAACCGCCGTTGGAACCACCTCTTTGATCAACTGAAGCCTTAAATACAACCGGTCTTTCTTTTATATAAATCTGATTCTCGGAAGATATTTCGTTGAGAGCCAGATTTTTCATCTCGGATTTTTCCGGAATAAATAGAAATGTTTTTAATCCCGAGATTTTCTTGTTTTTCTCTAAAAGCTCCCTAATTTCGGAGGCAGTCATAAGATTTTTTGAAAAATCTGACAGTACAACCAATTCTTTATTGAAATCAGTCGAATTTCTCAAAATATCAAGTGATGTTTTAAAAGCTCTCTTAATTCCTTTGCTGTTGAACGATACTTTAGAATCAGTCAGATCTTTCTGAATTTTTTCCGCTGCTTCCTTATTGACCGAATAATGGAATACTCCGCCGGATAATTTTACTATATAGAGATTATCACCCCTTTTATATGTTTCCGCGATCTTTTTTGCAA
Source organism: uncultured Melioribacteraceae bacterium (assembly GCA_964584325.1). GTDB lineage: Bacteria > Bacteroidota > Ignavibacteria > Ignavibacteriales > Melioribacteraceae > CAZOZP01. Next base: position 73,696 of record CAZOZP010000003.1, read on the forward strand.
CAGCCTGAGCCTGACTGAATGCTGAACCGGCCGGACTATTCAGCGCCATACTGTAGGTATCATCTAATAATATGACAGAAGTAACCGAAGCTGCCGCCTCTGAAGCCATAGAGTTTTTTAATGCGGGACGGGAAAATGCCATTACTATTAATATTACTATAAGAATTCTTATAATTAGAAGAATTATTTGTTTAATCTTAATATTTCTAATTTTCGACTTCTTAAGTTCTTTTAGAAAAGTGAGCGAACTGAATTCAATTCTTTTAAGCTTTCTGAGGTTCAGGAAATGCAGCAGAACCGGAATTGCAGCAGCAGCAAGTGCAAACAGATAAAAGGGATTTAGAAAGACCATCAAATAACCCTATTCATATAGTCTGGTAATTTGTGTTCCCCTAAAATAGTGAAGCAGAATTTCGTCGAATTTATATCCCATAACTGCCATAACCGCTCCGCCTATTTGGCAGAAACCTACTCCATGTCCCCAGCCGGCTCCTTTTATTATGAATTCCTCTGGAATGTTATCAATGATATTATTTTTTTCAACATAGAATGCGGAACTGTATAAATGTGATACTGAAAGAGTACGTCTTATTTCAAGTTCCTTACCGATAGTTATCGTATTTTTACTTCCCACAATTTTAAGTTTAATTATTCTTCCGGAATTACCTCTTTCAACCGGAATCAGATCAATTATATTTCCCATATCTGTTCCGAGCTTTCCTGAAATCAGTTCGGCTATCTTTTTTTGTGTATATTTTACTTCCCAGCGAAAAAAGTCTGTGGTACTTTGATCATATTCCAGCAGTACCTGAGACAGTATTTTCGGATCAGAACAGTTGCAAAAAGTATTCGGTGAATTCTTTATCCAGTTTATGGCATTTTTTTCATTGGTTAAATCCAATTGATAATTATCAGGTTCGTATTTGTAGTCAACTATGGAAGTAAGATATGGGTAACCAATCGGCTGCCAAACATTCTCGAAGGATTCCGTTTTCCCGCCGCACGATTTTGAAAATCTTGTGTCACAGATTCTGTTATTATGAGTAAGCACTAATCCTCTGGTTTCCAGGATTGCCCTTGCTACTCTGTTTGTATAAGCTTTCGTTATACCCTGGTATCTTTGACAATGATCATCTGCACAGAAATCATATAATTTATGATCTTCCCGATCATACCATTTTACAATTTCATCTTTACTAAGAGTAAATTCAAACGGATTTTCATTTAGTGAGTTTTCTCTTTTCTGTATCTGGGCAAAAAGCCAGCTTCTTGAAATTATTGCATGAGCTTTAAGAAAGTGTTCTGAACTGGTAGCGCTCATTTCGGAGGCTATTACACTTAGCAAATAGCTTTCAACAGGTATGGTGTTTACAACTGTAATCTTCTCATTTTCTACAATAAGTTTTAATGAACCTCTGAACCGTTCATCTTCCTTTTTCTCCCAATGAAAACTTTTCCCGATTGTAACCCCTTTAACCAGAAAAGATTCATTAGAAAAATCCTCAGGATGAAAAGTTATGCAATTTGTATAGTATTTTTTACTGTCGTGAATGAGCTGAATTTTTCCGAAATAATACTCAGCTTCAACTTTTCCGCTGAATATTTTTCCAAAATCATCTCCGAAGAATAATCCGTCAAGAATTATTCTGATTTTAGTATCCGAAACAATTGCAACATTAATATTAGGTTCGTTCATATGATTTATTTTATAACCAACTTTTTAGAAATTCCTGGCTTTTCACCGGGTCAAATTCAATAATTCTATATTCGGCCAAAGCTTCAAGTTTATATGGATCCTGCCCGAAAAATGCTTCAATTTCTTCTCGCGATTCGGCTCTTGCTGCAACTATCCCTCCTGTTTTCGGATTCATCGGACCGCTGTAAAGAAGCAAGCCTTTTTCATAACCGGTTGAGAGAAATAATCTATGCTTGTCAACCGTTTGACTTATTCTTTCGAAAGGAACAACATAATTGATTTCAATAATAAAATGCTTCATTTTGATTCCATTTTTTATGACCAAATTTAAGAAAAGCATTATTAAAAAACAGTATTTCTTTGCTATTACTTAATAATAGAGGCTTTTTTTTGCAGATTATTTATTTTAAAATTATATTTGAATCCGGTCATAGAAAAAAGAGGGTAATATGAGGGCAATCATCATTCTCTTCATTTTAAATGTATGCACTTTCGCTCAAATGGCAGATTCGCTTACAATAACTGAAGTAATGTTCTACGCACCGTTTGAAAACGGCGAGTTTATCGAAATTCATAATTTTTCATCTTCCTGTGTTTTTGATCTTACACAATATGAAATAGTATATTATAACTCATCGCCGGATAAAATCATTCCTCAGCTCGAGAATGATGCTTTCCTTTATCCGGGTGAATATGCCGTTATATTTGAGGGAGACCTTAATCCCTTTGAATCTCCGTACTCTGAGATTCTTCCAATGAACTCTTCAATATTTAAAGTAAGTGATAATGCGTTTGGTTCTTCAGGAATGTCAAATTCTTCTGAACGAAGAGTAAGTTTACGAAATAAATCAGGTGCAGAGATTTCCTTTTACACTTACAGTCCGGATAATCCTCAGGGCTATTCCGATGAGAAGATTCTTCCCGAGACCTCTGACTCAACAGCTCAATGGAATAATTCTCTTACTTATCTGGGCACACCGGGATTCATAAATTCAATTTCGCAGAAACAATTCGATGGAGCGATTTCAGAATTCCACTCTCTTCCTTTAACGCCACTTTATGGCGAACCCTTTTCTTTTTATGTTAAACTTAAAAATTCAGGTACCAAATCCGCCGCCGGTAGGTTAATACTCCGAACATCCGATACAGAAACTGACAGTATTTGTTCAATAACTATTCTGCCGGGTGATTCTCTTACTCTTGAGAATATCTTTGTTTCCTTTGGCATTACTGAAGAAGCAACCTATTATTTATCTTTTATCTGTAATAATGATCAGAATCTTGCCAACAATTATGATTCTCTGCTTCTTAGACCGGCTGTTCCGGAAGGCGGAATCATTATAAACGAAATAATGTATGATCCGAATCCGGATATGCCGGAATGGATTGAAATTTTTAATCCATCATCACACTCATTCGACTTAAATGGCGTCAGAATTTCTGATGCTTCATCAACTGCCGATTTAGATTATCCTAAAGCCAAGATTAATCCGGGAGAATATGCTGTAATTTCATCCGGTATTATTCCAAATTTAGACCCTGATACAAAAATATTCTCCTGCAGTATTCCTGCGCTGAATAACTCCGGCGATAAAATAGTACTGAAAAATTCGGGCGGAGAGATAATAGATTCTCTTGAATACAGTCCGGATTTTCATAGTAATATTTTATCTTCCTCTTCCGGAATATCTTTAGAAAGAATAGCTACAGAAGGAAAAAGCATAGATCCCTCAAACTGGTCATCCTCGGCCAAGGGTTCGACTCCCGGAGAAAAGAATTCGATAGCTGTTTCTTCTCATTCCTTCACTTCTGAACTGAATATTTATCCTAATCCCTTTTCACCTGATAACGATGGCTTCGAAGATTTTACGTCAATTGCATATAAGTTTGATTTCCCTTGCAGTGCCGTAAGATGCAGATTATATGACAGAAGAGGAATTCTCATCCGTGATATCTCATCTCCCAATTACAGCGGCAGTTCGGGTTTGATAATTTTTGACGGAAAAACCGATAATGGAATTTTCATTCGACCGGGAATTTATATTATTCTTTTTGAAATTTTTGATTTGCGGAATAATAGGCATATTCGTATAAAGAAACCTCTTGTTGCAGCTGTTTCTGGTTAGAATGGATTTACCGATAGAAATTAATTAAGCGATTAGCACCGAAAACTTTCGCCTTAAACAAAAAAGGGATGCAAAATGCATCCCTTTGAGAAAAGAAAAGTCAATCTATTTATTTAATAATTTTGACATCTTTAGCATTGAGGCCTTTTCCGCCTTCTTCAACAGAAAATTCTACTTTCTGTCCTTCTTCCAAAGCTTTAAAACCTTTTTCTCTGATTGCGCTGTAATGAACGAAAATGTCTTCACCTTCGTCTCTTTTAATAAATCCAAATCCTTTTGAAGAATTGAACCATTTTACAACACCTGTTTCGCGATTGTCCATGTTACTGTACTCCTTGATAATTGATATACTGCCTGAAGAATTATATTCTTCATTTTGTTGTTGATTAATACGGTCTTAGACCTAAAACTTTAGGGATCCGGCTACAGATTGCTGAACTCTGAATAAAACAGATGCTGATAGACTGTCGGAAAAAGATGAATTGACTGATAATGCGGATAACTCAAAACAACCCTCGTTACTACAGAAAACCATAACCCTTACCGGGAAACCTTCTTTACTACGATACTCGTAAGCACCAAACTCTTTTCCGTTGAGACTGAAAATATCTTTCTCCGCGGAATCTTTATTTAATATTGCTTCTTTCTTGCTGCTTTCACTAAATTTAAGAACTTCTGAAAGTTTTTGTCTTGTATTTTTTATCTCTTTAACAGAATCGGAAATTTCAAACTCCTGAATTACAATTGAATTATTCATTCCGTTATCAAAAATCCAGATATCGAATTTCCCTGCATTATCGTCTGCCGATGCCCATCCTTTCGGAATTTTAACTGACATACTGCCATCTGAAGTATATGCCCTCATCAATGAAAGAGGGTAGTCATTTTTTATGACCGTTTTCTTTGGTGCAGAACAAGAAAATACAAAAAACATTAAGAACATAAAACTTAGATGTAAACATAATGATTTAAATTGATTAAACAAACAAATTAATTTTATAATCATTTATTTCTCTTAAAATTTTCCTGTTCCAATGTAAGTATTAATGATATTCTATGTGAAGCAGGAAGAGATTCATCCTTTGAGCCGGTAAAATTTGCATAAGAATAATCAACCATTAATTTAGGCAGTTTAATTCCTGCACCAAGCGTAAATTGCTTTACATCGTTATACCCTCCTCTTACAAAAACAACCTTCTTATAGTTGTACTCCATTCCGGTATGAAAATCCATGCTTACCGGACCGAGATTAAGATTTGAGGCAGTGCGCCTGTTTTCAAATCTCATGTCAATATCAACCGAAGGTTGAATCTCTCCTCCGAGAATATCGAGAGAATAGGCTCCTCCCACCTTCAGAGTAGGTGTAATAAGTTCGTTTCTTCCCGTGCTCCAGGAAACAAGTGTTGTTGTTACATCTTGAAAATTAGCCCCAAGTGTAAGTCTTTCATAAGGTTTGTAAACTGCACCTATATCGAAACCGATTCCCATTGCGGAATACTCGGCAATTTTTCTTCTGATTATTTTAACGTTAACACCCCAGGAAAAATCTTCTGACTGCCTTTTTGCAAATGTAAGATAGAATGCCCAATCAGCATTGCTGAATTCTTTTACTCTCGATGGATCTATTACACCTGAATCGTTTTTTATATCATAAATTACTTCTGATGTAATTCTGTTAATAAGAGCTTCGCGTGTATCCGGAATTCCGTCTATCCCCAGCCGGATGGCACTTATTCCCAGAGACATATCTGTATCATAAGGAATTGCGACTGCTGCATAATTATAATTTACTATTGATCCGAAATGTTCTTCGTGCATAAGAGCTATTTGCGGATATTCAATGAAAGATAATCCGGCCGGATTCCAATAACCGGCTGTCACATCATTAACGAGTGCAGCCTGAGCACTCCCCATTCCCATTGCCCGGCCGCCGACACCTATAGCCATAAACTCGCCACCATATTTACCGATTACCGTTTGTGCAGTAAGAGGCATACTTAGACCGACTGCCATTGAAACAACCAGAAATAATCTATACATAAACTAAACTCCGCTTTTTGCGAAAATATCAAAAAATATTCACAAAATTCAACTTATAATTTTTACCTATTTAATCTTTATCAGAGAAGGTTCATAATCTTCTACATTTTCATACCCCAGGAAATTTAGGAGTGTACCGGCAATATTTGCTATTCCCGGATTTTCAATTTTGGCTATTTCATAATCGCCTGTGTAGCCTGAATCAACTATTACAAACGGAACCGGATTTAAAGTGTGTGAAGTCTTAGGAGCTTTAACCCCCTTTGAAACGGAGAACATTTCATCTGCATTTCCGTGGTCAGCTGTTATAAGGGCAACACCGTTTAATTCTTTCACTACTTCAAGAATTTTTCCCAGGCATTCATCAACAGCTTCCACTGCCGTAATTGCAGCCTCCATTATCCCGCTATGACCAACCATATCACCGTTGGCAAAATTGATTCTTCCGAATTTGTATTTTCCGCTTTGTAATAACTCGATCGATTTTTCGGTTATTTCGTATGCCTTCATTTTCGGGGCTTTGTCGAATTCAATTTTGTCAGATGGAATTTCAACATAAGTTTCAAGATTTTCGTTGATATATCCGGATTTATTTCCGTTCCAGAAGTAGGTTACATGTCCATATTTCTGTGTTTCGGATATTGCGAATGAAGGAATTCCTTCACTGCAGATATATTCGCTTACAGTTCTGTCTATGGCAGGCGGAAAAACAAGGTAATTTGAAGGAATGTGAAGGTCGCCGTCATATTCCATCATTCCGGCGTAAAACACTTCTGGTACTCTCACTCTGTCAAATTTATCAAATTCCTTTTCCTCAAATGCGCGGGATATCTCTATTGCCCTGTCGCCTCTGAAATTAAAGAAAATAACAGCATCTCCGTTTTCTATTGTTCCGTTTGCGTTTCCGTTTTCATCTGTAATTACAAAGGACTGCAGATACTGGTCTGTGGCTTTGGGATCATCGGCATATAAAGTTGTAACTGCTTCTGAAGCAGACGGGAATTTTCTTCCGATTCCGAGGACGTGAGCATCCCAGCCGCGTTTAACAACCGACCAATCAGCATTGTATCTGTCCATGGTTGTAATCATTCTGCCGCCACCGGAAGCAAATCTGTAATCAAAACCTTTTGATGAAGAAATCACGGCAAGATGCTTTTCCATTGGAAGGATATAATCAAGCGCACTTTTCTCACCAACATCACGACCATCAAGAAGCGCGTGAACTCTTAATTTCTTTACCCCTTGCTCTGCACATTTATCTATCATAGCATAAAGATGTTTTATATGAGAATGAATGTTACCGTCTGAAAGTAGTCCGATAAAATGTACTGTACCGCCCTGAATTCCTTTTTGTATTATTTCATTCCAGGATTCTGACCGGAAAATTACACCGTCTTCAATTGCTCTGTTTACAAGCTTTGCACCCTGTTCGAAAATTCTTCCGGCACCAATTGCATTATGACCTACTTCACTGTTTCCCATATCATCGTCTGATGGAAGTCCGACTGCTGTACCGTGCGCCTTCAATGTAGTTTTCAAGTCAGAGGCAAGCAACTTATCAAGAACCGGTGTCTTTGCAAGATAAATAGCATTGCTTTCATCCTGCTTGCCTATACCAACTCCGTCCATAATTATTAATAGTACCGGACCCTTTCTTACATTAAATTTATCGAGTTTTTTTAATTTAAGTTCCATAATTTATTTCCTTGTAAAATATTTCAAAATTAAAATGCAATATACTATCTTGGAAACCTTAAATCAATTTAATGCATCTGATTATAGAGTATGTTTATATTTTAATACCTTTTGTCTTATAAAGGAGAACTTATGGCAATTACACGCAGAAAATTCATAAAGACTAGTGCAACAATCGGATTAGGTGCAATTTTTACTTCCAATTTTGCTGCCTTAAGCGAGCCTAAAGCAAAAGGGAAAATGCTCGAAGTACAAACTCCTGATCCGCGTTCCTGGAATAATGAAGGAATTACTTTAAGTTGGTTAGGGCATAGTACCGTGCTCATTAATTTCTACGGGAAATGGATATTAACTGATCCGGTACTTTCTGACACAGTAGGTGTCCGTCTTCTTGGAGCAACATTCGGTCCTACAAGATATACTCCGCCGGCTCTGCAATTCGGCAGTATTCCGAAACCTGATCTGATACTGCTTTCCCATGCTCATATGGATCATACAGATTTGCCTACATTAAGGATGTTTACAGAAGCTTATCCTAATGAGATTGACGTTGTTACTGCTTATTTAACAAAAGATATTATTGAAGGAATGCCTTGGAAATCTGTAACAAGCCTTGATTGGAACGAGAAGTCGGATGTTGCGGATATAGAAATCAGAGCCGCAGAGGTTAAGCACTTTGGATGGCGCTTTCCCTGGGAAAAAGACAGATCTGAAGGATATGTAAAAGACGGAAGAAGTTACAATTCCTATTATATTTCAAAAAACGGGAAAACGATTCTCTTTGGTGGAGATACTGCTTATACCGATGCATTTAAAAAGAATTCGAATATTAAAGCTGATATTGCTATTATGCCTATCGGAGCATATGATCCCTGGATAAAAAAACACTGTACCCCTGAAGAAGCATTGGAAATGGCCTCGCATACAGGGGCCGAGATATTCGTTCCGATTCACTGTATGACATTTTCAATGAGTAACGAACCATTTATGGAACCGATTAAGAGGATGTCTGCCGCTGCTCCTAAATATGGAATTAAACCGGGAATTTCCGGCATAGGTGAAACTCTTACTCTTTAACTAATAATATATGCAGACTTAATTATGGTTTTGCACTATCTTGTAAATGAGGCTATCCTATTGCTACCGGGTGTTATATCTTTGTTTAGAGATTCTTCAGTCAGAACAAGTGCCTGTACTGAAGCTGAATCAATTCTCTGAAGTCTCGGTATTTCATAAAAGACTTTATGAGGATCGTATTGAATATCCGCAAGAATGTTGAAGTTATCGCCGCTCTTTAACCAAAGGCGGTAAACTCTGTCATCCCCAATCGCAGGAAGATTTGTAATCTGAATAAGCCCTTCTCTGTTCTCCAAAGAGAGATATACTTTGATTATACCAGAATTTTCGTAGGGTGTAAGGTTAAATAATTCTGTTGCGCCAGAATTCATTAATGTGATTAGTTTGTAATGATCTTTTATAAATATATCTGTATTCTTTAGTCTTTCTCTTAGTTCGGCATTTTCATTGTTTAACCGGTTTGTAATTCCGTTAAAGACATAAAACAGTATTGCCGCTAAAGCTATGGCAATAAATACACTTGAGACAGCAATTTCAAAAACATATTTTTTAGCATAAGTAAAAAAACTCAGGCCTTGAACTGCAGCACTATGAGTGCCCGCCTGTATTCTTCCCATAAAAGAGAAATCCTTCTGCGGAACCGGAATCTCCGCAGTATCAGATTTGGTTTCGGATTTCGGAATTGTAAGAACCATTGGAGCAAATATCTCACCGGCATCATTCTCGATAAGATAATCTGAAAGTTCATGAGCTTCAACATCAGCAATAAATCTTTCGTCGTCCGGACTGAAAGGAACTGCTTCTTTCATCTTTAATATTTTACTTATCAGCTTTTCCCTAATGTGGGATGGTGGAGTTTTCTCTTCCAAAATAATTGGAATCAATGAAACTGCATTTTGCATCTTGGCAAGTTCTGAATAAGGAATTTCTCCGTTATTGTCAATGAATTCAATAAAACTGTTAAGATTCACTCTATCAAGACACCCGGTGGAAAAAGCCGACAGCATCTGTACTATGTCTTTATCTGTCGTCATTTTCCTGCCCCTCAAGGAATGTCCTTAGATTTAATACTGCGGTTGTAATTTTTGATCTTATAGTATTAACAGGTATTTTTAACTGGGCAGAGATTTCATTCAGATCAAAGCCCTCGTAAAATGATAAATGAAGAACATATTTTTGAGCATCGGTAAGCTTGTTTAAAGCCTTTCGTGTTTTTGCTTTTAATTCATCCTTTTTACCCGGATTCAGATTGTCTTCACATCTGAATGTTCTCGGAATTATATATTCTTCTTCGTAATTATCATCATAATAAAGTAAATCCGCTGATTCTGTTCTTTCCCTCTTAAGCGAATCAATTGCTCTGTTTCTCGTTAAATATATAAGCCAGGTATATACATTTCCTGTAGCAAAATTGTAAAACTTGGCCTTGGACCAAACAATTTTAAATACTTCAGCTAAAATATACTCTGCAGTTGACGGATCTTTTACTATTTTCTCGGTCAGGGTATATAATACAGCTGAATACCTGTCGTAGAGCTCAACAAAAGCATACTCGTCCTTTAGTATTATTTTCTTAAGTAAATCCTGATCCCTTAAATCTCTGTATGATATTTCTTCCATCAGCTTTCCAAAAGTGATGTTATAAACTAAAATTCTTTGGTTTAAAAAGCAATTGAATCCGCAATAAAAGTTAACTATATCTTATTTCTAATTATGAATTTTAGCAAAGTGGGCTTTTTTTCTTTATTAATTAAATATTTGGTTTTAATTTATCCGTTCATAATAAGAGTTTTATATGGAAGTATTATTCTTTGCGATTATATCATTTTCAGCCTTTTTACTAATGGGCGGAGTTTTTCTATTCTATGCACGAAAATACAAATATGTTTCTGTGGAAGAGTTTGAAAATTTGAGACAAATTTATGAAGAGAAAAAGTCAGAAGCTGCAGTATTGATGGAAAAGACTGGTTCACTCTCTTTATTAAACAGTAATCTTAAATCTGAAGTCGAAAAATTGCGCGAAGACAAAGAAAAAGTATCAGTTAGCTTAGCCTCTGAATCAGGCAGTCTGAAGCTTAAAATTGAGGAAGCAAATAAATATTCCGAAGAGTGCGAAATTCTTAAAAAGAAACTTGAGTATTTGCAATCTGAATTAGTAAAGCAGACTGAATTTAACAAATACTTAAACGAAAAACTTGAAACAAATAAAACCGATCTGGAGAAAATCGGTAAAATATTTACTGATGAATTTAAGCTTCTGGCAAATTCTATTCTTGAAGACAAGAGCAAAAGATTCACAGAAATGAATCTTGAAGGAATCAGCGGTATTCTTAAACCGCTTGGAGAAAACATTGAACAGTTTAAGAAAAAAGTTGAAGAAACATACGATAAGGAATCAAAACAACGGTTTTCTCTTGAAGATAGAATTAAAGAACTGGTTCATCTTAATAGTCAAATAAGCATAGATGCAAATAATCTTACTAAAGCTTTAAAAGGAGAAGCAAAAACCCAAGGCGACTGGGGTGAAATGATTCTCGAGAATATTCTTCAGGCGTCCGGACTTACAAAAAACCGTGAGTACTTTATTCAGGAATATATAAAGGATGACAGCGGGAAAATTCTTCACAACGAAAAAGGCGAGAAACTTAGACCTGATGTTATTGTTCATTATCCCGACAATAAAAAGATTGTAATTGATTCGAAAGTATCTCTTGTAGGTTATGAAAAATTCTGTTCCGAGAAAGATCCGATTGTTCAGAAAAAGTACCTTGATGAGCATGTAAGATCAGTTAGACAACATATAGAACAACTTTCAGGAAAAAACTATCAAAATCATCTGGAATCCCTCGATTTTGTTATAATGTTCATGCCAGTTGAACCTGCATATCTTACTGCAATGCAAGCAGACAATTCTTTATGGAAAGATGCTTACGATAAGAAAATTCTTTTGATTAGTCCCACTAATCTGATAGCCGCTCTTAAAATAATTGCAGAACTTTGGAAGCAGGAAAACAGAAACAGAAATGCAAGAGAAATAGCTAAACAAAGCGGAAACTTATATGATAAATTTGTTGCTTTCACCGATGAATTGCTTGAATTAGGAAGACACATTGAACGGACTCAGAAATCATATGATTCGGCATTGAACAAACTCTCAGAAGGAAAGGGGAATCTTATCAGCCGAGCTCAAAAACTTAAAAAACTCGGAATTGATTCATCCAAATCCATACAGACTGGATTACTGAAAAATTTCGAAAATACCGGTGATAATGAAACACAGGAAGATGACGACATATAATCAATTATATTGTTTATGCTTATTATTTCAATAAAATCAAATTGATTAAGACATACAGAAGTGGAATGAAAATATAACCCTGCCTGCTTGAAGCAGGGCATTATTTTTAACTTGCTGATCCAGCCGATCTTTTCAGTGTTGATGCATATTTTTCTGCTACTTCCTTTACTGATTTGCTCGAAATAAGATTGTAAATCCTATTGCGTAGTTCAGACCATTCTTCGTGAAGCGGACAAGGATTTTCATCCGAACATTCCTTCAAACCGGTTACACATTTTAAATTGATCACCGGACCTTCAACTCTTTCAACTATCTCAAGAATAGAGCTTCTTAACGCCAATTCTGTAATCTTAAATCCCCCGCCTCTTCCTTTAAAAGAATCAACATATCCATACTTAGCCATGCGCTGTAAAATTTTTGCAAGGTAATGCGAAGGAATTTCTTCACTCTTTGCGATATCGGAAGACATAACCAATGACGATTCTGCCTGTCGTGCCAGGAATAATATTGCTCTGATGGCATATTCCCCCGTTTTGGTGTAAATCATATTCCCCTCGAAATTAAATCAAACTATAAAAAGATTTTTTGTCCTGTTGAAAATAAGTAAAAATGTCCGATTTGTCAATAAATCGGACAAACTATACTATACAGGAAGTAAATAATCACCTTCAATATGTACAATTTCTATTTTTCCGGAAGAACTTTCAGTTGTAACTCTTAAGAATTCTAATGAATTTTCATCCGGAATCAAACATTCAGCCCAGAACATATCAGAATATTTGCTGTTATTTATTTTTCCTGCACTTTGATTAACAATGTGATGCACCAGGCTTACATTTTCAAATCCCGTTATCATTCTGAATTTTCTGAATAATCTTAATGTAAATGGAACAGCTCTTAGAAGAGTTTCATATCCTGATGTATAATAGGCCTTTCCTAAAGGACCAACTCCCAGCTTAATTCCACCGAAATATCTTACAGATACAATAAGAACATTGGTGAATCCGAAATGATTTATTGCGTTCAGCAGTCTTATTCCTGCAGTACCGGATGGTTCTCCGTCGTCTGAATATTTTTCAGATTTCTTATAAAGTTTGCAGGCATAACAATAGTGCACCGCATCATAATGCTGTTTTTTCAATCCGCTTAAAATCTCGCGGACTTGTTCCTCTGATTCAATCGGATAAGCCAAACCGATAAATTCGGAGCCTTTTTCTTTGAATCTGTATTCGGTTGCATCTTTAATACTTGTTACCGTCATCTTAATATATTATTCGAGCAGAGTAAAATTGATTTTGATTTTCTGTTTCCCTAATATACGCTTTTAAACTTTTGAATTCTCGCACATGAAAAACTCAAATAAAATTATTATCCGCGGTGCCAGAGAACACAATCTGAAAAATATAGACCTACAGATACCTCGAGATTCTTTTACAGTGATTACAGGATTAAGCGGTTCTGGAAAATCATCCCTGGCCTTCGATACAATTTATGCTGAGGGTCAGAGAAGATATATTGAATCACTTTCAGCTTATGCCAGGCAGTTTCTTGATATGCTTGAAAAGCCTGACGTAGATTTGATTGAAGGTCTCAGTCCGGCTATTTCAATAGAACAAAAAGTAACTTCCGGGAATCCGCGTTCAACAGTAGGCACAGTAACAGAGATATATGATTATATGAGGCTTCTTTTTACTCGCGTGGGAGTGCCTCATTGCTATAATTGCGGCAAGCCTGTAAAAAAACAAAGTTCCGACCAAATTATTGATACTCTTATCAGCTCATTTGAAGGGAAAAAAATCTCTATTCTTGCACCGGTTGTAAGAGGCAGAAAGGGTCACTACCGTGAGCTTTTTGAAGAGATTTCCAAAGACGGATTCCTAAGGGTCAGAATCGACGGGGAGACTGTTGAAATAACTGAGGGTCTGAAAACGGACAGATATAAAATACACGATATTGAAATTGTAATAGACAGAGTAAATATTTCCGAACAATTCAGATCAAGAATTACAGAATCGGTTGAAATTGCACTTAAATACGGAAACGGAATTATATATATAAATGATGGCACCCGCGATTATGTTTATTCCAGACATTTCGCTTGTATAGAATGCGGAATCAGCTTTGAAGAACTTGCCCCGAATGCTTTTTCTTTCAATACGCCTTACGGAAGCTGTCCTTCTTGTGAAGGATTAGGTGAAAAACGCGGTCTTGATTTAAGTCTGATAATACCTGACAAAAACAAATCTATAAGCGAAGAAGGTATTCACGCTTTGGGAAAACCCAGAAGCATATGGATATTTAATCAACTTGAAGCTGTAGGAAAAAAATTCGGATATACATTTGATACAAAAATTTGCGATATACCGGAAAATATAATGTCGGTAATCCTTAACGGCACAAAAGAAAAGATGGATTTTGAATATAAATTCGGCAACGGAAAGACAGTTGTTTACAAACACAAGTTTAACGGAGTACTGCATTATATTAAGCATTTTTATGAGTCAACATCATCAGAAAAAATAAGAGAATGGGCAGAGTCTTACATGACTTCAATGGTTTGTCCGGAATGCAAGGGAGGAAGACTAAGAAAGGAATCACTTTTCGTAATAATCAATGATAAAAATATTAGTCAGGCTTCTTCTCTGCCAATAAACAGAGCACTTGAGTTTTTCGGTAATTTGTCATTTAATGAAAGAGACAGCATTATTGCCAAACCTATTTTAAAAGAAATAAATACCCGACTGGAATTTCTTCTTAATGTTGGTCTGGATTATCTGACAATAGACCGTCCTTCACGTACACTCTCCGGCGGAGAATCTCAGCGGATAAGACTTGCAACTCAGATAGGGTCACAACTTGCAGGGGTGCTTTATGTTCTCGATGAACCTAGTATCGGACTTCATCAAAGCGATAACGTTAAGCTGATCAATTCACTAAAAAAACTCAGAGATATGGGAAACACAGTTTTGGTGGTTGAACACGACAAAGAAACTATCAGAAGCGCGGACTATGTTGTTGACCTTGGGCCAAGAGCCGGAGAATTCGGCGGAGAAATAATGTTTTCTGAATATTCATCGGAACTGAATAAACTAAGAGATAAAAACTTGAATTCTCTTACTCTGAGTTACTTGTTTAACGAGCATTATATTCCTCTTCCTGATGCAAGAAGAAAGGGAAACGGATCTTTCCTTGAAATAAAAGGAGCCAGAGGAAATAATCTTAAAAATATTGATGTAAGTATTCCCCTTGGTACTTTTACACTCGTAACGGGAGTAAGCGGTTCAGGAAAATCGACTCTTATTAATGATACTCTCGTACGAATTCTTATGAGACGCATTTATAACTCCAAAGTAGTCCCTGAGCCTTATGAATCAATTTCCGGATTAGAAAACATAGATAAAATTATTGAAATAGACCAAGAACCTATTGGCAGAACACCAAGATCAAATCCGGCAACTTATACCGGCCTTTTCACTTTTATCCGCGATCTTTTTACTCAACTGCCCGAATCAAAAATCAGAGGTTATCTTCCCGGAAGATTCAGCTTTAATGTTAAGTCCGGGCGTTGTGAGGAGTGTCAGGGCGATGGTCTCAAAAAAATTGAAATGAACTTTCTTCCTGATATTTATGTGCAATGTGAAGTTTGCGGAGGAAAACGCTACAACAATGAAACTCTTGAAATTCTTTATAAAACCAGAAACATCTCTGACGTTCTTAATATGACTGTACGCGAAGCAGTAGATTTTTTTGAGGACCATCCCAAAATCAAAAGAAAAATCTCGGCTCTAAATGATGTTGGACTTGGATATATAAAGCTTGGTCAGCAGGCTACAACACTCTCCGGAGGGGAAGCTCAGAGGGTTAAACTTGCAACTGAACTCAGTAAAATCGGAACGGGAAAAACTCTATATATTTTAGACGAACCTACTACCGGACTTCATTTTGAAGATGTAAGTATGCTTCTCAAAGTATTGGGTAAACTTGTTGATAAAGGAAATACTGTTGTTGTTATTGAGCATAATATGGATGTGATAAAAGTTGCTGATTATATTATTGATCTTGGGCCCGGCGGAGGGGAAAAAGGCGGAGAAGTTGTTGCAAGCGGGAGTCCGGAAGAAATTATAAAATGCGAAAACAGCATTACAGGAAAATTTCTAAAAGAAGAACTGATTCAAAAAAATTAAGGATTGCAAATGGATATAAACGAATTTAAAAAAAATAGGATTACTGCTAATGAAAGAATACTTTCATCAAGTTTCAGGGATTATAAAAAGTTCTTTGCTCTTGACAACAAAGCTTATATTGACGGAGCGCTTCCGGCAAAAATGAAGGAACTAATGGGCCTTACTGCTTCAATGGTTCTTAGATGCAACGACTGCATTCTTTATCATATAGACAGAGCTATTGAAGAAGGTGCAACAGAAGAAGAGCTTCACGAAACATTCAATATCGCGCTTATTGTAGGAGGGTCAATCGTAATTCCTCATTTAAGATTTGCTGTGCAGAAAATGGATGAATTATTTGAAATGAAATCCGGAAATAAAATGGAGGAATCAATATGAACATAATATTTGCAACCGGAAATAAAGGCAAAGCAAAAGAAGTAAAAAACCTTTTTGAAGGAACAAAATTTAATATAATTGCGATGTTTGAAATAGGCGATTTTTCTGATATTGAAGAAAACGGAAATACTTATGAAGAAAATGCCTTTCTTAAAGCAAAATATATTTACGATAAATATAAAGTTCCGGTAATCTCAGATGATTCCGGACTTGAGGTTGAACAGCTTGGAGGAAGGCCCGGTGTTTTTTCCGCAAGATATGCCGGAGAAGGATGCTCTTATGATGATAATAATAATAAACTTCTTGCTGAGCTTCAGTTCTTTGATGAACCACATCCTGCTAAGTTTGTCTGCTGCGCACTTTTTTATGACGGAAGCTCAAAAATTGCAGAAACAGGAGAATTAGCCGGGAGAATTACTCACGAGAAAAAAGGAAATTTCGGATTCGGTTACGATCCTGTTTTTATTCCCGACGGAATAGATGAAACAATGTCTGAACTTCCGATTGAAAGAAAAAATAAATTAAGCCACAGGTCAAAAGCATTCCAAAAATTAAAAAACTCTTTATTAAAAGAGGCGTTCAATGAAAATTAAACTGATGCTTACTTGTTTAGTTTCAGCTATTCTGATTAATTCCTGCAATGAAAAAGCAACCGAACCGGAAAACACGCTTGAAATTGTTGTTATGGATTATTTCAGCGCAAATACAGGAAGCGTTTTCTTCTACAGAAATGAAAAACAGGAAGCCGGTGCTGTCTATGATTCAATCGGGGTTAGAAAATCCGAATTGGTCTCCAGAAAAGATGAGGCCGGTTATGAATATCTGGAATTTATTGAAAGTATTGTTAATTTAGGTATTCAACTACCAGTTTCAAAACTTAATTACCGAATGAGTAATGGCTATCTTGAAATACCTGCGGAAATTGAAGAGATTAAATCTTTAATTCCTGATTCCATTCAGCAAAAATATTATGTTTCTCTGGAAGCCGATGAATATTTCACTGCAATTAAACTTCCTTTCGGGAATCGGGAGTGGAATGCATATTCAATTAATGCTGTTTTTGCAGGAATTCTCAAAAAAACAATTCTTTCTTGTAAAGCCTCTTATCAGGGTACTGAATTATTAAATATAAAGGGAAATTCAGTTACTGCCGATAAGGTAAAATATGTTATTACTCTTACCTACCCCGACCCTCAGAATCCTTACAACGAAGGCAGCTATACAAATCCCATTAACTTTGTAAACTCCACAATAGAAGCTGATGCCTGGTATGCACTTGGTCTTGGAATGGTAAAGATAAAGGGAGCTTTAATCGGTTTAGATGCAATTACTCAGGGAACTATTAACTTTCAGAATATCAATACAAATATGTCTCAAACGATGTTTGATTATTCAATAAAATAATCGATATTTGTGTTATTAAACAAGAATCTACGGAAGCCGAATGGAAGAACAAAAACTAACCTGGTCAGTTCAATTTAAGTATGAATATGGAATGGAAGCCCTTGTAAGCCATTGGGAGAAATACGATAACCGTGAAGATATGGAAAGAGCCTGCAGCGAG
>CAZOZP010000004.1:0-82450 GCA_964584325.1 uncultured Melioribacteraceae bacterium
GGTTTCCTTGAATCACTTGAAAAGATTTGTAGAAATTCCAAATCACCACTTCAATTTTACAAACAAAAGCAACAATGGTTTGATGGTTTTCGAACTATGAAGCTAATACATTTCCTCAGGGACAGTCAGTTTGGTTATATGGAAATGTTTTCAGCTTTACGATCATTCTTCAAAATGTACCCAATCGAATGTAATTTTGATGATAAGTCTGCCAATTCAATGTCCTTTTTTGAAAAGACAGAATATCTTCAATTGCTAAAATATTTAGATCGTGATCTCAAATAGCTTAGAATAATAATCCGCTGTTGTTTATATTTGTATCGATAAAAACGGACTAATATGCAAATAATTGAGAAACTTCGATCAGTAAAGGAAAGGTTTAGAAAACTTGAAGAAATGCTTTCTGACCCATCAATTCAGGCTAATACTGATAAATTAATACAATTCAGCAAAGAAAGGAGTGAACTGCTTGGGATTGTTACACTTTTTACAAAGTATGAAGAAATATTAAATAATATTAGCGGCAATAAGGAAATAATTGATGCTGGAGAAGATAGAGAACTTGTCGAGATGGCAAAACTTGAACTCGAAGAACTGGAATCTCAGAAGACAAAAATTGATGAGGAAATAAAGCTCGAATTGGTTCCTAAAGATCCTGATGACAATAAGGATACAATTATGGAAATAAGAGCAGGAACAGGTGGTGATGAAGCCGGATTATTTGCTGCAGACCTTTTTAGAATGTACTCCCGCTATTGTGAGATTAGGGGCTGGAAAGCTGAAATCATAGATTTAAACGAGTCCGGGATGGGAGGTCTTAAAGAAGTAGTCTTTTCTGTATCCGGTGATTATGTTTATGGCGACTTAAAATTCGAAAACGGTGTTCACAGGGTTCAGCGCGTTCCTGCAACTGAAGCTAGCGGAAGACTTCATACATCTGCAGCAACAGTGCTTGTTATGCCTGAAGCCGAGGATGTTCAGGTAGATATAGATCCAAACGAATTACGGATTGATGTTTTTAGGAGTGGGGGAGCCGGAGGTCAGAACGTAAACAAGGTTGAAACCGCAATTAGGATTACACACATTCCTACCGGACTAGTTGTTCAGTGTCAAGACGAAAGATCCCAACTTAAAAACCGAATTAAAGCTATGAAAGTTTTAAAAACAAGGCTGCTGGATATGAAAGTTCAAGAACAAAATCAGGAACTCTCACAGCAAAGAAAACTGGTTGTAAAAAGCGGAGACAGGAGCGACAAAATAAGAACATACAACTATCCCCAAAATAGAGTTACTGATCATAGAATTGGACTGACGCTTTACAATCTTTCAAATATAATGGAAGGTGAAATTTCTGAACTTATTGAAAAGTTAAAACTAGCTGACAGAACAGAGAAACTTAATGCACAAAATGAACTTTAAAAGACGGGAATTAGAATAGTTTTCCCGTCTTTTTCCAGTTTTTTAATTCACTGTAAATTTAATCTTCTTGTCCTTTGTCTCTGAAATTTGCTAGCAGCCTAATTGTAAATACTGTTAGAAAGCCCATAAATGAAATAAAGTAATCCGCAGCAAGTATTTCAAAATCCGCTTTAACGCCGGATATCCTTCCGAATAATTTTATCAAGATTACAATACCAAATAAAATCAAAAAACCTGATAACCCGGCTCTAAATGGTTTAATAAAATATTCAAAAATTTGATTTCTCAGAACATGTCTGGTAGTTTCTAAATCTTTCAAGCCAATATTATCCATATTTTCCCCTAATAATTACAAATGTAAATTAGAAAATTTGCAAATCTCTTGTTGTGATTAATTTCACAAACAATGAAGTCTTTTATTAGAGGTATTGCATATATTCGGATAAATGAGTATAGTTTAAGAATTATGAAACTATCAAATTATTTAAGTTTTCTTCCAGTAATTATTTCAATCCCATTTTTTTTAGATAGTCTTTTTTTCTTTCATGAGGATCAAGATAGAGTTTCCTCATTCTAATAGCTTTAGGTGTAATTTCAACCAATTCATCATCATTAATATATTCAAGTGCTTCTTCAAGACTAAATACTACTGCAGGTGTAAGCTTAATAGCCTTGTCTGCACCGGAAGCTCGCATATTTGTCAGTTTCTTACCTTTCTGGATATTCACTTCCATATCCATATCTTTCGAATTTTCTCCAACAATTTGTCCCTGGTAAATAACATCTCCCGGTTCAACAAAGAATCGGCCCCTATCCTGAAGTGAATTAATTGCATAAGCAGTTGAAGGTCCTGTTTCCATAGAGATTAATGCACCGTTCATTCTCTGAGGTATTGAACCCTTGAAATATTCATACTGATAGAATTGATGGTGCATAACAGCTTCGCCGGATGTTGCTGTAAGAACCTTATTTCTCAGTCCGATTAATCCTCTAGACGGAATATGAAATTCAAGGTGAGTCATATTGCCTTTGGGTTCCATCTTTGTCATTTCACCTTTCTTTTTCCCAACAATTTCAATAACCTTTCCTGCCAAATCATTTGGAACATCTACAACAAGAATTTCAATTGGTTCAGCTTTTTTACCATCAATCTCTTTGAAAATAACTTTTGGCGGACCAACCTGTAATTCGTATCCTTCACGTCGCATATTTTCCATTAGAATTGATAAATGAAGTATTCCTCTTCCGGATACCTTGAAAGTATCCGGCGAACCTGTATCCTCAACGCGCAATGCAACATTTGATTGCAGTTCTTTTGCAAGTCTGTCGCGCAATTGTCTTGAAGTAACATATTTTCCGTCTTGTCCGTAGAACGGAGAGTTGTTAACCATAAAAGTCATACTAATTGTGGGTTCATCTATAGCCACAATTGGAAGCGGCTCCGGATTTTCTGCATCTGTAACTGTATCTCCAATATCAATTCCTTCAATTCCCACAACCGCACAAATATCACCACATTTTACTGTTGTTACATCTTTCTTACTTAGTCCCTCAAAGATTTGCAACTGTTTTATTGAGGCGGACTGTATAGTTCCATCTCTTTTTACAATAGCTATTTTTTCAGAAAGTTTAATACTTCCCCGGAAAACTCTACCGATTCCAATTCGGCCGACATAATCATTATAATCAATTGATGTTATTTGCATCTGTACAGTACCCTCTATTTTCTTCGGGCCCGGAATATGCTTGATTATTGCATCCATAAGCGGAGCAAGATTAATTCTTTCATCTTTAAGAGATTTAACAGCCCACCCGCTTCTTCCACTTGCAAATATTACAGGAAAGTCAAGTTGATCAGAGTCAGCAGCAAGATCAATGAATAAATCATAAATTTCTTCAAGAACTTCTGCTGGCCTATTGTCCGGTCTATCAACTTTATTGATTACAACAATCGGTTTTAAATGAAGTTCGAGAGCTTTTTTCAAAACAAACCGTGTTTGAGGCATTGGACCTTCAAAAGCATCAACAAGCAACAGAACACCATCAGCCATTTTCAAAACCCGCTCTACTTCTCCTCCGAAATCAGAGTGACCGGGAGTATCAATTACATTTATTTTCGACTCTTTATAAGGAATACTGATATTCTTTGCAAGAATTGTTATTCCCCTTTCTCTTTCCAAATCGTTAGAATCAAGAACCCGTTCTTTAATTACCTGATTATCTCTAAACAAACTGCTTTGTCTTAACATCTGATCTACGAGTGTAGTTTTACCATGATCAACATGCGCAATAATTGCGATATTTCTTATCTTGTGCACAAATACTCCAAAAATTATAATTACAAATTAAACAATAATTTATTCCTTATACAAGAAAAGCTTTAATTACTAAGCTTAGCCGGCATAACTATTTCAATATTTAAGAGATAATCAACCAATTTCCAAAATGTTAACCTATCAGAAATATTGCTTATATTTGAACAAAAAAAACAGGGATTTATGAACATTCAGATTTTTGGAACTAAAAAGTGCAGAGATACAAAAAAAGCTGAGATGTTTTTTAAGGAACGAAGAGTTGCATTTCATTTCCGAGATTTAGCTGAAAAGGGTATAAGTAAAGGTGAACTTGACAATATTTTACGTTCTGTAAGCCTTGAAATATTATTTGACAAAGAGAGTAAGCAATTTAAAACGCGCAATTTGGAATATATTCTGCATGACCCTGAAACTGAGCTTCTTAGTGATTCGCTATTGTTCAAGACACCGATTGTCAGAAACGGTAACATGGCAACAGTTGGCTATGAACCCGAAGTTTGGCTTAAATGGATAAAAGCTAAATGATTCCTCTGATTTTAAATTCTTCTTTCAGATTATCCATTCCAATGAACTGAATTGCATCCCAGCCACAATTAATAGCTCCTTGAGCATATTCCGCAATATCATCAATAAAAATGTGTTCTTCTGGTAGTAAACCGGTGTAGTCTGTAACAACTTTGTATATTCCGCTTTCCGGCTTCACAAATCCGGTTTCATATGAAAGGATCAGCTTTTCAAAATATTTTAAGAATGAATATTTCTCCCACCCATAAATTCTGTGAATATTATTAGTATTAGAAAGAAGTATGAGTCTGTACTTTTTACTAAGTTCCGGCAAAAGTGATGTTAATTCAGTGTTTTCTGTAAATACATCTGAAAATATCCTGCAAAAAGTCTCACTGTCAACTTTATTCTCGGTCCAAGCCATCATTATTTTAAGAAACTCTGCATCGCTTATTTTACCAGCTTCATAGCTTCTATGTATATCATAATTGTTATGATATTTGCTCATAAATTTTTCTCCAAGTCCCGGATAATGACGATCTAGTTTTTGTTTGGCAATTGTATAATCAAATGGAATTAAAACATTGCCTAAATCTGAGACTATAACCGATATATTTTTCTTACTTATTGATTTTACCATTTTCGTAAAGTGCTAATAAATTTTTTCTCTTGCTCTAAATTTGTATATTTGCAAATCAACTTGGGTAATTTAATGAAAATCAGAATTATTTTCTTACTTATAGTTTTACTTTTTATTTCTTCCTGTTCATCAGAATATCAAATTATAAAACCGGATAAAAATATTATGGAAAAACCATCTCCTGATTTATATCAAGCAGTATTTGAAACAAACAAGGGAAACTTTATGGTAGAAGTAGAGAGAAAGTTTGCTCCCTTTGCAGCCGACAGATTTTATTTTCTTGTAAAAAGCGGTTTTTTTAATGATTTAAGATTTTTTAGAGTACTGGATAATTTTGTTGCTCAATTTGGAGCACACGCAGATCCTTCAATTGCTGCTGAATGGGAAGATAAGACTTTTCCTGACGATAAAGTAATTAAAAGCAATTTACGTGGAACAGTAACTTTCGCTTCTACAATGAGGCCGAACAGCAGAACCACACATATATTTATTAATTATCGTGATAATTCCAGACTTGACGCTATGGGCTTTGCACCATTCGGGAATGTAATAGAAGGAATGGAAGTAGTTGACAGTCTTTATTCGGGATATGGGGAGGGTGCACCTTCCGGAAAAGGACCGTCTCAGGAGATTATTGCACGCGAAGGAAACAAATATCTGCTTCGCGAATTCCCTAAACTCGATTACATTATTAAAGCCTGTATAAAAGAATAATATGGATACAATAAATTTAATATTGCTTATTAGTCTGGTTCTAAGTTTTATTGCCAACATACCTTATGCACAAAAGGGACTAAAATCTAATATCATTAAAGTAAAAGAAAAACCTTCTACATTTCTACAATCTTATCCGGCTAATACTTCTGCAGTCATTCTTATTTTTACAGTTGTTTCGGTTTTCGGTACCTGGACACTAACACCTGAAGATATTAAAGGTATTGTCGCGTTTGAAACCTTGTATTATGTCAGAGTAGTTTTCTTAGGTGTTTATATCTTAAGTCTAATAGGTCAATATATAGCAATAAAAGAACTTGGGGCAAGCCATTCGCAGGAGATTCTTATCTATAATAATCATAAACTTGTAACATCTGGGATATATAAAATTTTAAGACATCCTCAATATTTATTTCAAATACTAGGTGATATTGCTGCCGGAATTTCCCTTCTAAGCTATATAATATTACCGATTGCTATTATAATCGAACTACCGTTATTTTTTCTTCGTGCAAAATTTGAGGACAAGCTTCTTGAAAAACATTTCAAAGGAGATTATGCCAATTATGAAAAAAAAACCGGATCGCTTTTACCATTTATAGGATAGTATATGTTTTTTAGGCTTGTAATAGTTCTATTTTTAGCAGCTAGTATTTTCTCACAAACGAAAACTATCGATGTTTTTATTGATGGTTTAGAATACCGGTTAGTATCATATTTTAACAACGGAATTCATTTTGTTTCGTTAGAAGAATTGGCTGGAAGGCTAAGCGCAAGATATTACTTTGATGCTGAGTATTCAAGTGCTGAGATCCGGGTATCCGATAAATGCCTCAGGTTTACAGACAAAAACAATTTTGTTGTTTATTCTGATAAATCTGATAACCGAAAGATTTTTCAAACAAGTATTGCTCCTTATTTTTCCGGAAGTAATATGTTTATCCCATTGGAAATTCACTTGACAAGTTTATCAAAAGTTTTTGATAAGACTATTACTTTAAAAAAGATACTTTTGGAAGAACAATCTGCGATAGATACTATAACCGAAAGAATAGATTATAATATATCCGAAATACTTATAGATGAAAAAGCTAATGGTACTTTAATCAGGTTAAAAAGCAACAAAAAATCAATAAAACACACCAGCTCTGTTCAAAATGGAATTTTATTCATTCTATTAAACGATGTTACTGCAAATCCTGATATTTCAAAAGAATTCATACCCAAGGGAATGATTAAAGCATTAAATATTCAAAAAATTGGAAGTACTACTCAAATTGAATTCGCTCTTAATGAAGGCTACGATTCTCATGAAACATTTAACGATTATTCTTCGAAAGATTTGCTAATCTCAATACATAAAAATATTTTCGGTGAGTATGAGAAACTTTCAGATGAAAAGAATAAATGGATATTCGACTGTGTTGTGATAGATGCAGGGCATGGTGGTAAAGATGCCGGTGCTATCGGTATTACAGGAGTTAAAGAAAAAGACATAAATTTGAGTATAGCATTAGAATTAGGTAAACTCATTAATAATAATCTGCCAGATGTAAAAGTTGTATATACAAGAAATGATGACAGATTTGTTGAACTTTACAAAAGAGGAAAAATTGCTAACGAAAATAACGGAAAATTATTTATTTCTATTCATTGCAATTCTGTTAGAAAAAATTCTTCTGCCCAAGGGTTTGAAATATATTTACTGCGTCCTGGTAAAACTCAAGACGCAATAGACATTGCTGAATTTGAAAATAGTGTTATAAAACTTGAAGATAATCCCGACAGATACAAGAAACTTACTGATGAGAATTTCATATTAGTAACTATGGCACATTCATCTTACTTAAAACACTCGGAGAAGTTTTCTGATATTCTAAATACAAAATTGTTAGGCCTTTCAGGTATAACTTCCAGAGGAATAAAACAAGCCGGATTCTATGTACTTGTAGGTGCTTCTATGCCGGGAGTACTGTTTGAAACAGGGTTTATTTCAAATAAAAGCGATGAAAAGTACTTGAAGAGTGCAAAAGGACAAAATGAATTGGCTCTGAAACTTTTTGACGCTGTAAAAGATTACAAATCTTATTATGATAAAATAATTAAAGACTAATATGAACACGAATCAGAAATGGATAGCCTCATTCTTACTACTTTTTATTTTGCTTCTTTTAGCCGTAAATTTATAAAAAAGCCGTTATCAATTTTACACTAATAACGGCTAAATAATTACAAGAGTTAAATTATACGCCTAATGTAGTTCCTTCACCTCTTAAATCTTTAACTGCCTGAATTACTCTGTCTTTCATTCCGGTTTCAGCTTTCTTCATATAACCTCTTGGGTCATAGTATTTCTTATTACCGACTTCCCCGTCAATTTTTAGAACTCCGTCGTAATTCTTAAACATATGCTCAACAATTGGTCTAGTGAAGGCATATTGAGTATCTGTATCAACATTCATTTTTATAACACCGTAATCTAGCGTTTCTCTGATCTCTTCAAGTGAAGATCCGCTACCCCCGTGGAATACAAGGAAGAATGCAGCTTCAGGTCCGTATTTTGCAACAACCGCATCCTGACCTTCTTTTAATATTGATGGTTTTAATTTAACATTACCCGGTTTATATACACCATGAACATTTCCAAAAGTTGCGGCAAACATAAATATTGCATCTTTAATTTCTGAGAGTCTTTCATGAACATACAACATATCTTCCGGAGTCGTATAAAGTTTTTCAGCAGGAGTACCCTCATTGTTTATACCATCTTCTTCACCACCGACAACACCGGCTTCAACTTCAAGAATAATTCCAAGTTCTTTACATTCTTGAAGAAGTTTAACAGCTATGTCCATGTTTTCTTTTATTGGAAGCTCGCTACCATCGAACATATGTGAATTAAATAAGGGTTTTTCACCTTTTTCAACTCTTTTTCTTGATTCAGCTATAAGGGGAGCAAGAAATGAATCAACTTTCTTTGCTTGACAATGGTCTGTATGCAGTGCAACATTTATAGGATATCTATCTGCTACAAGATGGACATGCTGAGCTATTGAAATAGCACCAAGAGCAGCATCTTTTACTAACTGTCCTGAAGCAAATTCTCCACCACCGGTGGAAACCTGAATAATACCGTCTGATTTTGTCTCTGCAAGGGCTTCAAGAACTGCATTTGCTGTTGTTTCTGATGTTACGTTGATTGCCGGATATGCAAATTTATTTTTCTTTGCATTCTGGAGCATTTGCAAGTATTTCTTACTGTCAACTACTGGCATTTATTTCTCCTTTTTTATTTAATTGAAAATTTTGTTCAGGATATAGTATATTTGTTCTAAACTGATTATGAAAAATAGATATAAAAATGATATTTATCAATTGTATATAACTAATTATAGGATTGTATTTTGAAATTAGCAATTTTTGACCTGGATGGAACCATTACTGAATCTCACAAAACTATTTACTACTCTGCTGAAAGTGCATTAAAAGAAATGAACATTCCTTTTAACATAGATGAAGCAAGTTTTAAGAAATTTATAGGCATGCCTTTCAAAGATATATTTGCACAAAAGAATATTCCTGTTGATAATTATGATAGGTTTCTGAAAATTTATCTTGAATACTATTATCAATTTCTAAATGAAACGATTGTTTATGACGGAATTTCTTATGTATTTGACATTCTTAAGGAAAATAAAATCGAAATCGCATTATTGACTACGAAAATTCAGAATCAGGCTGAGTACATTCTAAAGCATTTTAATATCGCTCAATACTTTAATTATACTATGGGCAGACGAGAAGGGATACCTGTTAAACCATCACCAGTACCTATTTTTAATATTTGTAAAGATCTGAGAATCAACCCTGAAGATTCATGTATGGTGGGTGATACTGAAATGGATGTGCTGGCCGGAAAAAATGCGGGCTCTCTTACTGTTGCTGTTACTTATGGTTATCGAGACAAATATTTCTTAATGGAATATAATCCGGATTATCTTATTGATTATCCTATGGATTTTTTGCAAATACTGAAAAACTAACTATTTTTTTCTTTTTCAATGGTCTTGTTTCCGCAAAACGGTTTTCTTCACAAAATGTTTTTAGTTTTTCCAGACCTTTTTCAAAATCCGGTCCTAATAAATCATCTATAAAAAATGTCATATACCGACCAAAAGGGTAACTAACCTCTTTTTCTAATTGCCAGGTAACTTTTGTATTTCCGTTGTTTCCTTCAAGCTTTATTATATTTATCATTTGCTTTTTATTGTCGGGAGTTGAAGCTGAAAATTCAAACAACGCATCTTTAATACTTCTTATTTCTGAAAATTCTGCTTCTCCCAAGATATTTCCCTTATAAATAAATTTTCTTGCAGAACCTTCACCGATATACATTATTTTAATAGTGGAATCAGTATCCGTCCACGGATTCCATCTTGAAAAAGAGTGAATATCTGATACTCTGGTATATACTTCTGAAACTGGCCTATTGATTATAATTGATTTATTTATAATAAATCTTGGAGGAAGAAAAATCGAAACAAAAAGAAACAATGCCCCAATTGCCACTATAAAAAGAGTGGTTTTTATTGTGAGTCTTTTTAGTACTTTTAAAATATCTTTGCTTTTCATGTCAAATCCTGTTTACATTTCTTAAAATGCGACAACTGTATTTTACAACGAATACTAATACTCGTTTATTATCAAGATAAATAGAGGACCTTGTTTTATTATCGGCAAATTATATACCATTATATTAAAACAGCAGTAGGTTATTTTTTTCTAAACACAATATGTGTTATTTCCGGTACGGAATTATAACGAATAGGAGCTAAAGACATACCCAATCCCGAATTAACTATAAAAAGCAAACTCTCAAAACGAAACTCTCCTTTAACGAATGATGTCTCAAATAAAGTAGGAGATAGAAACATCCCTGGAAAAATAAATGATAACTGACCTCCGTGGGTATGGCCTGCTAGCATCAAGTCAAACTTGTTTTTAACGGCACTCTCAAGAATAAACTTCTTTGGCTGATGTGTAAGAAGAATATTTATATCTGATATCGGGTGTTTGCCGATAAGGGCATTAACAAAGCCATTATTGGTTTTCTCAACATAAGTATATGTGACAAATGTAATTCCGATTTCAGCATTTTTATGTTTTAATGTTTTTTGTCCGTTATCAATCATTGTAATATTGTTATTCAGTAATGCTTTTTTAATTTCATATTTACTTCTTTCAAAATCATCGCGATATGCCCAATTGTCATGATCTCCCACACAAGAATATACGCCATATTTTGATTTTATCTTTCCAAGATATTTTGCAGATGTTTCTATATAAACTGGGCTTCCAGTTATAATATCACCACCTATGAGCACTAGATCCGGATTCAGTTTATTTACTTCAGAAACATATTTTGACAATCTGAAGTCGTTTGTATATCTATCTGCCTGAACATCAGAAATAAAAACTAGATTAAAATCAGTTAAATCCTTATGAAGATTCTCTTTTATGTATATTGTATTCTTTATTTTAACATTTGTAAAATCGTACAGCACTCTTAAAGGAACATATAAAATAGAGAATAACAGTATTGCCAAAATTAAATAGTCTGCTAAGTGATTTTCTGATGTACTATGCGACTTCCTGAGTTTAACATACAATAATTTTACTAAATCTACCGGTATGTATAATAGACAAGCTTGCATCATAATGGTAAAAAGTATCCAGAAGGGAAAAATTATTATAATATCCAGAAAAAGAGATCCCGGAAACCTGAAATTTACCTGCTCGATGTAATTGATATAAATAAAGTATGAAAAAATTGTTAAGGGATAAGATTGCATTATTGCAAGAAATACAATTGACACCCATTTTGTATTTTTAAGTATTGCCGTATTTTTTAGAGCTTTTATGCTCCTTTTTAAGAAATAATATTGAATTATTCCGAAAAAAATTAAAACAATTAATAGTCTGGTTATTTCAAACATATTTTTCCCGTTTTTTGTTATTAAAATACTAAATGACTCTCTAATAGATAGAACAAATCACAAAATTATTGTTAGATTTGCTATAATAATTGTCGTTGTTAAAAATAAACACAGAAGGAAAAATTAAATGAAATTTGTTTTTTTACTTTTAATATCGATATCATCAATATTTTTTTCTCAACCACGAAAGATTGAATACGATAGATTCTCACTTGACAACGGATTAAAGGTTATATTACATCAAGATCATACGACTCCTATTGTTGCTATTTCAGTTACTTATCATGTTGGGTCAAAAAATGAACATCCTGATCGTACCGGTTTTGCTCATTTTTTTGAACACTTGATGTTTGAGGGATCAAAATATATTTCCAGAGGAGAACTTGATGAAATTTTTGAAAATGCCGGAGCTGAATACAATGCATATACAAACCAAGATAAGACTTTTTATTACCAGGTGCTTCCTTCCAACCGATTGGAATTAGGACTCTGGATTGAATCTGAAAGAATGCTTCATTTAAAAATTGACAGCATTGGTGTAGAAACTCAGAGAAAAGTTGTTAAAGAGTAACGCAAACAAAGTATTGACAATAAACCTTATGGTTCTTTATTTGAAGAAACTTTTAAAAGAGCTTTTAAAGTTCATCCTTATAAATGGACAACAATTGGTTCTGCTCAGTATATTGATAAGGCTACTATTGATGAATTTACTGAATTCTATAAAACTTATTATGTGCCCGATAATGCTATATTGTCTATAGCCGGTGATATTGATATTTCCCAAACAAAAAAACTTATTACAAAATACTTTGCCGCAATACCCTCCGGTAAAATTAATTATACAAGACCCTTGAAGAATGAACCTAAATTAACAAAAGAAATTCGGGATGTTGTTTACGATAAAATTCAACTTCCTCTTGTTATTTTGGCTTACCGAATACCTGAGCAAAATAGTCCGGATTACTATTCTTTGGATATGCTTTCCAGAATTTTATCTTCCGGTGAAACTTCCAGATTAAACAAATCTCTCGTTGATAAAAAACAATTGTCAATTTCCTCAGGTTCTTTTCAATACTCACTGGAACATCCCGGTCT
Source organism: uncultured Melioribacteraceae bacterium (assembly GCA_964584325.1). Taxonomy (GTDB): domain Bacteria; phylum Bacteroidota; class Ignavibacteria; order Ignavibacteriales; family Melioribacteraceae; genus CAZOZP01. The sequence continues at coordinate 12,684 of CAZOZP010000004.1, forward strand.
CTTTATTATTTATGCTTTTGCAAATTCAGGAATTAAACCCGAAACTCTGGAAAAAGCAATGGAAGAAGAAATAAATACTATAAAAACAAAATTGATTTCTGATTTTGAAACTGAGAAACTAAAAAATCAGATACAAATGGAATTCATTGCTAAAAATTCCACCTTTGCCGGAATTGCTGAGAATCTGGCTCATTTTGAACTTTTTTTCGGAAATGCTGATTTAATAAACAAAGAAGTTGATATGTATTTAAGTGTTAAACCAGAGGATATAAAGAATACAGCTAGTAAATATTTGAATCCCTCAAATCGCGTAGTTTTATACTATTTACCAAAAAAATAGACCGGAGTTCTTTCAATGCATAAAATATTATTTTCTTTTTTAGTTATTTCTATTACTGTTTTTCCTCAGTTAGATAGATCAATACAGCCTCAGCCTGGGTCATTGCCGGATATCAAATTAGCTGAAGCAGAAACTTTTGAACTTGATAACGGCTTAAAAGTATTTGTAGTCGAAAACAATAAATTTCCTCAAGTTTCTTTTATACTTTCTATTAACAGGGATTTAATTCTTGAAGAAAAATCCGCCGGATTTGTTGAACTTGCCGGTGAGCTTCTTTCTTGTGGAACAACCAACATGACTAAGGACGAACTTGATCATGAAATAGATAAAATGGGAGCAATATTCAATACCTGGTCTAATGGTGTATATTTATCATCCTTATCAAAATATAAAGACAAAACCACTGAGATTTTAAGTGAAATTGCTTTCAATTCATCATTTAGACAAGAAGAACTAGACAGATTAAAAAAACAGAAAATTTCCATTATAAAGCAATCTATGGATGAACCTAATTCGATTGCAAGAAATATTCGTAAGGCTGTTTTTTTTGGAAAAAATCATCCTTATGGTGAAATTGCTACAGAAGAAACCATTTCGAGCATAAAATTAAGCGATTGCTCAAAATACTATTCAGACTTTTTTGTGCCTAATATTTCTGCTATTTCTATTGTTGGCGATATTACAGTAGATGAAGCTAAAGAATTGATTAATAAATATTTTTCTAAATGGCAAAGACAGTCTGTTCCAACATTTTCTTATGAAAAGAAGAAGCGTCCGGCAAAAACTCAATTTGCACTATTCGAGAGGCCTAATTCTGTTCAAGCAAATATTTCTGTTGGTTACCCTGTTGAGTTTCGCTTATCATCGCCCGATTACTTTTCAACAATTATAATGGAAAATATTTTTGGAGGTTCTTTCACTTCCAGACTCAATAAAAATTTGCGTGAAAATAAAGGTTACACCTACGGGGCATTTTCAAACTTAAATCAAGATTTGCATTATGCTTTATTTTATGCAGGATGTGAAGCTCGTAATTCTGTTACTGATAGTGTAATAATTGAAATATTTAGTGAAATGAAAAAATTAAAAGAAGTTTCTATTACAGAGGAAGAACTAGAAAAAAACAAGAATTATATTGCCGGAAGTTTTATAAGAAATCTAGAAAATCCTGAGACTATTGCTAATTTTGCATTAAATTGTTACCGTTATTATCTGCCCGATAATTTTTATTCAAAATATTTAAAGAATCTCTTTTCAGTTACTGTTTCAGACATAAAAGATGCTGCTAACAAGTATCTAAAACCTGATAATTCCTATATAGTAATTATTGGAAAAACAAAGGATATTGAAAATGGTTTGTTGAAACTAAGCGAGAATGCCGAGATTAAATATTTCAATCATTATGGTCAGGAAATTTCAGAAGACGCTAGTATTAAATTACCACCTGCTTCAGAAATAATTGATAAACATATTAAAGCTTTAGGCGGCAGAACTCATTTCCAGAAAATAAAGGACTTAACAGTAAAATATAGTGGTAATTTTAAGGGATTGAAAGTTAGTTTTATAAATGAATATATTTTACCTAATAAATTGAAAACACAAATTGATGCCGGAATGTTCACACAGATTACAATTGTAAATAAAGATAAAGCAATTAGACTTATTGGCGATCAAAGGCAAGGTGTTTCACCTGAAGAGTCTCAATTATTATCATTAAGTTCAAATCCTTTTGCATTTTTGAATTTTTCTAAAAATGATGTAAAACTTGAAGTTGCAGGAATTGAAAATGTAAAAGGTAAAAAAGCCTACAAAGTATTTTTAATTCTTAAAAGCGATATTAAATTAACAAATTTTTATGACTCCGAATCCGGTTTACTAGTTAAACAATTACTTCCTTTATTTACACCCCAAGGTGTTTTCGAATCAAATATTCAGTACTATGATTACAAAAAGGTAAACGGTTTAATTTATCCCCATAGAATAGTACAAAATATTTCCGGCGAAACAGTTGAAATGATTTTAGAAGAAGTAAAGATTAATAAAGGTTTGAAAGAAGAAGAGTTTGAAATTAGATAATATAAAAGGGAATTTGATTCAAATTCCCTTTTATATAACAAAATCAATAATTATTTATTTTAGTGTTTTCAACAATCCTTCATTCTTAGTTAAATACGAAAAACTATTTAATACAGGAAAAAATGGAAGCTGAATAGAATAACGCATTCTTTCATCATATACATAATCCTTATCAAATCCATACAAACCACCACTTTTAACAACTTGCCTAACTCCCTGCGTAATACCACCCCTAAGTTTTATCTTTTTGAGATTCGATGAATACTTATAAACATTATGAACCCCGAATCCACCAGTCTGAGCATAAACCATTGCATGTATATTAATATCACCTTTTCTATTTTCAGGATTATCTTCAACAAAAACACTTTGTTGTGATATTAGCGCAATAGCGTTTTTATTTGGAGAATATTCATCTTTATAATAATTTTCGTCAGCACCGGAAACTGTTATATCGTTACTTATATATACAGTACCTGTTTTGTATCTAAAATCATATATTCCATATTTCAATGATGCGTCATCAGATCTAACATAATCATTATTTCCTGTTGCTCCAATTGAAAGATTACCTTCTACCTCGCCCTCAACATATAAGGCTGCATTTTCTGCACAAATACATCCGTTTGGAGCAAAATCGCTAATTTTTTTCTGGGTAACTGATACATCAGTCCAGAGTGTTGATTTATTATATTTTATTTTTACGATATTTTTTTCAAATTTCAAAAAAACTTCTTTTTGCCCAGAAATTAATGCACCTCCAGCAGATGCTTTTGATTTAAAATCGTTAAGATTTTGTACTGCAGGAAATTCAATAATTTTCTTTTCTTCCCCCTTCTTAAAATCAGGGTTTGGTTTTCCACCCCAAGAATCAGTTATAATATCTTTGGCATGGTATGCTCGTTCATAAAATACAGGGGAACCAGTTATCCTTAAATTGTCATTAACATAAAACTTACCACTAATAACATCTCCAGAACCAAACCAAATATTCCCACCTTCATTATTAGAAAAGTAGGCATAATCTTGTAAATTTGAACGAAAAATATAATAATTTGTTGATTTATCATATTTAAATGAACCATTCTCACCTTTTGCTAAAATATTTATCCTGTAATTAATTCCAACTTTGGAATCAACAGCTTCAGTGGTTGAAACATCAAAATCATAATTTCCAATTTTTGTCTTAAAGGTTCCAGTTTCTCCAGGAATATATTTCTGAGTATTAAGGGCATTAATAACTTGAAGCAAAGCGAATTGATTTATAGACCGTACATTATTGTTTAATTCAATTTTAGTATAATAATCAATTATATTGTCTTCTGAATCTACAGTTGATCTTGAAATGTTAATTCCCATAACAAGAAATATTGTTGAAAACGCTATAACTAATAATAAACTTGCTTTGCCACCCATAACTGCCCCTGATAATGTTTTAAAAATTAATTTTCAACTGCCTCCAATATGCAGTTGCTACAACATCTGTCCTTACATTTGTTCCAGCTGATTGATAATCATATGGGTAAGGATCTTCAAATTTAAGATTTACTTCAATTTTTCTAATATTTGTTAAACTATCATTAGCAATAGGAGGAATAATTTCCTTGCCATTAGAACGAAAGTACCTAAATCCAATATAAACTAAACCTACATCCATTAATTGTGGTGTATCAGCATCTACTTGTCTATATAGATAAATCAAACTGTCATTAGGATATGTACCTTTTGGGACCGGTTGCGTATAGTATCTTATCGTATTTAACATTCCGTCCCCATTAATATCTGATGAAGATATTGGTAAATCAGTAACAAGTCTAATACTTTTGTATGTTGCCTCTGTTATATTAGCAACGGTTTTCCTTTGATTAGCTATTTGTAAATTTGCACAATATCCAATTCTCTTAAAATCATAATCCATAATTTCTGTTATATTAATCATAGAACTTTGAGTTCTTACTTCTCCCGAAAAGAAATATTGATTTTTTGTTGTACTGCTCATTGTAGTCATTAACAAAAGTAAAAGCATTCCGCCAATTATTGTTGAACCCAAAATATCAATTAATGTAGAGAAACCCATTATTATTCCTTTAAAAGTTTTACACTTGATTTAACTATACTAAAAGTATAAATATTCTTAAATAATTTATTATCCTCGATTGGATTTGGATCATCAATTGTCAAAATCATTTGTTTATAATTAGTGACGCCTGCCGCTTCATCCCACACTAAATTACCGCCTGAAAAATTTGGAGTGACATAATTAATTATAATATTTTTTCTGAAATTAATTGTAGAATTGTTATTCGGATCTATTTTGTATTTCACAATTATGTCTTTACAGACAAAATCATCAAAATCATCAAAATCATCTGCTGTTTCTCCAGTTTCTTTTCCGAATTTGTCCTTTGAAGTAAAAATGGTGGTATTTTCATCAAACAGCGTTTCAATGGCTTCATTCATAATAGATTCAGAATAAGCAAAAGCAAGCAACTCAATTTTATTTTCCATTACACTATCACTTGAAGAAATATTCCCGGTATTAATTCTTAGCATAATAGTAGCTAAAAGAATCATAGCTCCTATTGTGAGCATCATTTGACCAGTGCCCATAAATTCCCTTTAATATTTAAGCAAAATAAATTTTCTCGCCAGTGCGAATCGGTAAAAATTTTCAGAGTGAAAATAATCTTAAAAATTAAAACATGCAAGTATTTGATCATTAATACTTAATTATCTTTTAATGTTATACTAAATTTATTGATTGGCTGATATTAGACATTAATAAATTGTAGTTACATTAACAGATCGAGTAAGATATACATACCCTTCCCCAAGTGCTATCTTAAATATTAATTCAGGAACCGGAATTGTTAAATACCACTGATTTTCTAAATAGTTTGAAACAAGTTCTTTGAATGTTATGGGTTCTTGCTCAACAGCATTTATTGGCTCATTTATCTGATTATTTTGTAATACTTTTATTAGTAATGCAACTGCATTTTCCAATTTTATATATGAAACTGTTTGTTTTCCGGTTCCGGGAAGGAATATTACTCTAAATTTTTTTGTCAATAGAATTCTTTGTAAGGCTCCACCGGAACTGCTGGTAATTATTCCAAATCTAATAGGTATAGTTCTGATTCCGGAAAGTTTTGCCGGCTGAAGTGCATTTTCCCACTGTTTACATAAATTCGCTAAAAAATCATTTCCTGGAGGAGAATTCTCATTTTTCATTGTGCTATAATCAATACCGTAATAACCGATTGCTGAGGCATTAATAAATACATCGGGTTTATTTACTGCTTCGGAAACAGCTTCAGCAAGAATTCTTGTTGGAATAATTCTGCTTTCCTGAATTTCTTTTATGTGATTTTCTGTCCACCGTCCCTGAAAAATATTTCTACCGGAAAGATTAATTACTGCAGAAAGCCCTTCAATTATTTGAACAAGTTCCTTACTCTTAGTTTTATAATCCCATTGGATGACTTCATCAGCATAGTTTAATATTTTTTCGCTTTTGGATTTATTGCGTGATAATACAATCACTTTATAATTCAACTTTTTAAGTTCAGCTATTAAATGGGTTCCCAAAAACCCACTTCCACCGGCTATTAATACTTTTTTCATAAATTTTATTTATTATTGTATGTTCACATTAAGAATTTTCTCATTAAAATACATTTTTATCTTTCAAATTATTACATTATTCCTGTTATTTTTTAGATTTTTTTTCGGAGTATTAATGCTTAACAGTATCAAAATATCTGCTTTTGTTTTTTTAGTTACTTTTAATTTATTTGCTCAGCAATTTTCTGTTAATAAAATTGAACCGGGAAATTGGTGGAGCGGAATGAAGACAAACGATCTCCAGCTTATGATTTACGGAAAAAATCTAAACGAAATCAAAGTTTCTTCATCGAGTAAATTACTTTCCATTGTTAAAGTTCATTATCCTGAAAATTCAAATTACCTTTTTATTGATGTTAAATTAAACAAAAATATTAAACCCGGTTCATATAAACTAAATTTCCAAAAGGGTGATGAAAAATATAGTATTGATTTTCCTGTTTTAAAAAGACCTTCTTCTGATAATAAATACAAAGGTTTTAATCAGAATGATGCAGTTTATTTAATCTTTCCTGATCGTTTTGCGAATGGCGACACATTGAACGATTTTCTTGAAAACAGTAAAGAGGAATTTGAGTTTGGTTCTTTGAACGGAAGACATGGTGGCGACATTACCGGAATTATTAGCAAACTTGATTATTTGTCAAAATTAGGTGTAACTGCATTATGGCTTTGTCCAATGTTGGAAAACAATATGTGGATGAGCTACCATGGTTATGCAGCAACCGATCTTTATAGAATTGATCCACGCTTTGGAACTTCGGAATTGTACAAAGAACTTGTTGATAAAGCACATGAAAAAGGAATTAAAATAATTCTTGACCATGTAAGCAACCATATTGGCAACAATCATCCTTGGTATAATAATCTGCCTATGAAAGATTGGTTTAATGGTGTACCGGGAAACCATACGCGTACAAATTACGATGTTATATCTTTCTTTGATGTAAATGCTGATCCTGTTTCGGTTGATTATGTTCAGAGAGGGTGGTTTGAAGATTATATGCCTGATGTTAATCAATCTAACCCTTTTGTTAAAAAATATATGATTCAGAATACTATCTGGTGGATTGAAACTCTTGGTATTGATGGTATTCGTGAAGATACATACGGCTATTCTGATCAGAGTTATTTGGCTGAATGGGCAGAAACAATAATAAATGAATATCCTAATTTTAATATTGTTGGTGAAATATTAAAAGGAGAACCTTCTTTTCTTGCAAGATTTCAAAGAAACAATATCTATAATAAAAACTTCAATTCGAATCTTCCTTGCGTAACTGATTTTGGCGTTAGAGATGCGGTTACAAATTTCGTAAGTGGTGAAAAACCGATAGTTGACATTTATGAAACTTTTGTTCAGGATTATCTATATGCTGACAGAGATAATTTAATGGTTTTTGTTGATAACCATGATATACCAAGACTTATGTATTCTGCTAAAAATAACATAAATAAATACAAGATTGGAATGCTATTAACTTTATTTACCAGGGGAATTCCAAAACTTCTTTATGGAACGGAAATTGGTATAACCGGAACCGACCACCACGGTGAAATTCGAGCACCGTTTCCCGGGGGATTTGAAAAGGATTCTATTAGTGCTTTTTGCTGTAAAGGAAGAAACGCTTATCAGGATAGTGTTTTCACTCTCACAAAAAACCTACTTAATTTAAGAAAAAATAATACTGTTTTAAGGGAAGGAAAATTTACACATTATTATCCATTAAACGATATTTATATATTTAGAAAAACACTTGAAAATAATGAATATGTTTTTGTTATTAATGGACTGGACAAAGTGAACAAAACTGATTTTGGAATTATTAAGCACCGTTTAAAATCTGTTAAATCAATGTATGAAGTACTTGAAAATTATGAAATCTCATGTGGAGATAGTATTAACCTGGAACTAAAACCTTATGAATCGAAAATATTTAAGTTGATTAAATAATTACACAAAAAAGGCTGTCGTTTGACAGCCTTTTTTTATCTCATGTTTCTAATCTTTTCCAACCCTTGCTCCAAATCGTCTATAATATCATTAACATCTTCTATGCCAACTGAAAGCCTAACCAAACCATCTGTAATACCAGCTTCAAGTCTAGCTTCTTTTCCCATTGAAAAATGAGTCATACTTGCAGGATGTTGAATTAGTGTTTCTACTCCGCCTAGACTAACTGCCAAAATTGCAAACTTAAGACTATTCATAAGTATTTCACCGGCTTTTAATCCACCTTTAAGTTCAAAGGATATAACACCACCATTACCGCTTTGCTGCTTTTGCGCTTTTAGATAATGTGGATGGCTTTTTAATCCCGGATATCTTACCCATTCAATTAAATCATTTCTTTCAAGAAATTCCGCTACTTTCATAGCATTTTCACAATGTCTCTGCATCCTTATATTAAGAGTTTTTACTCCTCTGTGAACAAGAAATGCATTGAAAGGATCAATCACACCGCCTAATTGATTAAGAACTTTTCTATGTTGAGAATAGTCTTCTTCAAATTTAAATACAATAATACCTGCCACGACATCGGCATGTCCGTTCAGAAATTTTGTCATACTGTGCAATACAATGTCGGCACCAAGATTTAACGGCTTCTGAAGTACAGGGCTCATAAAGGTATTATCAACCACCACTTTTACATTATGCCTATGCGCATAATCTGAGGTTTCTTTTAGATCGCAAATATCTAGTGTCGGATTTCCAGGTGTCTCAATATAAAGTACTTTTGTCTCTGGTTTAAATGCAGTTTTAATTTCTTCAATCGATGAAGTATCAACAAATGTTACTGTTACTCCGAATTTTTTAAAAACATTGTTTAATAGTGTATTAGTTGGTCCGTAAACGGCTTTACTGCAAACAACATTATCTCCTGATTTAAGCAATGATGTTAAAACAGTATTAACTGCCGCCATTCCACTAGAACATCCAAGAGCTTTTATACCGCATTCTAAATCTGCAATTGAATTTTCCATAGCTTCAACTGTTGGATTTCCCATCCTTGAATAAATGAATCCTTTTTCTTTTCCTGAAAAAAGATCAGCTCCGTTTTGAGCAGATTTAAATCTAAATGTTGAAGTTTGATAAATTGGTGGAGTTACCGGTCCAAATTCATAATCTTCAATTCCTCCTCTAACACACTGAGTATCGATTTTTTTTGATGTAGTTTTCATAATAACCAATTTTTATAATAATGAATCTTCTTGTATATCGTTATTTTCATCCGTTACGTTTTCATCATTTACGGACGACTCATCGTCAACTGAAACTACTCTTGCAATATCTGCAATTACTTCACCTTCTTTTAATGATATAAGCTTAACGCCCTGAGTGTTTCTTCCCATTACTCTCAATTCTTTAATGGACTGACGTATAACAATACCGCTGCTTGAAATAATTACCAGTTCATCTGTATCATTTACTTCTTTCATAGCAATTAAGTTTCCGTTTCGATCATTTGTTTTAACGGTAATAATTCCTTTTCCACCTCTCTTTGTAACTCGATATTCACTGATATCAGTACGCTTTCCATATCCATTCTCAGTAACACATAACAATGTTCCGGATGATTTAACTACAATTACACCGATTACCTCATCATCTTTAGAAAGTTTTATACCTCTTACTCCGGTAGCAACTCTACCCATCTCTCTTACTTCTGTTTCATTGAATCTTATTGCAATGCCTTTTTTTGTTCCGATAATAAGATCATTATTTCCATCGGTAAGTTTTGCTTCGATAAGAAGATCATCCTGTAAAAGATTTATTGCATTTATGCCGCCTTTTCTAACATTAGAATAAGCATTTAGATTTGTTTTTTTGATAGTACCATTTTTAGTAACCATTACAAGACTCTTATCTGAACTAAATTCTTTAACAGTAACAAAAGCTGATATTTTTTCATCTTTGTTCAATTCAACAACATTCTGAATAGCTCTTCCTCTTGCTGCGCGTCCTCCTTCCGGTACTTCGTGCACCTTAAGCCAATAACATCTGCCTTTATCTGTGAAGAAAAGAATATACTGATGTGTTGAAGCAACAAACATATGTTCGATGAAATCATCCTCTTTAGTTCCTGCTCCTGTAACCCCTCTTCCTCCTCTGGTTTGCCTTCTATAACCACTCACAGGAAATCTCTTTATAAATCCTTTGTGCGAAATCGTTACTACTACATCTTCTTCAGCAATAACATCTTCAAGCGAGAATTCTTTAAAATCTTTTATCAGATCTGTTCTTCGTGCATCACCGTACTTTTCCTTTACTGCTGTAAGTTCTTGTGCAATGAGCAGGTTTCTTTTTTCTTCGCTTTCCAAAATTCCTTTTAATCTTTCTATTAATTGAATTATTTCTCTATATTCTTCTTCAATCTTATGCCTTTCCAATCCTGTTAATCTTTGCAGACGCATATCAAGAATTGCTTTTGCTTGAATTTCAGATAATCCGAATTTTGATATTAAATTGATTTTAGCTTCTTCAGTATCTTTTGATTTTTTGATTGTCTGAATTACTTCATCAATGTTATCCAAAGCAATAATATAGCCTTCCAATATATGTGCTCTTCGTTCTGCAGCATCTAACTCGAATTTTGTTCTTCGAATAAGCACTTCCATTCTGTGATCAAGAAAGTATCTCATCATTTCTTTTAGTGTAAGTACTTTAGGTTGTCCGTTTACCAGGGCTAAGTTAATAACCCCGAAAGTAACTTGCATTTGTGTATGTTTAAAAAGCTGATTGATAATAACTTCAGGCTGCGAATCTCTTTTTGTTTCAATTACTATCCTCATACCGTCTCTGTCAGATTCATCGCGCAGGTTTGAAATATCATTCAATTTACCTTCACGTACTAAATCAGCCATCTTTTCTATTAAGTTGGCCTTGTTGACCTGATACGGAATTTCTGTAACTATTATATTTACTCTATCATTCTTTAAAGTTTCAATATTTGCTCTTGCTCTTAGAATTACTCTTCCACGTCCGGTAGTATAAGCATCCTTAACGCCCTCATAACCAAATATAATTCCGCCTGTTGGAAAGTCTGGAGCCTTAACAAAAGCCATGAGCTCTTCTATTGTTATTTCAGGATTATTCATAAGTGCTATGAGACCATCAACAACCTCATTTAAGTTATGAGGCGGAATATTGGTTGCCATTCCAACTGCTATACCACTGGAACCATTTACCAAAAGGTTTGGAAGATAAGAGGGGAGCACAACCGGTTCCTGTAGAGATTCATCAAAATTTGATGCAAAATCCACTGTGTTTTTATCTATATCTCTAAGCATTTCATCAGCAATTCTATCCATTCTTGCTTCTGTGTACCTCATAGCAGCAGCTGAATCCCCGTCAACAGAACCAAAATTTCCTTGTCCGTCAACAAGAGGATACCTTAATGAAAATGGTTGAACCATTCTCACCATTGTATCATAAACGGCTGAATCTCCGTGCGGATGATACTTACCAAGAACTTCTCCGACTATTCTTGCTGATTTTTTATAAGCTCTATTATATGTAACACCAAGTTCATGCATTCCGAACAAAACTCTTCTGTGAACAGGCTTTAACCCATCTCTGACATCTGGTAATGCTCTGGATACAATAACAGACATGGCATAATCTATATAAGATGATTTCATTTCATCTTCAAGTAAAACTGGTACTATTTTTTCAAAAATCGTTGTCATTTCTTCAATCCGTTTAATTAAATATCTATTTTCGCATACTTTGCGTGTTTTTCAATGAAAGCTCTTCTTGGTTCAACTTCATCGCCCATCAATGTTTCAAAAATTTTATCTGCTGCAGCCGCACTATCAAGATTAACCTGAAGAATTGTTCTTGTTTCAGGATTCATTGTAGTTGACCAAAGCTGTTCAGGATTCATTTCGCCCAATCCCTTGTATCTTGAAATCATAACTCCTTTAGGTAGATTAGTTTCATCAAATTCACTTGAATCTTCTTTTGTATTACCTCTCATTCTTTTAAGAATATCATCTCTCTCTTTATCATCAAAAGCATATAATTCTTGATTTCCTTTTTTAATTTTATATAAAGGGGGTTGTGCGATATATACTTTTCCAGTATTTACAAGTTCTCTCATATATCTGTAAAGAAATGTAAGAATTAAAGTACGGATATGACTCCCATCCACATCGGCATCAGTCATAATTATTATTTTTCCGTATCTAATCTTTTCTACATCAAAATCAGTTCCTATACCTGCTCCAATAGCTGATATAAAAGCACGTATTTCTTGATTTTCCAAAACCTTATTCATATTTGCTTTTTCAACATTAAGTATTTTACCTTTAATTGGAAGAATGGCCTGGAACCTTCTGTCTCTACCTTGTTTTGCAGAACCACCTGCTGAATCACCTTCAACAATATAGACTTCACAGTGTTCAGGATCATTTATAGAACAATCTGCAAGCTTACCCGGAAGATTTATTGAATCCAAAACATTTTTTCTTCTAACAAGCTCTCTTGCTTTTCTCGCTGCTTCTCTGGCTTCTGCTGCTTTTATACACTTCTCAATTATCTTTTTCCCAATAGATGGGTTTTCTTCCAAAAATTCTGATAGTTTTTCTCCCACCATTGTCTCAACAGCTGATTTTACTTCACTATTTCCAAGCTTCGTCTTTGTCTGTCCTTCAAACTGTGGTTCCATTACTTTAACAGAAATAACGGCAGTTAAACCCTCTCTGAAATCATCACCGCTTAAACTAATTTTACTATTATCTTTAATGAGTTTATTTTTTATTGAATAAGAATTTAATGTTCTTGTTAATGCTGTTTTGAATCCGACTACATGCGTTCCTCCTTCATGAGTATTAATGTTATTTACATAACTAAATATATTATCTACATACGAATCATTATACTCAAACGAAACTTCTACGGGTATGTTGTCTTTTTCTCCTTCAATGTAAACCGGTTCATGTAATACTTGTCTACTAGAATCCAGATACTGAACAAACTGAGCAATGCCCCCTTTAAACTGAAAGTCTGCACTTTCATTTTCTTCTTCATGAAATATCTTAATTTGAATATTTCTATTAAGATATGCCAATTCTCTCATTCTTTCAGCTACTGTATCAAAATTAAATACTGTTGTAGTAAATATTTCTGAGTCAGGTTTAAAGGACACGATAGTTCCTGTATCATCTTTTTTAGTGGTACCAATTTCTTTTACACTAAAGATCGGAATTCCTCTTTTATACTCCTGTTGAAATATTTTACCACCTCTTTTAACAGTAACCTTTAGATGTTCTGAAAGAGCATTTACAACTGAAACTCCAACTCCATGAAGTCCTCCGGAAACTTTATAACTGTCTTTATCGAATTTACCTCCGGCGTGTAGAATTGTCATAACAACTTCTAAAGCAGAAATTTTTTCTACCGGATGAATATCTACAGGAATTCCTCTTCCTCTATCTTCAACGGTAACATATCCATCTTTTCCTATTGTTATACCGACAAAATCATTATAACCACCTAAAGCTTCATCAATACTGTTGTCAACAACCTCATTTATAAGGTGGTGAAGACCTCTTGAACTTATATCACCAATATACATTGCTGGTCTTTTTCTAACTGCCTCCAATCCCTTCAGCACATTAATGCTTTTTGCGCTGTATTCGTTATTTTTCATTTCATCCGCCGACAAATTATCACCTCATTTAAGCTAAAAATTTTATTTTTTCTATTAAATTTTCATCAAATTTTGTATTTATTTTTTCACAAAGTCTTTTCTGAATTATATGAAGTTCATTTCTCCATACAGAATTTTCAACTTTTAAAAAAAGTATTTTTTTTTCAATTTTTACCGGATTAGCAATTGTCTGTAATTCTGGAAAAATATTAAAGAATTCTTCTATCACTCTATGTTTTTTAACATAAGTATTTATGTTTTCAAAATATTGGCTATTTAATATATCTGCAACTGACTTAAATGTCTCAGACATAAGAAATTTTACCGTTTTTCATATAAAATATTTTATCTGACTTCTCTATTGCAATATTTTCTATCTTTGAAAAGTCTGTTAATGTTATGAAAGCTTGACCTATACTACTCATAAAACTGCTAATTTTTGCAGACCTTTCTGTATCAAGCTCACCAAAAATGTCATCCATTAAAAATATTGGTGTTTTTCGAATTTTATCTTTCAAGAAAAAAAACTGTGCAAATTTTAGAGCAATTTGAAATGTTTTATTCTGGCCTTGTGATCCAAATTTTTTCAAATCATTACCATTAATTGAAAATTGTAAATCATCTCTATGTGGACCAATTAAATTAATGCCTTTTCTAATTTCCTCATCTTTAAATTGCTTCAAACTCATTTTGTATTTTTCATCGAGTTCATTATCATTTATAAATTCTATTGACTTAAATATAATATCAGGTTTTTCTTTTTCTTTTAGCAGATTCACATATACTTCTTTCAGATAATTATTAAGTTCACAAATAAATACTTTTCTTCTTTTTATAATTTCTGTACCGCATTTAATAAGATTTTCGTTCCACGCTGTTAATTCATCAAGTAATGAATAATTTCTTGTTTCTCTTATCTGATTTAATAAAGCAGCTCTATTTTTTAAAATTTTTTGATATTCTAATAAGAATTCAAGATATGTTTTATTTGCTTGTGAAAGAACGGAATCTGTAAATTTTCTTCTATCTGCCGGTGAACCTTTAGTTATTGATAAATCTGACTGAGTTAATGTTACAACCGGAAAATGCCCAATTAGTTCTGAACTTTTTTGTAATTCTTTATCATTTAAAATAATGTTCTTCTTTTTGGTATCAGCTGAATAATATACTCTTACTTCGTTAGTAGAATTCTCATTAAATCTACCTCTTAAATCAAAAAAATTTTCGTTAAACCTAACTGCATCTGAATCATTTAATTGTAACAAATTTTTTGATGTACATAAATAATAAACGGCTTCTAATACTGTTGTTTTACCTTCTCCATTACCACCAATAAAATAATTAAGTCCGAAGCCTGGGTCAAATTCTGTTTCTGTATGAAGTTTTAGATTTTTTATTGATAACGATTCAAGAAACATACTAATTATTGAGCCTAATAGGCATAATCACCATTGTTAAATCTTCTGAATCTAATTTTTGAGCTGGTACGATAACTACGGCTTTATGTCCAGAAGAGAATTTAAACATAATATTTTCCAAATCTGAACAGTGCGCTAATACTTCATTTAAAATCAATCCGTTGAATCCTATTTCAAACATACTACCCTCATAGAGGCATTCCATATTTTCAATACCTCGTGAAGAATTAGAAGAATCTTCTGTTGAAATTTCAAGATTATTATCTAATATTCGAAATTTCACTTTTCTTATTGAACCTTGAGAAAATAAAAGCATTCTTTTTACAGCAGAATGAAGTTCAGCTGTATTCACTTCTAAAATATTGTCGTTGTTAATAGGTACAACTGAATTGAAATCTGGGTATGTATAACCTATAAGCCGTGACACCATTTCAAGACTTTCAGTTTTTATAGCAAAATACGTTTTAGTACATTTAATATCTAATTCTGTTTCATCTGAAATTTTATTAACAATAGCTGCAACTTTTTCCTGTACTATCATATTTGCTGAAGACAAATGCTTAATAGATTTATTTAGATAATTTACTAACCTTTGTCCATCCGTTGCAACTGTTCTTATTCCTTCTTCATCAAATGATAAAAAAATACCATTTAATGCTGGTTTCATCTCTTCTTTTGAAATTGCAAATGCAGTTTTTTCAAAACATTTTTTGATTTCTGAAGAAGTGATTTTTGTGTTTAGAATTACTTCTTCTTTGTCTTCGTTTAATTCATCAATTTTTGGATAATCTTCAGAACGCAAATAGCTTAAAGAGTATTTGCCTTTTTTTGTTGATAAAAGAATTTGGTTATTTTCCTGCAAAATAAACTCAATGTCAATATTGTTAAGAGCTCTTACTACATCATAAAAGAGTCGGGCATTTACTGCAATGCTTTTGTTAATATCTGATTCAATATTTATATAAGTTTTTAATGAATTATCATGATCAGTAGCACTTATAATTAATTTATCTGATTTAATTTCAATCAGAAAGTTTTCTAACATTGGCATCGGCGATTTTGCTCTTACAACAGTAATAACATTAGAAAGACTTTTTTCTAATAGAGATGAATTAATTTTAAAGCTCATATGATCTCCAAATTGACTATTTAAAATACCAAAATTTATATAAATTATCAATTTTGTTAACAAATAAGTATTTAAATATATGTTTATTTTAAATATATTGTTTTATTAATACCTATGTTGATATGTTGATAACTTTTTATTTGTTTATTATTAAAACAGTTACAAGAATAGTTATTCTATAAAAAATGTTGATAAGTTATTAAGAAAAAAGACTTATTAACATTGTGTTAATATTCATTAGTTTATTAACAAGTTATCATCTGGCTTTCAACAGTTTATCAACAATAATAATGAACAAAAAAAAGGGAGCTAAAAAGCTCCCAACTCAATTTTACTCTTAATAGTATCTATTGAATCTTTCAATTTTAAATCATTTAAAACGTCTTCTTCAATTGAATTAATTGCATGAATAACTGTAGAATGATCTCTTCCACCAAAATGAAGTCCAATAGTTTTTAGAGAAGACTTTGTCATTATTTTAGAAAGATACATTGCAACCATTCTAGCTACGACAACTTCCTTTCTTCTATTTTTTTCTCTTACTCTATTTTCTTCAACACAATAATGTTCACAAACAATTTTTGTTATATAATCAATAGAAACATTCATTTTTCTATTAGATGATATATCTCTAACTGTTTTTCTTGCCATTTCCATATCAATTTCTTTTGAACTAAAATTAGAATTTGCAAGCAGTTTTACAAGACAACCTTCTAATTCTCTTATATTCGAAGTTATATTATAGGCTATAAACTCGATTATTTCATTATTAAGATTAAATATTCCGAAATTGTCGCACTTATTTTTGAGTATAGCTATTCTTGTTTCAAAATCAGGTGGCTGAATATCTGCCTGCAGGCCCCACTGAAATCTGGAGGTTAATCTTTCATTCAGTCCTTTAAGTTCTTTAGGAGGCTTATCGCTAGAAAGAATAATTTGTTTTTCAGCCTGATGAAGTTCATTAAAAATATGAAAGAAATGTTCTTGTGTTTTATCTTTTCCTACAAGAAACTGAATATCATCAATAATCAGAACATCCATTTTTCTATAAAATGTAGAGAACTCATTTAACTTATTATTCTGTATAGCTTCAACAAATTCCATAGTAAAAGCATCTGAACTTAAATATATAATCTTTTTATTTTTATATTTTTCATTGATTTTATTTCCTATTGCATGAAGTAAATGAGTTTTACCTAAACCAACACCTCCATAAACAAAAAATGGATTAAATGATGTTTCCCCTGGGGATGTTGAAATTGCAACAGCAGCAGCTCTGGCAAGCTGGTTGTTATCACCTTTTATGAAGTTTTCAAATGTGTATTTTGGATTAATATAAGATTCATGTTCTGGTTTTTGTTCAACAATGGTAGCGGAAATATTTTTTGAATATATTTCAACATGTTCAGCAATTTCTTCTTGAGATTCAGAAACTTTGTATGAAATCTCTGCTTCATCTCCTATAATCTTATGAATTGTTTCTTTAATTAGAAAACAGTAATGTTCTTCTATCCATTCAATAAAAAAGCTGTTTGGGACTTCTACTTTCAATTCATTATCTGTTTTACTAATTGGTTTAATAGGTATAAACCAAGTGTTATAAGTTAATGAGCTTACATTTTCTTTGATATGTTCAAGACATTTACGCCAAACTGCATTATGATCTTCTTTAACCATAAAAGTAATTTCTGCCGTCTCCATTTTTAGTTATCCACATTATTAAAATTATTATTTATTTTTATTATTATTGTAAATTAAAGAACAAAAATGCACAAAATATTAACTTGTAAACTCTTAATTATTGTATAACTTATTGAAATATAATAATATACAAAAAAATTAAAGAATCAAACATAGACTTATATAAAAACATGAAAATGTGAAACGTTTCACATGATAAATTTATTAACAAGTTATCAACATATCGTGTGTATGTCTCATGTGGTGTGAAAATATTCACAAAAACAATACATAGCAAATTAAATCTAAATGTTTTTTCTAAGTAGTTAAATTTTATAGAATTAGAATTATTACGAGTTAGAAATAATGACAAATAGAATACAATATAAAATCTTAAATAAATATAAAAGTAAATAAATAAAGGTAGTTTAATCTCCTTGTTTATAAAAGTTATCAACATTATAAAAAAGTCAAAAAGTTCAAATATGAATTGAAATGAAGGAAATGAAAAATTAGAAAAAATTATATTAACATATTATTAACATTAAATAAAATTCATAAGACAAGAAAATAAAATAAGATAGCAATAAATCACACAATTAGTAAACAAAGTAGGTAAAAAATATAAAAGAAACAGTATCTTATTAAAAACGTGAAACGTTTCACGTAATCTCTTATATAAACAAGTTATCAACACTACGAAAAATCAATTTATTTGGAATTTACTAAAAATAAATTGTAGAATTTCATATGTTGAGTATATTATTATGATAAATATTATCGAGGTAAAATGAAGATTGTAATTACAGGTGGTGCGGGTTTTATTGGTAGCCATATTGCTGAATATTGGAATTCCAAGGGCGCTGAAGTAGCCGTTATTGATAATCTGCGAAGCGGGTATATAAAGAATATTATTAAGCTTAATAATGTGGTTCTACACAATATTAGTATAACTGATAAAGAAAGTGTCAATCGTATTATTAAAGAAGCGGATTTTGTTTTTAATCTTGCAGCAATGATCTCAGTTCCTGAATCAATTGAAAAGCCGACAGAATGCGTTGATATTAATATTTTAGGATTAATAAATGTTCTTGATGCTTGTGTAAAAGGTGGAGTAAGGAAATTAATTCATACTAGTTCAGCGGCTATATATGGAGACAATCCAGTCTTACCAAAAAAAGAAAATTTGCTGCCTGAGCCAAAGTCACCATACGGTGTTACAAAACTTGATGGAGAATATTATTTAAATATATATTCTGAAAATTATGGATTAAAAACTACTTCTCTTAGATATTTCAATGTTTACGGACCTAGACAGGATCCTAAAAGTCAGTATGCAGCTGCTATACCAATCTTTATTTTTAGAGCATTGAAAAATATGGATATAACTATCTATGGAGATGGGAGTCAGACGAGAGATTTTATTTATGTTAAAGATATTGTTAAGGCCAATGTTCTAGCGGCCGAATCAAATCAGAAAACAGGACTTTACAACGTAGCAAACGGTTCGGCTATATCAATTCTTGAATTAGCGCAAAAGATTATTAATGTAACTGGTTCAAAGAGTAAAATTCTTTTTGCTGCCGAAAGGGCAGGTGATATTAAGCATAGCATAGCTTCAATTGAGGCAATTAGATTAGGCTTGGGATTTGAAGCCGATTATAATCTTGATGAAGGATTAAAGCAAACTATAGAATATTTCAGTACAATTTAAGATGAAAATAGCTATTATTTTTACTGGTGGCACTTTTTCAATGAAAATCGACCCACATACAGGTGGGGCAATTCCATTTTTTCATGGTGAAGATTTGATTAAATTGATTCCTGAAGCAGGACGTATGTGTGAATTAGAAATATTAAATTTCGGAAACTATCCAGGTCCACATATAACACCTGAGCTAATGCTAGAACTCTCATTTTTAGTTAGAGAAACTTCAGAAAGAGATGATATAAATGGGATAATTGTAACTCATGGAACTGATACATTGGAAGAAACTGCATATTTTCTTGATCTTAATGTTGATACTGAAAAACCTGTCGTAATTATTGGTGCGATGAAAACAAGTTCTGAAAAAGATTGGGACGGACCAAGAAATTTGATAGATGCAATACAAATAATATCAAATATAAACAGCAAGGGGATGGGTGTACTTGTTTGCCTTAACGGAGAAATTAATGCAGCAAGTGAAGTAACTAAGACGCACACAGAAGAACTCGAAACCTTTCATAGTCTTGATTTTGGAGCATTAGGTTTTGTTGAAAAAGGAAGAGTAATTTATAATAGGATACCACGAAAACAAGAAAAGTTGTTAACAGATACTATTAATTCAAATGTTGATCTTATTACAACTTACACAGGTATGAGTGAAAAATTCTTAAGATATTCAGCAGATACCGGTACCGAAGGGATCGTAATTCAGGCGATGGGAGTTGGAAACGTTCCACCGGCTGTTTTCGACGGTGTTGTTTACGCATTAAAAAAGAATATACCGGTAATTCTTGTATCAAGATGCCCTGCAGGAGAAACTCTGGATATTTATGGTTATCCTGGTGCAGGTAAATGGCTAAAGAAAGAAGGTGTTATCTTTTCAGAGTATCTTAACGGACAAAAGGCCCGAATTAAGTTGATATTGGCATTGGGAATATCAAGCGATAAAAACAAGCTAAAGGAAATCTTCGAAAATTAGTGTGATTAATCGCGAAAGGACTACACAATGTGGCTTAAGATAAAACCATGGATAGGATCTATTATCCTAATTCCTTTTATTTTGTATTTTGCTCTTAATAAGGGAAAGTTTTTTGCTTTGGATTTTGTAAATCTCTTAATTCACGAAGGGGGCCACGGGATATTTAGAATTTTTGGCGAGTTTATTTATTTTGCTGGCGGAACTATAATGCAGCTTTTAATTCCATTTCTTTTTGTGGTTGTTTACTATAGAAGCAGGAATATATATACAGTTCAGTTTTCAGCGTTATGGCTGGGTGAAAGTATGATCAATGTTAGTGTTTATGCTGCAGATGCCAGAGCAAAGCAACTTCCACTTTTAGGAGGCAATAAAGTAATTCATGATTGGTGGTGGATGCTAAATAAAATTGATATGCTTGAATATGACATTATAATTGGAAATTTTTTCTTTTACTGTGCAGTTTTAATTATGATCTCTGCATTATTTATACCTTTGGTTTTAATAAAGGAAGAAAGCAAAATTAATTTGGATTTAGATATATAGATAGTTAGATTGAATCTGATTTTAATAATGAACAAAATATTTTTTGAAAATGAAAATAAAACCTTCTGATAAAACAGCTATTATTTATAAAGATAAGAATTATTCTTACAGAGAATTAATTAATATATCTTTTTTATATTCAAAACTGATAAAGGAAAGAAGCGCTTCAAGAGTTGCGATATTTTCTGAAAACAGACCTGAATGGATATTTGCACTTTTAGGATGCTGGAATACTAAAAATACTGTAATACCAATTGATCATTTGTCCACTGCAGAAGAAGCTGCATACATTATTAAAGAAAGCGATACTGATTTAGTTTTTCTATCTAATGACAATTTTCAGAAGGGTTTAGAGATTGGTGAAATTCTAGAAAAAAAAATTAATATTATTAATTTTGATGAAATTAGGTTAGCTGCACAAATTGTAGAAAGAGAAGACATTTTAGAGTACGAAAATGAGAGTTTAGCCTCAATTGTTTTTACTTCAGGGACTACCGGAAGCCCAAAAGGCGTTATGTTAAGCTTCGAAAACCTTTATTCAAATATTGAAGCTGTTTCAAGTTATGTTCCAATATTTAAGCCGAATGAAAGAACATTGGTGATGCTTCCTCTTCATCACACATTCCCGTTTGTTGGTTCAATGTTAGCGCCTCTATATACTGAAGGAATATGTGTTTTTACTCCTTCGCTTAATTCAGAAGATATAATTAATACATTAAAGAAATATAAAGTTACTGTTATTATTGGTGTACCAAGATTTTATTCTCTTATAAGAAAGGGAATAATGGAAAAAATCAATTCTTCTTTTGCTGCTAAAATAGTTTTTTCTTTAGCAAAAAAAGTTAATTCACAGAAATTTTCGAAAAAAGTTTTTTCAAAGGTTCAAGATAAATTCGGTGGAAACATTAAGTATCTTGTAAGCGGAGGTGCATCTCTAGATAGAGAAGTTGAAAAAGACTTAAGAACTTTAGGATTTGATGTTCTAAATGGGTATGGAATGACTGAATGTGCACCAATGATTACTTTCACAAGACCTGGTAAATTCAAAATCGGATCTGCTGGAAACAAGCTTTTCTGTAATGAGATTAGAATAAAGGACGAAGAAATTCTTACAAAAGGGCCTAATGTAATGATGGGTTATTACGGTCATCCAAAAGCTACATCAGAAATACTTATAGATGGTTGGCTTTATACAGGAGATACAGGTTATGTTGATGATGAAGGCTATCTTTTTATTACTGGTAGAAAAAAAGAAACCATTGTTCTTTCTAACGGAAAGAATATAAATCCTGAAGAAGTTGAAAATGCTCTTATGAGGTATCCTGAAATTAAAGAAGCCGGAGTTTTTGAATTCAACGATTCTCTAGCTGTTGTTATCAGGCCGGAACTGTCAATACTAATGTCCAAAAACGAAAAAGATTATTTAGAATATTTTAGAAAAAACATAATAATAGATTATAACAGCAATGTTTCTTCATATAAGCAGATTAAAAAAATTGTAATTACAGAAGAAGATTTGCCAAGAACAAGATTAAGTAAGCTTAAACGCTTCATGCTTCCGGCATTCATGGAAGTCGCAAAACCTCAAGAAGGCAGTATTGATGAGCCTGAACTTGAGTCATATAAAATTATCAAAAACTATCTCGAAAGTGAAAAAGGAATTAACGTATTTCCGCAAGATCATCTTGATTATGACATATCTCTTGATTCTTTGGATAAAGTAAGCCTTGTTGCCTTTATTAAATCTTCTTTTGGAATTGAAATTACAGATAAAGAGATATCCGAATTTGAAACTGTAATTAAACTCGCTGAATATATTCATACAAACAAAACTAAATCAGAAGCCGAAGAGGTGAATTGGTCTGGAATATTAAAGGAGAAAATAGATCTTAAACTTCCTAAAAGCTGGATTACCCATTATTTTATAAAGTTTGTTACAAGGGTGTTTTTCGGAATATATTTTAGAATCCAGAGTAACGGTATTAACAAAATACCATCAGGGCCTTTTATCATTGTGCCCAATCACCAAAGTTTTTTCGATGGTATGTTTGTAACTGTATTTTTAAAATATGTAGATGCAAAGCGCACATACTTTTACGCTAAGGAAAAACATCTAAGATTAAAAATATTAAAGTTCATTGCTAATAAACATAATGTTATTGCTATGGATGTAAAAAATGATTTAAAAGAATCTATACAGAAATTAGCAGGAGTAATTAGGAATGGAAAGAATGTGATGATATTTCCGGAAGGAACAAGAAGTACCTCAGGAGAAATGGGTAGTTTTAAGAAAACATTTGCAATATTGAGTAAGGAGCTTAATGTACCGATTGTGCCTGTTGCAATAACCGGTGCTGACAAAGCACTTCCTAAAGGAAAAAAAATACCTAGACCATTCAGGAAAATACAAGTGAGATTTTTGGATCCGGTATATCCTGAGAATATGGATTACGATAGTTTAAGTGAAACTGTTCGTAGCAGAATAGCTGAAGCTGTGAAAGGAGTTTAGTTATTATTAGCTTGTGCAGGTAGTAGAAACTTAAATGTTGTACCTTCGCCGTATTTACTTTCAACCCAGATTTGACCGCTGTTTTTCTCGATGAAATCTTTACAGAGAATCAGACCAAGGCCGGTCCCTTTTTCATTTTGTGTTCCTTGTGTTGTAAGTCTCTCATCAATTTTGAATAATCTTTTCATATCTTCTTCCTTAATTCCTACTCCGTTATCGCTAACATTAACTTCAACATTTTGATTGGAGTTCTTAATATCAATCACTATTTGTCCGCCTGTATTCGTAAACTTAATGGAATTGGAAATGAGGTTTCTTATAACAGTTTCTATCATATTCATATCTGCATATACAGTTACTTTTTCTTGGCAATTATTTCTTATTCTTATCTGTTTTTCATTAGCTACAGTTTCAAGAATATTTACTGTTGCATTAGTTAAAGCGGTAATGTTAAATTTCATTGGGTCAAATTCAACTCTGCCAGATTGTATTCTGCTCCATTGAAGTAAATTTTCTACAAGCCGGAAAAGATTATTAGTTGATTTGTAAATACTGTCAGAATACTTTGCTATTTCTTCCATGCTCAAATCTCTCAGATTCTGACTCAAGTACTCAGAATAGGTTAGCAGAGATGTAAAAGGACTTCTAAGGTCATGTGCGATAATTGAAAAAAACATATCTTTCTGAGCATTGGTTTTCTTTAATTCACTTTCCGATTCAAGAATTCTTTTGTTTAACTTTGAAAGTTCTGCAGCATATCTTTTTAATTCAGATTTGTCTTTTTGCAATTCGAGAACATACTGTGAGATAATTGCCTTTGATTCATTCTTGGCTGTTATGTCTCGGATTACAAGAAAATATTCATCTTTGCCTGACGGAACTATTTTTGCCTCTTCAACGTGTTTAATTCCGTTTTTTACATTTTCATATTCTATGAAATGAGTTTCTTTAGTTTTCATGGCAAGTTCAACGCTATATTTGATTTTGAGACTTATGTCTTCAGTCATAAAATCAAATATGTTTCTACCGATAATATCTTCAATCGGAGCAACAAGATCTTTGCTACGTTTAGCATGAACATCCAAGGTTAGGCCTTCCCTGTTACATCTGTAAACTAAATCAGGAATAGCCTGAAGAAATTTTATCTGTCGTTCTTCTTCTTCAATTAAGATTTTGGAAGCTTGTCGTTTCTCGGCTAAAACAGAAACAAAAATAAGAGATGAAAAAGAAAAGATTGAAAGCGTACTAAATAGTAATACCGGATATGAAGCTGTCAGTTGATTGATAAATGGGCCTCCGTTAAAAAAAGTACCAATAATGGAAATTAATACAACAAAAAGAGAAACCAAAGATGTTACACCGGGACCATACCTTAAAACAGACCAAACAGCAAATCCTAATGGAATGTAGGATGCAGCGATTAATGAACTTCTGGATGAATAGTCGAATGAGAAAAGAAAGATACCTGTAAAAACTAAAACACTCAACAGAGTGTAAATCTCCTTTTCGTCTGGCTTTTCCCACAATTCATATGGTTTTCCATGAAAAATAAATATTGGAGGAGCAAACACTAAAATTCCGAGAAACGAGGCAGTCCACCAGAAAGAAAACTGATCTGCAAAGTTACTGTTTGGCATACTATCAGTTAACCATACTGCAAAAGCTGTAAATAATGCAAATATTACCGTAGAACCGCCGGAAATTATTACCGATAATCCTATCGCATCTTTAAGTCTTGTAATGTTTATGTTAAAATCTATAATCTTTTTCATTATATGATTTGCAAGAAGAATATTTAATACCAGACCGGAAAGTGATAATACAGTAGTAATAATTGAACCGGTATAGAGATAAAATATGAGAGAATGACCAAGCAAAATTTCAGGTAGAAATTTTTTGGAATAAATAAAGTATAAACTGATTGACAATGCAATTGGAGGCCATATTAAAACCAGATCTTTAGAATTTGTTGATGAAAAGGCAAAGATACCAAGCAAAAGATATGAGCAGAGAACAAATGCACTTTGTTTTATGTTAATTTCCTTCAGAAAACCCTTAAATCCGTTCAACATCCCAATTCCAGTATTTTACTTTTAAACCCATTAAACCTGTCATTAAATATATTATGAAAATTAAGTCAAAACTTTTAATTATTATACTTATTTTTACAATAAAGAAATTAAATATAACAAATGTTATATATATGATTATTATTTAATTGAAAGTTTATAACAATTATTACGGAATAAAAATGGCCAGAATATTTCTTACAACAATCATAGCTTTATTTGCTTTCCAATATTGTACCAAACCGGTTGAACAGAAGAAAAATGATAATGTAGTCTTTAATATCATTGAACCAACAAGTACAATCTATAAAATTGTTAATAGAGATGTATCAATAGAAGAAATCTCTCTAAAATATTATGAGAAAATAATTTCAGATAATGGACGGATTGTAAAAGTTGAAAGATATTCTCCGCAAGGTAAATTAACTGATAAGTTAAATATTCCAGCTATAAGTGTATATGATTATAATCAGGATAATCTTATTATTTCCTTGCGCTATTTTGATCAGAATAATAAGCCCATTAAAATTCAAAAATTCGGATACTGGGCTAAAGAATTTATATATGAAAAGGATAACCGTATTAAGATGGTTATTAATCGTGATGTTGATAGAGGAATTATTGAAGTACCTATTGATTCAATTGATTTTAAGGTAAATAATTATAATGCACCGGTACTTGTGTATAATTATGAGAAAGATAGTGTAATAGTAAAAGCTTTTGATTCAAAATTTAATCTATTGAAATCATTTAGCGGAACAGCTCCATGTATTCCGTTCATTGATTGTTTTGAATAATATTATAGCTGTTTTTAAAAATGCTTTTTGTTATTTTTGTAAAAATATAAAAGTTAAAACGTGAATATTTATAAATCCGATTTTTTAATAATAGGTAGTGGTTTGGCCGGATTATCGGCCGCAGAATCGGCAGCAAATTACGGTAAAGTAAATATAATTGCAAAATCGGATCTCGACATATCCAATTCATATTACGCCCAGGGAGGTATTGCTGCAGCCATAGGCAGTGATGATTCTTTTGAATTTCATCTTGCTGATACTATTAAGGCAGGAAGAGGTCTTTGTTCTGATGAAGCTGTTAGAATCTTAGTTGAAGACGGTTATAGGTATGTTAGTTCTCTTCTCGAAGACGGTATGCCTTTTGAAAAAAAAGATAATTTTCCAGATTTGGGGCTTGAAGGTGGACACAGTAAAAATAGAATTCTGCATTCAAATGGTAATGCTACCGGAAAAGCTGTTGTTGATTTTGTTAATAATAGAATAAATAAGAATCAGAATATAAGCTCTTTTTACGGAAGACATGCATTTGAACTTCTGGTTAAAAATAATACCTGCCACGGTGTTTATTGTTATAATACTGAATCAAATCAAACTGATCTTTTTATTGCCCCTTTTACTCTTATTGCAACAGGCGGTCTCTGTTCATTATACGAAAGAAATACAAATCCCGACTTCAGTTATGGAGATGGAATTGCATTGGCATTTAATGCAGGTGCAGATATTGAGTCGATGGAATTTATTCAGTTTCATCCTACATCTTTTCATCATGAAAGTGGAGCTACTTTTCTTATTTCTGAAGCTTTACGAGGTGAAGGAGCTTACCTTGTTAATAAAAACAGAAAAAGGATAATGCTTGGTAAGGATGCTCAAGCAGAACTCGCTCCAAGGGATGTGGTTTCCAGATATATATTTGAGTATCTCAGGGAGTCTGGAGAAAAATGTGTTTACCTTATGCTTGATCATTTAGATGCTGAAAAAATAAAGGATAGATTTAAAAATATTTATGAAGATTCGCTAGGTTTTGGGATTGATATAACAAAAGACCTTGTACCGGTTTCACCTGCGGCTCATTATACAATTGGCGGAATTAAAACTGATTTAAACGGAAGAACCGGCATTGTGAATCTTTATAGTTCCGGTGAGGCTGCTTCATCAGGTGTTCATGGAGCAAACAGACTTGCAAGTAATTCTCTTCTTGAATGTATTGTTTTTTCTAAAAGATCAATAGAGGATTTTGTTTTAAACGGATTCTCTGATAATAAAGTCAGATACCAAGAAAAATTATATACTGTAGATAATTCTTTAATAAACATTTATGTTGAAAAAAGGAAGGTGTTATCTGTTGTATTAAATAGTTTTGTCGGGATTCTTAGGAATGATGACTTACTTGCGAGAGGACTTAAACAAATACAAGAATTAAAGAGGGAATTTCCGTTTAAAGAAAATGAGTATTATTCTTTGTCTTTTGCACAAAACATTGTAATTGCCGAGATGGTTTTTCATTCAGCTAAATTCAGAAAAGAATCACGCGGCGGACACCTTCGGTCTGATTACCCAACAGAAAGAGATGATTATCAATTTACAACCATTATTAATAAATCAAACGGTATTGATCAAATTAGGAAGAATACATGAGTCTGACAAAAACTGATTTTAATTTCAGCGGAGTTGATCACCTTATAGAATTATCTTTAATGGAAGATATCGGCCCTGGCGATATTACTACTGATCTTATCATAGCTCAAGACCATATTGTTGATGCATTCTGGGTAGCTAAATCATCAGGAGTTATTTCCGGACTATTTGTTGCAGAAAAAGTATTTCGGAAGTTGGATAATAATATTATGTGGAAACCATTGGTTAATGAGGGCGAATTTGTTGAAAAAGGAAATGTTATTCTTGAATTCAGCGGACAATACCGTGCTTTATTAACCGGTGAAAGAACTGCACTGAATTTTGCTCAGAGAATGTCTGGAATCTCAACTATGGCTCATGAATATGCAAAAGTTCTTGAGAGAACTTCCTGCAGAATACTTGATACACGAAAAACCTTACCTGCTCACCGAATGTTGGATAAATATGCTGTGAAAGTAGGTGGTGGAGAGAACCATCGAATTGGACTGTTTGACATGGTCATGATAAAGGATAATCACATTCAAGTGGCAGGCGGTATTAAAAATGCAATTGAGGCAGTCCGAAAGAATCTAAGCAATGATATTCTTATTGAAGTTGAAACTACAAATATTGATGAGGTAAAGGAAGCTCTTGAGAATAAAGCAAATATTATAATGCTAGATAATATGAATACGCAGCAAATGAAAGATGCCGTGGAATTTATAAATAAAAGAGCTATAACCGAGGCTTCTGGCTCAATGAGTATTGAAAGATTAAAAGAAACTGCCATGGCTGGGGTTGATTATATCTCAGTCGGAGCACTAACTCATTCAGTAAAAGCATTTGATATTAGTCAAAAAATAAAAAATCAGGCAAAAAATGAATAAAAATGAAATAATCAATGAAATTAGCCGTACAAAAAGGGAAAAAAATGCGGTTATCCTTGCACATAATTATCAGCTTCCTGAGATTCAGGATATAGCTGATTATATTGGTGACTCTTTGGGCTTATCCCAAATGGCAGCTAAAACTACTGCTGATATGATAATATTTTGCGGTGTTCACTTTATGGCGGAAACGGCCTCAATTTTATCACCAACAAAAAAGGTGATAATACCTGATCCTGATGCAGGATGTTCATTGGCTGCCTGCATAGATGCAGAGAAACTTCGGAACTGGAAAGCTGAGAACCCCGGTTCAATTGTTGTTTCCTATGTAAATACAACTGCAGAGGTAAAAGCCGAAACGGATTATTGTTGTACATCATCAAATGCGGTAAAGGTTGTTGAAGCAATCGACAAAGATAAAAAAATTCTATTTCTTCCAGATAAATTTCTTGGGCGTTATGTAAAGAGCATTACAGGCAGAAATATGGAAATATGGGATGGGTTTTGTCATGTTCATGAAAAGATCGGGGATATTGAACTTGGCTCTTCTGAGGAAAAATATCCGGGAGCCGAGGTGCTTATCCACCCTGAGTGTGGTTGTTCTTCTTCTTGCATGCTTAAATCTGTTATGTATAATGACTGCAGTAAAACCGGTATATATTCTACTGAAGGAATGCTAAAAAGAGTGAAAGAATCTGACAGTAAAGAATTTTTGATTGCTACTGAGGTTGGCATTATTTACAGGATGCAGAAGGAGGTTCCTGGAAAAATATTTTATCCAGCTTCAGAAAATGCTGTATGTGAGTACATGAAAATGATTACTCTTGAAAAAGTGTACAATTCTTTGTTGAGTGAAAAATATGAAATAAGAGTTAATGAAGAAATTGCATCAAAGGCAAGGCTATCAATAGAGAGAATGATTTCTATAGTGTAAGAAAAATTCAAAAGGAAGTCTGTGATCAGACTTCCTTTTGAAATGATGTTTATTTAGTAAATATGATTAAATTTTACGAAACTCCAGATTACCTCCGCCATTATATTCTATTAGTATTGTATCACCGTTGCCATAATTATTCATAAGAAGTTGTGTTGAAAGAGGATTAATAAGATGTCTCTGTATCGTACGTTTCAACGGACGAGCACCGTAAACCGGATCATAACCAATAGTTGACAGGAAATCCTTTGCTTCATCGGTAATCTGCATGGTAATATTTTTATCATGTAGCTGTTTAGTAAGTGTAGCAATTTGAATGTTAACTACTGATCTTAATTCAGATTTAAGAAGAGGCTTAAAAAGAATTATTTCATCAATTCTGTTCAGAAATTCCGGTCTTATTGTTTTTTTTAGCAAATCGCTTAGCTTAGATCTCAGTTCACTTAAAATACTTTCGTAATTATTTTCATCCATGATTTCCATTTTTTCCTGAACCAGATGAGACCCGAGATTAGATGTCATAATAATAATAGTATTTTTAAAATTTACTGTGCGTCCCTTGTTATCTGTTAGTCTGCCGTCATCTAGCACTTGTAGAAGAATATTGAAAACCTCAGGATGAGCCTTTTCAATTTCATCAAGAAGTATAACTGAATACGGTCTTCTTCTTACAGCTTCAGTTAACTGACCGCCTTCTTCATATCCTACATAACCTGGAGGTGCTCCAACAAGTCTGGAGACAGAAAACTTTTCCATATATTCCGACATATCTATGCGGATCATTGCATGTTCATCGTTAAATAGGTACTCTGCAAGAGCTCTGGCAAGTTCTGTTTTTCCTACACCTGTTGTTCCTATAAAAATAAATGATCCTATTGGCTTTTTTTCATCATGAAGCCCGGCGCGCGATCTTCTTAAGGCATTTGATACCGCAAAAACTGCATCGTTTTGACCGACAACTCTTTTATGCAATTCATCTTCCATTCTTAAAAGTTTGCTTCTTTCGCTTTCAAGCATTCTGTTTAATGGAATTCCGGTCCATTTTGAAACTACTTCAGCTATGTCTTCAGCTTCAACTTCTTCTTTTAACAGACGTGTGTTCGACTGAATATCATAAAGCTTTGAGGTTTCTTCCTTCATTTTGTTTTCGAGTCCGGCAATAATACCATATCTTATTTCTGCTACTTTGCCGAAATCACCTTCTCTTTCATAATGTTCAGCTTGTAGTTTGGTTTTTTCTATCTGAGATTTCATTTCGCGAATAATACTTATTTTGTCTTTTTCAGCTTTCCAGTGAAGTTTTACCGCATCTCTTTCAGATATTAATTCTACTAAATCAGTTTCGAGATCTTTCAATCTTTTTATAGAATCAGTGTCGTCTTCAAGTTTAAGTGCTTCTTTTTCTATTTCAAGTTGCTTTATTTTTCTTTCGAGATTATCCAACTCCTCGGGCATAGAATCGATTTCAATTCTGAGTTTTGATGCAGCTTCATCTATTAAATCAATGGCTTTATCCGGTAGAAATCTATCAGTTATATATCTGTTTGAAAGCTGTACCGATGCAACAATGGCGCTGTCTGTTATGCGCACTCCATGATGTAATTCATATCTTTCCTTAAGACCTCTAAGTATCGAGACGGAATCCTCTTCGGTTGGTTCAACTACTAAAACAGGTTGAAATCTTCTTTCGAGAGCTGAATCTTTTTCAATATGTTTTTTGTATTCATCCAGGGTTGTTGCACCGATTGTATGCAGTTCACCTCTTGCAAGTGCGGGCTTAAGAATGTTTGCTGCATCCATGGCACCGTCTGTTCTGCCCGCACCCACCAGCAAATGAAGTTCGTCTATAAAGAGAATAACTTCTCCTTTAGAATCCTGAACTTCTTTTATCACAGCTTTAATTCTTTCTTCAAATTGACCTCTGAACTGAGTACCTGCAACAAGGGCTCCCATATCAAGAGAAATAATTCTTTTTGTTTTTAAGTTTTCAGGAACATCCCCGTTGATAATTCTGTGAGCAATGCCTTCAGCAATAGCTGTTTTACCAACTCCCGGTTCTCCGATAAGCACAGGATTGTTTTTGGTGCGTCTTGAAAGTACTTGAAGTACTCTTCGTATTTCTTCATCTCTGCCAATCACAGGATCAAGTTTACCAATGGAAGCAAGTTCATTTAGATCCCGACCATATTTCTTTAATGCTTGATATGTATCTTCCGGACTCATGCTTGTAACTCTCTGATTTCCTCTAATATCTTTCAGAGCCGCTAAAATAGAATCACGTGAAATACCGTTCTCGAGCAAAAGTTTTGATACAGCAGAATTTCCTGAACTTAATGCGAGTAGTATGTGTTCGTTAGAGACATATTCATCCTTCAGATTGCGAGCCTCAATGGAAGCATCATCCAGCATTTTAATAGAATAGTTTGAAAGCTGTTGATTACCGATTGAAGATCCTGTAATCTTTGGTAGTTTTTCAAGTAATTCATTTGTTTTTTGCTGAATTTGTCTAATGTTTCCGCCAACCTTGTTAATTATTGCTACTCCCGTTCCTCCGGAATCCTGAATTAACGCAGCAAAAATATGCTCAGGTTCAATCATCTGGTTATTATAATTTTGTGCTATATCAACAGCCATCTGAATGGTTTCCTGTGCTTTAACTGTTAACTTGTTAATATTAAAAGCCATAGATACCTCGAATTAAAATAATTATTAAAAATATCGAATATGAAATTTAAATATGTAAAAAATGTCTCTCTAAGTTTTTAGGGTAATTATGTATTTTAATTGACATCGGTTAAATATAATATTTTTGAGGTTTAAATGCGTTTCATGATATTGTTTTTCTTTTTGACATTAGTTTCTTTTGTTATTGCTCAACATGATTCTATTAATTACAAATTTACATATTATAATCCCGCTGCTAAAAAAGTTTCAGTTGCAGGAAGTTTTAACGGCTGGAACGGTATGAAAGATTACATGGAAAACTCACAAAACGGTTATTGGCAATTAAAAATGAAGTTGCTGCCAGGTTATTATTATTATAAACTTGTTGTTGATGATGAAAAATGGATACCGGATCCAGAGTGTAAAGAAAACATTAATGACGGAGGTGATAGCTTTAATTCTATAATCAAAGTCGGCAATCCGGCTGTTCCTGAAAGAAAGAAATCTGTTACAGCTTTTCCAAGATATTTACTGCCGGAACCAATACTTGAAGAGAATCCGGAGTATATTGATCTATATTATAAAGCATGGGAGCTCGCATGGCAGAAAATTACAGCCGGAAATTCCGGTAACGGTTTTGTTGACTTTTATATGGATGAAGGTTTCAATGAATGTATTTATCAATGGGATACATCATTTATGGCTGTATTTGCAATGTATGCCTCTGATATCTTTCCGGCAATGCAGTCTTTAGATAACTTTTATTTAAAACAGTGTGAGGACGGATATATTCAGAGAGTATATAATGAGTCTGACGGTAAAGAAACAGGCTTTAGATCTAAAGATGAACCTATGACTAATCCGCCTCTATTTGCACCTATAGAATTAAGATATTATATGCTTACCGGTGATTCTACAAGAATCAGACGTGTATTGCCGGTACTTGACAAGTATTACATATGGCTAGAGGATAATTGCCGTATGCCGGAAGGAAAAGGTTTGTATTATCAGACACCTCTTGGAAGCGGAATGGATAACACTCCGAGAAATGGTGTTAAGTTCGGTGGTTATATTGATATGTCAGCTCAACAGGCTTTGGCTGCAAGATCTATTTCAAAACTATATGAAATTATAGGGGATAAGGAAAAGTCTTCTGAATTTGCTGAAAAGTATTTAGATATATTTTCTACAATTAATTTGCTTTGCTGGGATGAAAATACGAAATATTACTATGATTTAAGAGACGATGGCACTTTATCACCGGTAAAGCATATTGGAGCTTTCTGGACTATCCTTGCGGGTGTGGCATATCCTGAAAGGAAACAACATTTAATTAATCATATAAAAAATCCTAATGAATTCTATCGCTATCACCTTGTGCCAACATTATCTGCTGATGATATAAATTATAATCCCCGCGGTCATTACTGGAAAGGGGGTGTATGGGCTCCGACAAATTATATGGTTGTTTGGGGACTTGATGAATTCGGATTTGGAGAGGTTTCACGTGAAATCGCAAAAAATCACATTGAAAATATGTGTAATGTATTTAAAGAATTTGAGCCTGATGAAAACAAAATTGCATACGATGAGAGATTTGAAGACGGATACAAGACTATTTGGGAATGTTATTCGCCTGAAAAACCTGAACCGGCCACGCGTTGGGATGATCATTTTTATTCGAGGCAGGATTTTGTCGGATGGTCTGGCTTAGGCCCTATTGCAATGCTGATAGAGAATATCTTAGGCGTGAGAATATACGGTTATGAGAATAAAGTTGTTTGGAATATAACACGGAACGACCTGCATGGAATTAAAAATATTTCGCTTGGATCATCAAAGATCAGTGTGGTTTTTGATCCTGCGTCAAATTTGATAAGTACTGAAAGTGAAAAGCCTTTTACTTTGATTGTTAAGAAGGATTCTAGAAGCTATACTTTTGATGTTGGTATAGGAGTTAATGAATATACCCTTGAGTAATATGGTGTATTATTGATATGCTTGAAACTGGTATTTATTAATGTTAAGTTTGCAGTTTCAAAATCAAATTAATAAATGGAATTCAACTCAACTATTGCTGCACTTGCTACTCCACCGGGAGAGGGCGCTATAGCAGTAATCCGAATCAGCGGAATTCAGGCTTTCAATATTGCCGATAGACTTTTTAAGGGCAAGAAAAGAGTCCATGAATACAAATCACATACAATACATTATGGTAAATTATTATCAATTGAAGGTGAAATAATTGATGATGTTTTGCTTACACTATTTAAGAAACCACACTCTTACACCGGTGAAGATTCTGTTGAAATAAGTCTTCATGGAGGGTTGGCTATTATTAGAAACGCTATGAAGAATTTATACTCCGCCGGTGCCGAACCTGCAGAACCCGGTGAATTTACAAAGCGTGCATTTCTTAACGGGAGATTAGATCTGACTCAGGCTGAAGCTGTCTGCGATTTAATAGGTGCCCGAACTGACGCTGCAATGCGAGGAGCTCGTAATCAGATGGACGGAGTTTTGTCTTCCAGAATAGCACATCTGCGTGACAAAATATTAGATATTTCTTCTTTAATTGAGCTTGAGCTTGATTTTTCTGAAGAAGATATTGAGCTGATGCCTTATGAACGATTAGTCAGTGAGATAAAATTACTCATAATTGAAATTACTAATCTTATGAATTCATACAATTATGGAAAAGTTATTCGCGATGGGGTTAATGTTGCGATTATAGGAAAGCCAAATGTTGGGAAGTCGTCTTTGCTAAATTTATTGCTGAAAGAACAAAGAGCAATTGTGAGTGATATTCCCGGCACTACAAGAGACGTTATAAGCGAAGAAGTATATATTGATGGAATTCTATATAAATTTCATGATACAGCCGGTATTAGATTAACTGAAGATGTTGTTGAAAAAGAAGGTGTAAACCGGGCAATGCAAATCGTGAATGATTCCGATATTGTTCTGGTTATGAGTGATGCGGTATCCGGAATTGATTCTGAGCTGCATTCAGCGATTCTTAAAATAAAAAAGGAAAAATCTGTTATTTCTGTCGTCAATAAGTGCGATATTAAAGAATTATCAGAACCGAATTCAATTTCCATTTCGGTTAAAATGCATTCAGGAATTGATACGCTAAAGGAAAATCTTGCTGCCTCAGCAGGAGCAAATAATGCATATTCCGAAAGAACTGCCGTGGTTACAAATCTTCGGCATTATGAAGCGTTAAGTAAAGCTGTTAAATATTTAAATGGGGCTATTGGTACAATAGAAAATGCTATGACAGGAGAATTTATTTCAATTGATTTAAGAAATGCCGAGAATTCTCTTTCTGAAATAATTGGTAAATTAACAAGTGATGACATATTAAATAATATATTTTCAAAGTTTTGTATAGGAAAATAATTTGTTCCACGTGAAACAGAGTGTAAAATAAATTTAAAGTGTTCCACGTGAAACAGAAAGGTGTTTATGATTTTTGATGTAATAGTAGCAGGTGGCGGGCACGCCGGAATTGAAGCAGCAGCAGCAGCAGCAAAGTTGGGAATGAATACGGCTTTGATAACAATGGATAAAAACGGATTAGGAAGGCTATCCTGCAATCCGGCTATTGGAGGAAGTGCAAAAGGACATTTAGTGTATGAAATAGATGCATTAGGTGGAATAATAGGAATTCTGGCTGATAAAACCGGAATTCAGTTCCGGACATTGAATAAATCAAAAGGTCCTGCAGTTTGGGCAGGACGAAGTCAGGCCGATAGAGATTATTATACTGTAGTGGCCGGACAAATTATGAGTGAAGTGAAAAACCTTACTATTATAGAAGATTCAGTTGTAGATTGTTTTGTTGAAGCCGGAAGAATAAAAGGAATTAAAACTAAAAAGGGATTAGAGTATTGCTGTAAAGCATTTATAATTTGCTCGGGTACATTCCTAAATGGGAAAATGTTTACTGGTGAAGATACTACAATTGGCGGCCGGTTTGGTGAAGAGGCAGTTTACGGTCTGACTGAATCTCTTGAAAAAATAGGGTTTGTCTCAGGAAGATTGAAGACGGGTACACCGGCAAGACTTCATAAAGACAGTTTGAATTACAACCTGTTGAAGGAACAGGCGGGCGATGAGAATCCGGAACCGTTTTCGCATAAGACTGATAAATCAAAATTTCCGGAATTACCGCAGATAAGCTGTTATATGACGCATACCGATAAAACAGTACATAAAATATTGGAAAAAGGCTTTGATAAGTCGCCTCTATTTTCCGGAAAAATTGAAGGAATCGGACCAAGATATTGCCCTTCTATTGAAGACAAAATTGTAAGATTCTCTGATAAGGAATCCCATCATATATTTCTTGAGCCGGAGGGATTAAATTCTGATTTAATATATATAAACGGATTCTCCTCTTCATTGCCTGCAGAGATACAGTACGAAGCTATTAGAAAAATTAAGGGACTTGAAGATGCTGTGATGATAAGACCTGGATATGCAATAGAATACGATTTCTTTCCTCCTTATCAGATTGATTTAACTTATGAAACAAAATTAGTTAAGGGTTTATACTTTGCCGGACAAATAAACGGTACAAGCGGCTATGAAGAAGCTGCGGCACAGGGACTTATGGCCGGAATAAATGCATCGCTAAATATAATGGGCAAAGAGCAAATTGTACTTAAACGCAGCGAAGCATATATGGGTGTTCTTATCGATGACCTTGTAGGAAAATCTACTACAGAACCTTACAGAATGTTTACATCCAGGGCTGAACACAGACTAATTTTAAGACAAGATAATGCCGCACAAAGATTAATGAAATATGGTTATGAATTAGGACTCATTGATAAAGATGCATACAACGAACATCTTGAGCGACAGACCAAAATTCAGACCGGGTTAAGTATTATGTCAAAGACAAAATGTAAGCCGGAACATATAAACGAGTATCTTACTAAAAAAGAATCAACTCCAATAACTGAAGTGGAAGGTATAGATAAAATTATTAAAAGACCAAATGTCTCGTTAAAGGATATTTTACAAATAGAAGAATATATGCAAAGACCGGAATTCACTGAGATTGCATCGGACAGCAAAGTTCTTGAACAGATTGAAATACAGTTGAAATACGAAGGCTATATTCAAAGACAAATTGAAGCAGTAGAAAGATTCGAAAAGCTTGAAAACATAAAGATTCCTGAGGAATTTGTTTATGATGCCATATCATCAATTTCAACGGAAGGAAGAGAAAAGCTAAGGAAGGTTAAGCCCCGCACTATTGGTCAGGCATCAAGAATTTCCGGTGTTACACCATCGGATATATCAGTTTTATTAGTATATTTGAAAAACTAATTTTTGGAGTTTTTGTGTTTAATCAAGAGATATTCCTCCCGGATCTAAAAAAATACTTTTGGGAAAACAGTTTTAATCTTGATATAAACAAATTAGAAAGATTAGCACATTTTTGTTCTCTTCTTTCGATGAAAAATGAAGAAATTAATCTGATTTCCAGAAAAGACATTGAGAATGTTGTTGAGAATCATATTTTCATTTCATCACTAATCTCCAACTATGTTCCGCAAGGATGCAGAAGATTTCTTGATATCGGAACAGGCGGCGGACTACCGGGTATTCCATTTGCAATAATTAACACTATGTTACGCGGTGTTCTGGTAGATTCTACTCAGAAAAAAATAGATGCCGTTAAGGAATTTATCGACAAACTAAAACTTGGAAATGTTACTGCAGAAAATTTCCGCGTAGAAAGTAATGAATTTATTGAAAAGTATTCCAACAGTTTCGATTTGGTGATTAGCCGTGCAACTGTCCCTTTAATAATTTTACTTAGATATTCACTTCCTTTAGTTAAATCAAAAGCTTATATTTTGTCATTAAAGGGCGGGGATCTTTCAGAAGAATTAAAAACTGCAGAAACCAAATACAAAGCCTACATCAAGAAGCACACAATTTTCGAGCTTGCTTATAAACCTACAAACGCTAGAAACGAAAAAGAGAAAAAGCTCATTGTAATTGAGTTAAACAAATGATAGAAAACAACCTCTTTTCGGAACTCGGTTCGCTGACAACTGAAATGAGAAATGAAGCTTCGTCGAATATTGATCTCTTGGATACAGAAAGCATACTGAGAATCATCAACAATGAAGATAAACTCGTTGCTCTTGCCGTTGAAAAAGAAATATCCTGGATTACAAAAGCCGCAGATGCTGTTACCAAAAGTTTTTTATCAGGAGGGCGACTCATTTATTTCGGAGCCGGCACGAGCGGAAGGCTCGGCGTTGTCGATGCATCAGAATGTCCCCCTACTTTCGGAGTCCCCTTCGAAATGGTGCAGGGATTTATTGCCGGCGGAAGAGAAGCTATGTTCAGAGCACAGGAAGGTGCTGAAGATTATGAGGAAAACGGAGCTGCAGATGTTGATAAAGCAAACGTGACTGAAAAAGATGTTGTATGCGGAATTGCTGCAAGTAAAAGAACACCCTATTCAATAGGTGCGGTTAAGAGAGCCAAAGAGCTTGGTGCAGTAACAATATTTCTCACTTGCAATCCGCGCGAAAATGTTTGCATTCCTGAAGCAGATATAACTATTTGTCCGTATGTAGGTCCGGAAGTAATTACAGGTTCTACCAGAATGAAAAGCGGTACTGCTCAAAAGCTGGTGCTGAATATGATTACTACCACGGCAATGGTGAAACTGGGTAAAACATATGAAAATCTGATGATAGACCTTCAACTTACAAATAAGAAACTCGAAGAAAGAGCAAAGAAAATTATAATGACAATAACAGGTGTTTCTTATTTAGAGGCAGAATCATTTCTAAAAGAAGCAAACGGACATGTAAAAACTGCCTTAGTAATGATAATTGCCAAAGTATCTAAGGAAGATGCAGAACAGAAAATTTCTGCAGCGGGCGGTTTTATCAGAAAAGCAATTCAATTGTAAAAATATTTTACTATTTTTAGCCATTCTTAAATTTCAGACAAAAGTATGAATCAGGAAAAATTCCTTTGGTATAATTCGCGCCGCGATTTAGTTTTTATACTCGGTGCAGGGGCTTCACACCCTGAAGGAGTACCGCTTCAGAAAGATATAATACCTATCATGTTTTCGGGTGATTATCCGGAAATTGAAAACTCGGATTTAGGTAAAAAAGTTCTGGAGTTTATCAGAGAAAATTTTACAATCTCTGAGAAGGAAAACATCTATCCTGAAATGGAAGCAGTATTCGGCTTTTTGGATTACTTTATTACAGAAAATGAAAGTCTTAATTCAAAATATACATATTCAGCACTAAGAGAAATTAGAGAAGCTCTAATTAAATTGATTCATTATGTTATAAATCAAAGTTCTGATAAAGTATCGTCTGTTTACAAGGAATTCTGGAGACTCATAGATAACCATAACAGGAACAGTTCGATTATTACACTGAATTATGATACAATGCTTGAGCAGTCTTTTGAATTTTTATTTCCGCATAAGGGCCTTATTGATTATTCGATTCATTTTATGAATTTTGAAAAAGATCAAAGACTTAAAGCATACAACTTCTGGATAAATACAAGAGAACCGATAAAAATTAAAGACAATTCAGAGCCGGTTTCATACAAAATAATAAAACTTCACGGAAGTCTTAATTGGAAATACTGTAACTGCTGCAACCAGATTCTTCTGACTCCGTGGGATAGAAAAATTGATCTAAACAAGGGCGAACTGATGGGATATACTTATCCGGATAATCAGGAATATGAATTCCGATGTCCGCTCGACGGAACAAGGTTTCAAACGCTGATTGTGCCGCCCTCTCTGATTAAACCTCTTAAGCATCCTTCAATATCTTTTCTGCTAAATGAGGCATCCAAGGAAATAAGAAGTGCAAAGAAAATAGTATTTATCGGTTATTCACTTTCTATAGCAGATGTTCACATTAAAGCATTGCTAAAGAAAAATCTTAATCCTGCAACTGAAGTGATTGCGGTAAATCTTCAGAACACACCAACGCTTAAATCAAGATATCAAGAAATTAAAGGTGATATTCATTGGATTAACAGCTCATTTGAAGAAATGATATCCGATGGGAAACTCATTGACAAAATATTTTGACATTTATGTAATCTAATGATTACAAGATAGTCCATAAAAATCTTAAAAACATTGTCATAATACAATTGCACAGTATTTGATAAATATTTAAAAAATAATTACAATTATGATATCAAAACTCGGCATTATAGTTTTAGGCATCCTCTACGAAAGCAATAGTTCTTTCGACGACCTCTCTGAAATGATAGATGATTTAAATATCGGGAAAATATTTCCGGTGAACGATTCAATTCTGAATATTGCCCTTAAAAAACTTATTAAAGACGGATTGATTGAATTGGATGATTTCAGCGAGCCCAAAACATTTAATATCACCAATGCAGGCAAGCAGATATTGTTTGAATCAATTTCATTGATTTTGGATTATAACAATATCGACTCTATAGGTTTCGATATCGGAATACTTCTTATGAATAAACTTGGCCGTACGGAATGTAATTTTTATTCCAAACTGAGATTGGAAAAACTTGAAGGCGAATATTTTAATCTTAAAAATCAGGTCTTCTATACAGAATACAATAAAGAAATTCCTTACTCTAAAATGGCAGTGCTGAAACATAAATTATATCAGCTTGAAGCAGAAATAAAAATAGTTAAGGATTTGATTCGTGAAATTAACAAATCCGGACCGAATAAACACACCAACATCTTCCGACTTAAAACCGGCTGAAAAGTGTAAATAATTTTGTAAATTTGAATTCACAAATTATTTCATTATGTCAATATCAAATAGTGTCTTACTACCCGGAACCGAACAGCAGCTGAAGTTCCTGATTAATCATATTGATCCTGCAGCAATCGGAAAGGTTTTAATTGCAGGTGCATCTTCTGAAACAATCGGCCTAAAACTCAAAAACTATGGAATCAGGGAAATCGATATTGTTGTCGAAGATTATGATTCATTGATGAATTCTAATCTTGTGATAGATGGAGTTTCAGGTCTGCAGGTCAAAATGATGGATCTTACTAATACAGATTACCGTGGCCGGATATTCAGCTTGATTTATTCTCAAGGCGGTACGGGCAACATTCGCCGTAACAAAATTATGAAGGAGTTTAGTAAAATAATGCTTCCTGACGGAATTTTGTGTTTAGGAGAAATTACGCTGAAAAGAAAGGATATTCCGCAATTTGTAAAAGATATATTCGATACATCAGGAATACTTCCGCTTTTACCTGAAGACCTTTCAGAGTTTTATTCTAAGCATTTTGAGGTAATCGAAGCAGTTGATCTTTCAGATACACTTAAGGATTATTATGCTTTAAGTAAA
This sequence comes from uncultured Melioribacteraceae bacterium, assembly GCA_964584325.1. Taxonomy (GTDB): domain Bacteria; phylum Bacteroidota; class Ignavibacteria; order Ignavibacteriales; family Melioribacteraceae; genus CAZOZP01. Next base: position 54,697 of record CAZOZP010000004.1, read on the forward strand.
GACCGATTGAAGCTTTCATTAAAGGAAATGAATGATAATGAACGGCAGTATATGAAAACCGTTATCAAACAAATTAAACACGAAGCCGACTCTTATCTCAAACACGGAGCCGACAAGTTTATAGGCTTCACTGCAGCATTATTAAGGAAAAAGGCCTCTTGAAAAAAAAAGATATAATAGAACTTGAGATTACAGATTATGCCTTTGAGGGTAAAGGAATTGCAAAAATTCAAATAGGTGAAAGCGAATCAAAATTTGTGATTTTTGTTGATAAAACCTATCCCGGTGATGTTGTTAAAGCAGAAATCCAGAAAAAGAAAAAGTCTTACGCAGAAGCGGTAATTTCCGAATTCGTAAAAAAATCAGAAATGAGAACAGCTGCAAAATGCCGCTACTTCGGAGTTTGCGGGGGATGTAAACAGCAGGACCTTTCATACGAAGCTCAAACCGGGTATAAAAAGAAACAGACTGTTGAAAATCTTGAAAAGATCGGAGCCCAGGATAACTTTGAGATTCAGGATATTGTTCCTTCAGAAGATATATTCTATTACCGCAACAAAATGGAGTATTCTTTCTGCGACAGGCGCTGGCTCACTTCCGATGAAATGCTCAAGGATATATCAGAAGAGGATAAAAACTTTGCTCTTGGTCTTCATATTCCAAAATACTACAGCAAGGTTCTGGATGTTGAAGAATGTTTTCTTCAATCCGAAATAAGTAACAGAATTCTGAATTTTACAAGAAGTTTTTTCAAAAACAGAAATGTTACAATTTATAATAATAATTCTGATTCGGGTTATTTAAGAAATCTGGTAATTCGCCAGTCTTATAACAGAAAAGACTTGATGGTAAATCTTGTTACATCTGAGTATGATGAAGCCTTAACAGAAGAATATACAAGCCGGATGATGATGGAAATACCTGAGATTACAACGGTTGTCAATAATATAAATACTAAAAAGGCACTCATAGCATTCGGAGAGTACGAGAAAGTTATAAGAGGCAACGGTTATATTTTTGATGAAATCGGCGAGAAAGTTTTCAGAATAAGTGCCAATTCATTCTTCCAGACAAATACTAAGCAGGCGGGAAAGCTTTATTCTGCAATTAATGAATTTGCAGAGCCTTCGGAAAATGATATTGTTTATGACTTATTTTCAGGTGCTGGTACAATTTCAATCTATATTTCAAATAAAGTTAAATATGTTTACGGCTTCGAGTCAGTAACTCAAGCAGTAAGAGATGCGGGTGTGAATTCAGAATTAAATAAAAGCGATAACCTCAGATTTTTTGAAGCCGACTTAAACAAATCCTTCTTAGGTAAAATTCGTGAAAATAACATTCCCAAACCCGATATAATCATTACTGATCCTCCGCGCGCAGGAATGAATCCTAATACTATTTCCGATATACTGGAATTAAATCCCAGGAAAATTGTGTATGTAAGCTGTAATCCTGCAACTCAGGCAAGAGATATAAAATTGCTGACTGAATCAGGTAATTACAATCTGATAAAAATCAGACCGGTTGATATGTTTCCGCATACATTTCATATCGAGAATGTTGCTCTGCTAATAAGAAAATAAAACGTTTCAATATAAGACAATTTGTTCCGAATTATTAAACTGAAACATTCTTCAACCAGGGAAGCCTATCAAGATCAACATTTCCTCCTGATAGAATTAAAGCAACATTTTTATTTTGGAACCTTCTTTGATTTTCCGATACAACAGCAAGAGTAACAGCAGATGAAGGTTCAATAATAATTTTCATTCTTTCCCAAATCAGTCTCATGCATTTAATGATAGATTCTTCATTTACAGTCAGAATTCCGGCGCAAAATTCAGCAATAATCGGATAAGTTTTATCGCCTAGGGATGTGAGAAGACCATCGGCTATGGTGTTCGGATTAACTGAAGGATAGATTATTTTATCTCTCAGTGAACGATATGCATCATCGGCTCCTTTTGGCTCGGCGCCCAGAACTTGAATTCCTTCGCCGAAATAATGAGCAGATAGGCAGGAACCGCTTAAAAGTCCGCCTCCGCCAACAGGAGAAATTATATAATCGGCATTCGGAACATCCTCAATTATTTCAGCAGCACAGGAAGCCTGACCGGCAATAATATCATAATTATTGTATGGATGAATGAGCACAGCACCGGTCTGCTCCATAATTTCATTGCAAGTTCTTTCCCGTTCTGCTAAAGTAGGTTTGCAGAACACAATTTTCCCGCCGTAACTTTGAACAGCATTGATTTTTATTCGCGGGGCATTTTCAGGCATTATAATATAGGCCGGTATTTTTCTCATTGATGAGGCCAAAGCAAGAGCGGCGGCATGATTGCCTGAAGAATGGGTTACAACTGACAAATCATTATCACGCGTCAAAGAAAGTACGGCATTTGAAGCGCCTCTGAATTTAAATGCTCCCGCTTTCTGAAAATTTTCACATTTAAAGAATAAGTTACAATCGAAAAGTTCATTTAAAAGCTTGCTTGTAAAGATTGGAGTACGCTTAACTTGAAATGAAATTTTACTTCGGACTTCAAGCAGTTTTTCTTTGTTTATGGAATTATTCATATCATTACTAAAATTTGTAAAAATGATTAACTATTTTTAGGAATAAAATTAAGAATTTATTCAAAGACAATTTGAAAAATATTATAACTCCCGAAAATTTAACCTACAGGAAAATCTTTCTCTTCTGGATACCGCTTGCCGCTACATGGCTTATGATGGCTTACGAGGGACAGCTCTTGCCTGCGGTAATTGCCAGAATGCAACACCCGGAGATAAATTTGGCGGCTTTCGGGGTAACATTATCTTTGGCTATGATGGTTGAATCGCCGGTGATAATGCTGATGGGCACATCTGCCGCTCTTGTGAAAGACAGAGAGAGCTATCTAAAAGTAAGAAATTTCACCTACATATTAAATACAGTCTTGACTCTTGTAATGCTTGTTATCTCAATTCCTCAGGTTTTCAGAATTGTGTCAGAAGATATTATGGGACTCCCGGTTTCAATTTCCACTGCAGCTAACAAAGGAATGTTATTCATGCTTCCGTGGCCCGCGGCTATTGGATACAGAAGATTCTATCAGGGAATTATGATAAGTCTGAACAAAACGAAAAGAGTTGCAGCAGGAACAATTGCAAGAATGGTTTCATTAACAATGGCGGCTTTTGCTCTATTCTTTATAGGTGGTGTTGAAGGAAATACTTTAGGCGCGATATCACTTACTATTGGCGTTGTTACTGAAGCATTGTTTACCAAACTAATGGCTTTCGACTGTATCAGAACACTAAACGATTTACCTTCATCCGGACCGGTGATTCGTTACAAGGAGATATTGAAATTCTACTATCCGCTTGCCATGACCTCAGTAATTACTTTGAGCATCCACCCGTCGATAACATTTTTTATGGCCTGGAGTTACAGAGGAGTAGAGTCTCTGGCTGTTCTGCCGGTTATAAACGGACTTGTATTTTTCTTCCGGAGTATCGGATTATCCTATCAGGAAGTGCCTATTGCCTTGCTTAAAGGAAATAAAGAAAACTACAAAATGCTTAGAAACTTTGCGGTAACACTTGCTGCTGTTTTGGTTGGAACTCTCTCTTTAATAGCTTATACACCGGCAGCAGAATTCTTTTTTAATAGTATTGCCGGATTAACACCGCAATTGGCAGATTTTGCAGCTTTGCCTTTAATGATACTTGCATTTATGCCCGCTATGTCGGTTTTGTATTCATATCAAAGAGGAATGCTGATTGCACTTTCAAAAACAAAGCCCATAACCAATGCAAGTATTATTGAAATAATTTCTGTATTTTCCATCTTGTTTTTCTGTACTAAAATATTGGTTCTGCCGGGTGCTGTTGCTGCAGCTGTTACTTATGTTTTTTCAAGAGGATTTTCAAATCTGTATCTTATGAATAAAATAAAGCTGTAATTTAACTTTCCGGTGCCGGAGGTTTTTGTTATTTTTATCACATCAATTCTTTGAGAATGCTTTGAGCTTTAAGATTTTCAATCAATACATAAAGATTATTTTATATAATGTTCTTGCAGTAATAGTTCTGTTTCTTTTAGCAGAAGTTGCAGTACGCATATTTTTTCCGGAAGTCTCAACATTGGGAACAGATTCAGTTCTGATTATGGATAGTGTTTATAATGATTCTCCGGGATTAAGACAAAATGCATCCGGATACTCAAATCAGGGATTAAAAACATCAGACGAAAACGGTTACTTAAAATATAAAGGAAATGCAGCAGTTAATGAAAAATGGCTTCTTTTAGGCGATTCTGTAACTATGGGAATCGGTGTAGATGATGAAGATACATTTGCTGCATTACTTCAAATTGCAAATCCGAATGTGAAAATTCTTAATCCTTCACTAATAGGCTACTCAGCAAAAGACTATTATAATGTTGTTTCAACATTGAAAAGTGATACCGCTATTACAAGAGTATTCATAATGTGGTGTCTTAATGATACTTATTCCGGAGAACTTGTTCAGGATTCACCCGAAGCAGGAAGAAGTTTTTTCAGCGGAATTTTAAAATTGCTGAGAAATTATTCAAAACTCTATATTTGGCTAAAGGGCTCTTTCACTGATAGACAAAAAGCATATTTTGAGTATGATAAAAGTTATTATACTGAAGATAACAAAAATTTTATTGAAGCTGCAGAGTACATTAGAAAAATAGATTCAGTTGTTGTTTCGGCAGGAAAGAAGTTAACCGTAATTATTCTTCCGTATGAATATCAGACTAGAAAAAAAATAGAAGATTACAGACCCCAGGAAACATTGAAAAAATTTATCTCCGGACTCAATATTCAAATATTTGATATCAGGTTTTCCGGACAGGCGGATGATTATAAAAAATATTATTTGTTCGGAGACGGGATACATTTCTCGAAAGAAGGACATAAAAAGATATTTAAGGAATTTGAAAATATTTTAAACCAATAATGGAATGAAAATGAAAAAAACACTTTTGATAATAACAGTATTATGTGCATTTGCCGGTTTGATTAATGCACAGCAAGAAAATGAAGAGAATTTTATTCTTGACCACAAAATGATTCTCGGCTATTGGGATTCGCTGGATGAAAATGTTTATCTGCCATTACTCGACAGCGTAAAGCTGGGCTTATCGGAAGATTTCCTTACGTTAAGATTGGCTTACACAAAAACTAAGGAATATCAACCTTACGACACAATGGAGAAAGACTATCAATCCGGATGTGTTGCAAAAATAAAGCTTGGTGAGTTTGCAGAAGCCGCAAAAATTATTGACAGTCTATTGGAAAAAAATTACGTTGATATGTATTCGCATTTCTTAAAATCTTATGCTTTATCAGAACTCAAAGATACCGCGAAAGCAATATTTCATATGGGAATCTATGAAGGACTGATTAAATCGATTTTGATTTCAGGCGATGGAATGACTCCTAAAACTGCAATGCTCGTAATAGATACATCTGAAGAATATACTCTTCTGAATGCGTATGACATGACATTTAAAGGCCAATCTCTTATTTCTGACGAAGAATTCAAATACGATAAACTTCAAGTTGTAAATCCATCCTCAGAAAAAGAAATGGATCTCTATTTTAATATTGATATTCTAATGCATCATCTTAGTAAAAGTTTTGAAAGGTGATAATATGAAATTAAAAAACGTTTTGATAGTCTCGGTTTTGCTCTTAATGCTTACATCCTGTTTCCCTCAGCGAAGTACGGATAGTGATGACCATAGAGCGGGTGTATTTACCGGAATCTGGCACGGCTGGATTGCCCCGGTTTCTCTGGTTGTCGGATTTTTCGATTCGGATATCACAATTTATGAGAAACATAATACCGGCTGGTGGTATGATTTGGGGTTCTATGCTGCAATAATAAGCGGATTCGGAGGATTATCGGTTTTCAGAAGCAAAAATAAAGATTAAAAGAACATATCAACCTCAATACTTTATTTTAGTATAAGATAAAACTATATTTGTAATCACAAATTAACGGGATTAATGTGGAAGTATCACGATTCAGTTTGTCTGAACTTGAAGATTATCTGATTCCTCAGGTATTGAAACCTATGCAGATATTAACAACAGCCATTGGTTTTGCACCTGTTATGTTTCTGCTGATAATAGTAATATTATTTCTCACTTCAGAACCGGGGAGCGGAGGATATGCAAGCCGGATTGTTCTTATTCTTTCGCTTGCAAATATTGTTGTCTGGCTTTCAATTGGGATGGTATCAAAATTTCTGTTCAACAAGATGATGAAAACATCATTTGATGACCTTCAGAGTTTTCCGCCTTTAAGAAAAAAACAATTGAATGAACAAAGCGTTCTTATTGAAAAGTTTCTTGGAAATACAAAAAATGCTTTGATAATAAGATTAGCACTAATGGAAGGTTCTGCTTTGATAGGACTGATTGCCGTTCTTTTTGCAGTGCTTGAAGGGAGCATCATAAGTAATCCGGTTTACTGGATTAACTTGTTTTCCTTTTTATCTTTTATTTTCACTCTTGTAAGGTTTTATCCATCAAAAGAGTATTTCATTAATACTTACAACGAATTATTAACAGACGGTTTTTAATAAAAATATGGAAAAGAAATGAACTCAAAAATTAAAGAATTCTCAGAACTGCCAAATTCAGAAGGATACTTTGGACAGTACGGCGGAAGTTTTATTCCTCCTCAGCTTCAGACAATAATGGATGAAATAACAGCAGCATACTTAAAATACAGAGAAGATGAAACTTTCCAGAATGAATTATCTTATCTTTATACTCATTACGTCGGAAGACCAAGTCCGCTTTTCTTTGCAGAAAATTTAACAAATAAGTTAAACGGCGCAAAAATCTATTTTAAACGAGAAGACTTAAACCATACAGGAGCTCATAAAATAAACCATACTCTTGGTGAAGTTATGTTGGCAAAAAGAATGGGGAAGAAAAAGGTTATTGCGGAAACCGGTGCGGGACAGCATGGGGTAGCTGTTGCAACGGCAGCAGCTCTGTTAAATCTTGAATGCGATATCTATATGGGTGAAGTTGATATTGTAAAGGAAAGACCTAATGTTTTGAGAATGCTTGCGGTTGGAGCAAATGTAATTCCGGTTAAAAGCGGAGACCGCACACTAAAGGAAGCTGTTGATGAAGCCTTTGTTGCTTATCTTCAGGATCCAATTACACAATTTTATGCGATAGGGTCAGTTGTAGGTCCGCATCCTTTTCCGATGATGATAAGAGATTTTCAGCAAATTGTAGGCTACGAGGCAAAAGAACAATTTCTGGAAGCTGAAGGTAAACTGCCTGATAATCTTGTTGCGTGTGTTGGCGGCGGTTCAAATGCAATGGGATTGTTTACTGCATTCTTAAAGGATGAAACAGTAAATATTTATGGTGTTGAGCCTTCCGGATTAAGTCTGAAAGACGGGGAACATGCAGCAACAATTACTCTTGGCTCGCCCGGTGTGCTTCACGGATTTAAGAGTTATCTGCTTCAGGATAAAGAAGGAAATCCTTCAAGAGTATATTCAGTGGCAAGCGGTCTGGATTATCCAGGTGTTGGTCCGCAGCACAGCTATCTTAAGGATATAAAAAGAGTTAACTATGTTACTGCAAATGATAAAGAAACAATAGATGCATTTTTTGAAATATCAAGGGTTGAAGGTATAATTCCGGCACTTGAATCAGCCCATGCTATTGCATTTGCAATTAAGCTGGCACCTCAGCTTCCGAAAGATCAGACTATTCTGGTTAATCTTTCCGGTCGCGGAGATAAAGACATCGAATTTGTAATTGGAAAATACGGAAAAGAATACGGTATTAATATATAAACTTGGGAAAGCCGTTTATTTAATATCAGATTGGAATTGAAATGAAAACTTATTCAAAGAAGTATTGTGAAAGCCTTACTGAATATAAACGGCTGTTAACAAGGGAAATTAATATCGGGGATATTCCTCTCGGCGGAGACAATCCGATCAGGATACAGTCTATGACTACAACCGATACTATGGATACTGTCGGAACGGCAGAACAGACAATCCGAATGGTTGAATCAGGTTGCGAGTATGTCAGAATAACCGCTCCGAGTATTAAAGAAGCTGAGAACCTTAGAAACATAAAGAATGAACTAAAGAGAAGAGGCTGCTATGTGCCTCTTATCGCAGATATTCATTACACTCCTAATGCTGCGGAAGCCGCAGCAAGAATTGTGGAGAAAGTAAGAATAAATCCGGGCAATTATGTCGATAAAAAGAAATTTGCACAGATAGAATATACTGATTCAGAATATCAAAGCGAAATTGAAAGAATAAGAGAAAGACTGAAACCGTTAATACTGATTTGCAAGGAATACGGTACAGCAATGAGAATTGGAACAAACCACGGATCTCTTTCTGATCGAATAATGAGCCGCTATGGTGATACCGCTTTCGGTATGGTGGAGTCAGCACTTGAATTTGCCAGAATTGCAGAAGATTTTAATTACTACAATCTTGTGTTTTCAATGAAATCAAGCAATCCGCAGGTAATGGTTCAGGCGTACAGACTGCTTGTTGCAAGAATGAAATATGAAGAAATGAATTATCCTCTGCATATTGGGGTTACCGAAGCCGGCGATGGTGAAGACGGAAGAATTAAATCTGCAGCCGGAATAGGAACGCTGCTTGAAGACGGTATTGGCGATACCGTAAGAGTATCATTAACCGAACCGCCGGAATTTGAAGCTCCCGTTGCCCGTACAATTGTTTCAAGATATAATATGCGGGATAGACACAGACACATAAACCATATTGAAGAGAATCCTATTGATCCCTATAGCTACACAAGAAGAGAATCTTTTGAATTTTCAGGAATCGGGGGTAATACGGTTCCTAAAGTTATTGCCGATTATACGAATGTAAATCCGGATTTTCCGGAAAAACTGATTCCGATAGGTTATACATATCTTGCCGAAACAGATAAATGGAAAATTACCGATCAGGCGGCTGATTATATTTATTTGGGAAGAAGATTGCCTGATTTTGAACTTCCGCTTAGTCTTAAAGCCATTTATGATTATTCATTCTGGCTTGCGCTGGATGACAAATCATCATCTATTCCATTGTTTTCGAAAGAAGAATATTTGTCTGACTCAAAGAAATCCTTCCTGGCAAATATTCTTAAAATTGATGCTTCTGAACAGGATATTCTTCAAAATCTGGAAACGGAAAACGGAAACAGCAGAACAATAATTCTGCTGACCACTGACAATCTTCACGGAATGGCGGAACAAAGACGCTTCTTGTTCGAAATGGTGAGAAGAAATATAAAACTACCGGTAATTATCAGCAGAAAATATGAATCAGTTTCTTCGGATCAGCTTCTTGTATATTCTGCGGCAGATTATGCCGCTTTACTGATTGACGGATTCGGAGATGCATTTATTACGGCACTTCCGGCAGGAAGCGAATCTTCTAACGGGATAAATTTTCTAAACAGAACTCTCTTCGGAATACTTCAGGCTTCAAGGGTTAGGATTTCCAAGACGGAATATATTGCTTGTCCTTCCTGCGGAAGAACATTATTTGACCTTGTGGAAGTTACACAAAAAATCAGAAAACGAACCGAACATCTCAAAGGGGTAAAAATCGGAATTATGGGATGCATTGTTAATGGTCCCGGAGAAATGGCCGATGCTGATTATGGATATGTCGGTTCGGGTCCAGGTAAGATTACGCTTTACAGGGGACAAACAGTTGTCAAGAAATCAGTAAATTCAGAAGATGCGGTCGATGAACTTATTAATCTTATAAAAGAAGACGGTAAATGGGTTGATCTTCAGAAAGAATGAGTTGTAGAGACTGGTTTCAAACCCGTTTCTGCCGCAGGCAGGAACGCTTTCTGTAAAACCGCCTGCATTAACGTTTCAGGAATATGAGAAGTTGCCCGAACCGCATAGCCGCTGTTGTGCGATGGGCAGAGCGTCTCTTCGGTTTTTGTCTTCATTTCTTAACCCCGCCCCCTCTTCCGCCGTAGCACACGATGTGCGTAGGCGGTCTTCTGCTTTTTCACCATTCTAAAGACCGTCATTTGACCGAACCTTCAATGATTGCAATTTCCTCTTCGGTTAGGTCGTAGAGTTTGTAAACAAGTTGGTCAATTAGCTTTTCTAAATCACTCGTGTCGGTTTTGGGATCGGCTTTTTTGGTAGAGAGAATTTGATCGACATACCGTTCGATTTGATGAACGGTTGGCTGGTTTTCGGGGGTGATAGGGGGAATGGGGATTCCTTCGAAGAATATTTTACTTAATTCCCTTGTTCCACCTTGTAATTCTGGGCAATTTTCTTTTATCCATTTATAAGAAATTCTTGAATTAAAGTATCCAGTTAAGTATCTTAGACATTTTCCTGTAACTATAAAACATTTTTGATTCGTGTAAAAATTATTTGAATCAAATAAAAATGGTAAATATTTTGTCATATTTGGATATATTATTTTCTCTTTCTCAAATTCTTCGTAATAACAAATCTGATCTTGAGTTTCAAACCATTTATTCCCAGTTTTCTTTCTTGAGGTTGTACCATCAGGTAATTTTTTACCTACTTGTTCTAAACGCTCTTTTCCAAAATCTAAAAGATATTTTTTAACAGCAGGATATTTGTCTATAACAATTTTTAATGCAGGAAAAATTGCAATAATCCAAAGCCCCGCCCATTCGTAACTGTACCGTTTTATATCTCTACCTCTGAGAATCGGCTTTAGAATCTCGGCACTCTTCGGGTCTTCGGCACAAAGCCGTTCCTTTGTAGGTGTATCAATAATAAAAGCTTCGTTCAAGCCGGTTAAAACACCACGATAAATATTTACATCCCAATCTTTAAGCGGTTTGCCGATTCTTTCAATCTTTTCTTTCAGTTGCTGTTCGGCGTTACTGCCGATAAACCACGAGTCTTCATTCAGATTGCTTAACAATACCGCACGCTCGTTTACAAATTTTGCAAGGTTATTATCCTTTGCCTTGCTGTCTAAAGTTACAGCAGACAGTTGTTTTTGATTTTTCTCATTTTGAATCAGCAATATATTCACATCCACAGTCGCATTTTCAAATACACCCGGACCGCAATCAATCAGCAATTCAGGATTATAAGAAATAAAAAACTTCCGCAGCGATTTTCCATAACCAGCCCGCATCCACTTATTGGAAGTAATAAAACATAGATGACCGCCGTTTTTTAAGGCTTTAAGTCCCATTTCATAGAACAAGGCATAAATATCACCTGTTCGTTCAAAAGTTGCATACCCGCATTTTTTAAACATATCGGCAAGTTTACCGCCGTCTTTTTGAAGCTGCACATACGGCGGATTCCCAATCACCACATCAAATCCATCCTCAATCCCGAACATCCATTCCGAGTCAAACCATCCGCTTGAAACATTCTGATTATACGGATCCCAGGATGCAAGCTGGCGCGCACTTTCATTGCCCCAGCCAGACCGCACAAGCAAAGCACCCATTTCTTCACGAATGCGCTGGTCTTCTTCGCGGAGTTTTCTTTTTGTTGCAGGTGTCTTGGCAGAAAACAAGCGATGGCGAATATCTTTCAATTTAATTTCCAGCGCTTGTACTTGCGGATTGTCAAAAAGACTCGCCTGTTCTTTTGGCTTTTCTATGCCAATCAATGTATTTGACGCAACAAATTTGGTTTCAAGGTTAGGAAGCGGGCGAATGCCGAAGTTATTATGTTCATCGTTGGCAAGGATGCCGACGGTACATTTCTGGTCAACAATCAAAGATATAAAAAAACGGAGTTTGCTGATTTGTGTTGCGATGGGCTGAATATCCACGCCGTAAATACAGTTCTCAATCAGATAAAGCTTCCGTCCATAATCAAGTTCGTTACTTTCAAACGCCTTTTCAATATCATCAATCAATTTGTCCCGAATTTCAGAATCGTCTATTGCCTGTGCCTTTTTAATCTGCCTTTCTTTCCAAAGTTTATTGTTCGGGTCAAGCTTATGAAGAATATGAACCAACTTATGGAGTATCCCCATAGGGAAAGCGCCGGAACCGCAAGCAGGGTCGAGAATTTTACAGTTATCAATAGCATTGATAAGAACTTTAGTTTCTTCTTCGTTAAATGGATTTTGATTTTCAGAATAGGAGATAAGATCACTCAAACGCTCTTCAAAAAGCTCCCCTCCTGAAAAGGAGGGGTGGCAGACGAAGTCTGACGGGGTGGTTGTTGTTTCTCGTGCAAACTCTTTTTTTACTGTATCCAAAAGCCATTCAACATTTTCAAAAACAACTTTATTTTCAAATCTTAAAACTTTTATACCTGTAGCCTGAAGAAATATATCTCTTTCCCGATCATATTCTGCTTGAACAACATTATTGTGAACTTCACCATCCAATTCAATTGCAAGTTTTTCCGATGGACAATAAAAATCAAGAATGTAATTAGCTACACTGTGTTGTCGTCTGAACTTACGCCCTCCGATTTGCGAATTTTGTAAATATGTCCAGAGCTTTGCTTCTGCCGGCGTTAAATTATTTCGTAGTTTTTTGCGAAATGTTTTTAAATGAGGCAGGTTGTTAATTTTAACCACCCCGCCGCTTTGCGACACCCCTCCTTGAAAAGGAGGGGAACTTTTTTCAAGTTTCTGTTTTAAATAAGCCTTTAACGATTCATCAACCATATAATTGACGATTTCACGGGGCGTATAAAAACTGCCGGTCTGTTTTCGTGCGGTGGTTTTGGTTTCGGGATTGTAACTTGCAAGTAGGTTTTCAAAAACACGACCTAAAAGTTCAGGATCAAGAGCAATATCTTCTTCAATAGGTGTGTTTTCTGTAACGGTAAATTTATAGCTTTTCAGGATATTGATAAGCCCATTTACTGTAACATCCTTCTGCTTCTTATCGCCCAATTCTACCGAAAGATCGGCTTGTTCGCCTGTTCCAAAAAAAATATAGTCGGGAACACAGAGGGTATTGTCTTTTCTGTCTGAAAAACCGTCTTCATAGATAATAATATCCCCACCTTTTTTCCCTTTGAGCACTGGGTCGGGGCTGTCCAAACATTCAAAAAGCCCGCCGTTCATGAAGGGGACAACATCTTCAACCAGCTTGATGAATGTTTTTGCGTCTTTGAAATAACTTTCATACCGCATCAGGTTGGTAACATTCATCTGCTGTCCATCTTTGCGAAATTCTCTTTTGCCGACAGTTTGGTTCAAAGTCGCAAAAAACAGGTTCTGTAATATGGCTCGATAGTATTTGCTACCTTGTGTTTTATGGTCAAAGCCCTTTTTCTTTCTCGGTTCAAAGCCGTTCAGAAGATTGTCTTTTATGTAGGTCTCATCAAAGAGTTCATCAGGAACAAGGTTCTTTTCCTTAACAAACCAGACAAATAAAAGACGGGTAAGAAGCCGTATCAGGTTTTTGGCATTATGCTCTTTAACCTTTTCCTCTTCTTTCAATAAGCTGTTTTTGTCAGCAGCCCAGTTGGTCGTAGGAAAACGCACTTCCTGCAATGCCCAGAAATACCAACTTGACAAATCACGATAAAAGCGTTTATTAAGTTCTTTGGTATCAAGGGCTTTCTGCCAGGCATTATGCAGTTCAACAAAATTGGTAAACTTATGAACCCGCTGAAGTTCCGAGAAAGAGAGATCAAAAAGTATCTCTATATGAGCCCGGTGGGGCGAAGTTATGGAAATATCCTTGATTACGGTTACTTTTTCTAGAACATCTTTTTGTGCATCTTTTTTATTAAGTCGCCTGTTGATTACCGAAAGTGTAATACTTTCCCCGTGCTTGAATACAATCAGCACCGGCATCGGAAATACTTTGTTTATCTCTCTGGTAATCTGAGCAAGCCGGGTTCGGTTGTATTCTGCTTTAGTCAGCTCGATACTGAAAAAGAGGTAGGTTTCGATTATAGTGTTATCAACCTGCTTTGTATTAAATAGACTGATTTGGTTTGACACCTCATCTGCTGTTAGCTGGAATAACAGGTCAATAGACTTCCAGTCTTTAACACAAGCTTTTTCTTCATTGAAGGGCGAGTCTGTACCTAAAAATGAATCTTTAAAATCATCAAAACTCTTATTAGGTAAAGGATTTTGCCGCTCTGTATTATATCCAAGCGTTTTAAAAAGACCTATAGAAGCCTGATAAACAGATGATTTTGAGAAGTCAATAATTGCCTCTTGTATTGCCAGTTTTAATTCTTTATCAGTCATAGCTACTTCAGTCTCTTTATATTATTGTTTTCAACAAGGGATTTCATTTGTGTGATAGCTATTTTATTCAGTTGCACCAGCCGTTCGCTTTGTTCCAAGCCCTGATGTATCAAAACTGAATTTATACTTTCGAGATTAGATAATACCACTAATTGTTCAAGCGTTGCTTCGTCCCGTATATTTCCGTCTTTATTTGGATTTTTATCACGCCATTCTTTAGCTGTCATTCCAAACATTGCCATATTTAAAATGTCAGCTTCATTCGCATAAATTATATGTATTTGATTTTTAGATAGTTCTTGAGGTATTAAATTTTCTTTTATAGCATCAGTATGTATTCGATAGTTTATTTTTGAAATAGTTCGTTGCAGATTCCACTCAAGCTTCAGTCGGTTATTTTCATCATCCTTGAGCCGTTGAAATTCTTTAATAATAAATAGCTTAAATTCAATAGAAATCCATGATGCAAACTCAAAAGCTATATCTTTGTGGGCATAAGTTCCGCCATACCGTCCGGATTTTGAAACTATACCTATTGCATTTGTGGCTTCAATCCATTTTTTAGGTGTCATTGTAAAACTATTTAACCCGGCTTGTTTTCTAAACCCGTCGAATTCGACGGGTTTAAATTTTTCATTGTGAAGTTGTTCCCAAAAACCTAATAACTCAATGGTATTTCTGTTACGCATCCAGTTCTTAATAATATCATCGGTGTATATTTCATCCTTATGCCGTGCAATATCGGTCAAGGAAATATAATCAATACTATCATTAATTATGATTGCAATTTCTTTACCCTGCACATCAATTTTTTGCTTTTTCATATTGCTACCTCACTATCAGCCAAGTTACAAGTTCGAAATCATCCATTTCATTTATCTGTTTTGCAATCGGTATCAGCACTGCGCCACGGTCACTTGTTAGTTTTGCGTTTCCTTTTTTCTTGAAAATATGAGCAATCTCTTTTGTTGCTTTACTTAAGAGGGCAGAGTATTTATCCATTTTCGTACCGTTATCAGTTTCCTGATTGAAGAGGGTGCATAGTTCCTCATAGGGTTGCTTTTGGCCCTGGCAAAGCAATCGAAATATTTCGAGTATTTGTTTTGCATTGGTATAGTTATATCGCACTGTACCATCATCACGAATATATACGAGAAAATAAGGGTTTAATGGATTCACGGCCTCATTGTCATCAGAACCATTCTTTTGAGAAAGACAGTAAATTACTCCGGGTTTGATAATCTCTTTTTCGCCTGCGCTTATTTCCCGGTTTTTTATGAGTGAAGCATGCTCACCGCCAGGTGCAGGAACAACAGCATATAAACCAAGTGCTGATTCTTTTAACCGCTTGCGGTTGTTTTCTATAAAGTTCAACAGTTCTATTCTAAAATCATCGAGGGTAAAGTCAGTCAATGAAATGGACTCGTCCATATCTTCAATATCGAGAACTTCATTCTGAAGTTTTCTAAGCTGTTGGTTGCGGTATTTCAAATCATCGGTGATAAGCTCTTCGAGTTGTTCAGTATTAAGAATATTATCTTCGCCTGTTGCGGTTACGTCCACAAGTGCCATTCGGCATTCAACCCGTTCTTTGAGATTGATATAGTTATCAAGGTCTTTGGTCGGCCAGAAGTTTACAAGCTGAATAGTTGAATTATTGCTTCCCAATCGATCGATACGGCCAAAGCGTTGAATAATCCTTACCGGATTCCAGTGAATATCATAATTAACGAGGAAGTCGCAGTCCTGTAAGTTTTGCCCTTCACTGATACAGTCGGTAGCTATGAGTATGTCAATTTCACTTGTCTGGCTTGATGTATTTAACTGTGCCCTGTTTTTTGAAAGAGGAGAAAAATTGACAAGAATACTGTCATAATCATTTTTACCAAATGATGTCTGGGTATAACTACCACATACCAAAGCTGAATGCAGTTTTAAGTCGTCTTTTAGCCATTGTTTTATATTCTCATAGAGGTAAATGGCAGTATCTGCAAAAGCAGTAAAGATGATAACTTTTTTATTGTCGCCATTAACTGGTTTTTGAACTTTTCCTTTAATTACCTGCTTTAGTTCTTTCAGTTTTGCATCTCTGTCCGGTGTAACAACTATTGCGTTGTTTAAAAGGTCAATAAGCGCTTCTTTGTCCTTTTTTAAGTCTTCGAGCCATTGCGCCAAGTTTAAATCTGCAAGATCGAACTTTAATTTTTTACCAACCTGCCAAGATTCCATATCATCTGCAATTTCTTCCATCTCATCATCAGAAGGAGCCATTGTTTCGAGGGACTCTTCCTGGCTTTTAGAATTAGAATGAAGAAATGCTTTTATTTTTTCTTCAAGTCGCTCTATTTTTTCAATTGTTCTGTTTAATGAAATTTCAAAAGATTCAATGGAGCTCTCCAGCCGTTTGAGAAAATTTATCTTCATCATGCCAATAAGAAAATTTTCACGGTCTGCTTGTTTGAAATTCAGTACCTGTACACCTGCAAGTGCTTCATATTTAGCCTGTCTCGCAGGCAGGACATAAGCAGAGGGATTAAATACGGACAGTTTATATTCCAGTATCTGTTTGTTAATTCGGTCATAAGAAGGGAATCTATTCTGTGTATCAATGTCAGGGTACACTGAATGTGGTTTTTCCCTTTTGGGGAAATTACCGATAGATTTCATGTCGTAGAAATTCACGATGTGCTTTCGTGAACGGGCAATAGTTAGCTCATCCAATAATTTAAAGAAAGATGAATCAAGCCGTTCAAGAAGATGCTTCATACTTTTGTTTTTATTCTTCGGGTCTGCCCACCTTGTAAAATTCTTCTGGGCATTTTCAAGTGTAAAACCAATACTTTTTATTTTGCATTGTTCGAATAAGGCATCTTCTTTACCTTCTGTGATAAAGGCAATTTGATTTCGCAGGTCTTTTAGTGTGTTGTTGACCGGGGTTGCAGAGAGTAAAAGCACTTTGGTTTTAACGCCGGACTTGACGACTTTTTCCATAAGCCATTTAGCCCTGTTCATTCTTATACTGCCGTCATCTTTAACTCTCTCCATAGGGTTGCCACGAAAGTTGTGCGATTCGTCAATAACCACAAGATCATATGCACCCCAATTGAAATTCTCTAAATCGATACCGTTTGCATCCGACCTGCCTGCTTCTCGTCCCATGTCGGTATGGTAAAGAACTGTGTAATTGAAGCGGTCTTTTTTAAATGGATTAAGGGCATGATTTTGACTTGCTTGATATACGGTCCAGTTTCCCGAGAGTTTCTTTGGACAAACTACAAGAACTCTGCCATTCAACAATTCAAAATATTTGATAACTGCAAGAGCTTCAAAGGTTTTACCCAGACCAACACTATCTGCTATGATGCAGCCATTGTGTTTAAGAATTTTGTTGATTGCGCCTTTTACACCGTCTTTTTGAAAGTCGTATAACTTATCCCATACTTCGCTGTCATAGAACCCTGTTTTCTCATCTAGCAAACCACCTTTTCGTTGTTCACTCAGGTATTCTTCAAAAATATGGTACAGTGTCTTGAAATATATGAATTCCGGCTCATTTTCGACGTATAGCTGTTCAAGGTATTTCAGCACTTCTTCTTTTACATCTTCAACAAGTCCAGTCTGGTCATTCCAAATAGAATCAAACCAGCCTTTTAACTCCTGCCGGTCACGATCACTATCGACAATGAGGTTTAGCTCAATATTTTTACTTCCCCCAAGACCAAGGCCATTAACAGTAAAATTGGAACTGCCAGCTATTGCTTTCTCAATGCCGCTTTCTTGCTTGATATGATAAAGTTTTCCATGCAGAAAATTTGGTTTTACCATTGAACGGATTTCAGCTTTTTCCTTAATCCATTCAGAACATTCCTTTGCCATTGTTTTTTGAGTAAGTCTGCTTGCGAGAGGGATAACAAGTTTATCATCTTCAATTTTGAAGTCTCTGGTATTTACTTTTTCCGGGTCGAGAGATTTTATAAAAGTAGGTTCACCAAACAGAAAATTGAGCTTATTTATTCCGTCAAAGTTTTCTTTCAATTTGTGATAGGCATATATTGTAAAATAGGCAGACACAATTGACACTTCTGAATTACCGGTGATGACGGTTTTAAGAAATTCAGCGACAGTGCCGTGCCTGTGATTGTCTTTGATTGCGGAATAATTCATCTATCTTTTCTCCAATTTTACTCTCTTCAGCCCGCCACGGACGGCGGGCGTTCTTGGAGCGGGGTTAAGAAATTGTTTATCATCAATTCATTTTCCTCTTCACTGTCTTGGCGCTCTGCCTTTCGCACAACGTTCCGCGTGTAGCCGAAGTTGCCGAAGCGTAGCGAAGGCAATTTGGGAGAGGGCGGTACTCCGCCCGAACCGGCTACACGCTGTTAGACGATGAACCGCGCCATTCTCAGTACTAGTCATTTCTTAATCCCGCCCCCTCTTCCGCCGTAGCACACGATGTGCGGAGGCGGTCTTCATTTCTACGCTGCTTTTTTCGCATATAGCAATCTTTGGAAAGCAATAAATGTCTGTCTTATTTTTTCAACACCACCTAATATTTCAGCTGCATCGCTTATTGCATGGTATTTCAACTCAAGAAGTTTAGGCAGTTTTTCCTGATCAAGTTCTTCAACTCCCGATTCAATGTATTTTGAAAGCACAAACTCAACGAATTCTTTCTGTTTTTCATTCAGTCCTGCCAAGATATCTGCTTTGGTGGAAGTAACCCGTAGTTCTCTTGTGATTGGGCTGATTGCAAATGAAACATATTCCAGTACATCGAATAAGTCGCTCTTTTCGGCGTTGATCAGTTTTTGCAGAGTTTCTAATTCATCTTTTCCGTAGCCTGCTTCACTTAGTTTTTCAAGAAGTGCTTTTCGGGTAATCGGATCAGACCAGAGAGTTCTGAGTTCATCTTCGCTTTTGAAGAATTCCGGCAAAGTACCAAAAAGATTATGCAGAAATTCTTCTGCTGATATGGGTTTTCCGTCGGGACTCCAGAAAGAAGTGGCAATCATGTGTTGTATTTCTCTTTCCTTACCATCCCGCAGTTTGATTTTGATCTTTTTACATTTCTGCTTTTCTTCTTCACTTTCAAAGTCATCAGCCCCCGGCTCTTTTACAGCCATTGGTTCCTTGGGTTCTTTGATTGTATATGGTTCCGGTTCAAGAGGTTCGCCATCCCATTCAGGGTCTGCAAAATGATGATAGGCATCCACAAAATCGTATATGGTAAAGTACTCTTTTCCATCAAAAAGACGAGTACCACGACCAACAATTTGCTTGAACTCAATCATTGAATTAACAGGACGCAATAAGACAATGTTTCGGATATTCCTTGCATCGACCCCGGTGGATAATTTCTGTGAAGTAGTCAGGATTGTTGGTATTGTTTTCTCGTTATCCTGAAAGTCACGCAAAAACTGCTCCCCGATTGAGCCGTCATTGGCGGTGACCCTAACACAGTAATTGGTGTTGGTGCTTGTTTTATACTGGTTTATCAGATCCCGAATTGCAGCCGCATGCTCCTGTGTTGCACAAAATACAATAGTTTTCTGGCTTTGATCGATTTCTGAAAGTACGATTTGGACCCGCTTGGCTTCCCGTTCCTTGATTTCAATAATTTTGTTAAAATCATTTTCACCATATTCACGGCCTTCTTCTATTTCACCCTCGATTATGGTGTCATCCGAAACATAAATATACTTGTCTAGAGTGGTTTGAACCCTTTTGACCTTGAACGGTGTCAGGAATCCGTCATTGATACCTTCTTTTAATGAATAAACATATACCGGCTCTCCAAAGTAACGATAGGTATCAACATTATCTTTACGCTTTGGTGTTGCGGTTAAACCCAATTGCACGGCAGGAAAAAAGTATTCAAGAATTCCACGCCAGTTGCCTTCGTCATTGGCTCCACCCCTGTGACACTCGTCGATGACAATAAAGTCAAAATAATCAGCAGGGTATTCTCCGAAGTAGGGACATGGTTTACCATCTTTATCTGTTCCGCTCATAAAGGTCTGAAAGATGGTAAAGAAAATACTGCCGTTGGTAGGGACTTTTCCCTTCTTTTTGATTTCATCAGGCTTGATTCGAGCCAGTGCATCTTCCGGAAAAGCCGAAAACGCATTAAATGCCTGGTCTGCAAGAATATTACGGTCAGCCAGAAACAGAATGCGTGGACGGCGGGAACCGTCACGGTGGAGATTCCAGCGGCTTTGAAACAGTTTCCATGCTATTTGAAAGGCTATAAAGGTTTTTCCCGTCCCGGTTGCAAGGGTTAACAGAATCCGCCTTTTGTTATCGGCAATAGCGGACATGGTTTTATTAACCGCTATTTCCTGATAATATCGGGCTCCTTTGGTACCGCCCACATCTTCAAAAGGTATGCTGTTAAAAGTGTCCCGCCAGCTATTTTGTTCTTCAAAGGTTCTATTCCATAAATCTTCCGGGCTTGGGAAGGCTCCGATTAAACCTTCTTTGCCGGTTTTCAGGTTGATTTCATAAATATCTTTACCATTGGTGGCATAAGTGAAATCAAGGTGTAGCATGGTAGCATATTGCTTGGCCTGTGCCACGCCTTCGCCAACTTCGAGTTCATCGCTTTTAGCTTCTACTACTGCCAGTTTACGGCCTTTATAGGCAAGGATATAATCCGCTTTCAGCGGTTTTGATCTTCCACCTCCGGTCTGGATTTTACCGGCGGTTATCTGGGCGTTTCGTTCTCGCAATATTTTTGAGCCTTCAACAACTCCCCATCCAGCTTGAGCTAATGCAGGGTCTATCAATTCGGCTCTTGTTTCTGCCTCATTCATTTGGATGTTCCTGCATTATCGTACCCTCGCTCTTACTTGGATGTTTGCCCTTATTTGATTATAAAGGTCGATTTCTTTAGCATGTTCAAAGACAACCGACAAGCAATAATCCGTTTGAGCATTTTTATCAGTCATCCATTTATCATAGTTGATGAGTACAAGAGAAACTGGAGCAGCAGGCCTATTTTTTGGCTCTTTTTTAAACTCCTTCCATGCTTTTTGGTGGCATCCCGCATTTCTGGTTCTAACGCCTGGGGAAAGTTTAATTTCAAATTTTTTCAGATCTTCTGGAACTTCTTGACCTTCTGATTCACCGGAAACAGTGCCATATTTATTTACCAACTCCTGAGGGTTTATTGTGTGAAAAAGATGGAATTCCATTCGATTTCCAAGATAGCTGTCACCTCTGGTCAAACGAGTTTCTGGAGTAAAGGAAAGATTGACAATTATTCTTTTTTTTCCAGCTTCACTAAAGAATATATCTGGTAATTGTAGCGAGTAAACTCGAATTTTATTGAGTTGAAGTTTTCCTTCATCAAATAAAACTACTTTATTATCTAGTGAATTTACTGCCCTTTCAAATGATGGAACACCAAAACCAGAAACATTGAGATGATCTTCTAAACCCTTACCAGTTTTTGATCCATAAAAAGTATCTCTTGGAATAAAAGGGTGAGTTGCTCCACACATAAGCATATTCTTAATGAAGTTTGCAGTACGTTGTGGATATTTGTTGGCTATCTGACCTGCAATATGTGCTATTTTAGGAGCTGAAAAACTTGTACCATAATCAAAGCGCAATAAATCTGATGTTGTTTGGTTGTTAATTATTAATACTTTTCCGCCTACATCTTCTGAAATAATTCCATGATTGTTATATAAAATTAGGTTTCCACCGTATTCTACTAACTCAGGTTTAATCATTCCATTTATACCGGGGCCGGTTCTCGTAAACGGTGAAGGTTGATGTTCCTTTGCAATCGGAGTTTTGATCTGTTCTCCGCTGAATGTTTCAATACGTGTTCGCTCAGTTTGTGCTATTGAACCTACGGTAAGAGCAAGGGCCGAGGTTGCAGGATTAATTATTTTATATTCAGCTGAATCTACTAAATATTTAGGATAATTTGCTGTAACTTCATCGATGGAAGTATATCCTGTAGGATTTTTTATGGGATGTAGGTTACCTGTTGAGACAATAAATACAATGTTCGGATATAAATAAGCAAGTTCATCTATTATTGATGCCAAAGGAAGTTGTCGACTATAGTTTTTATGCCATACTTCATCTGCATTACCTAGAGAAATATTTACAACACGAATATGGTAATCTGAATGAGATAGAAAGCTCTCAACTGCATCTTTTAACTGGTGTTCAACTAGCTTTTCTGGGTCGTACACAGCATGAACTTCACCATTAATAGAATTTGTTTCTGCATACATTACCTTTGCTGAAAAAATCCAATTGTTTGCGTTAAATTTCTTTTCTTCAATGCATCTTTCAATATCCCCGTATGCAACACATCCGGCAACTGCCGTACCATGCCCGACTGTATCGTGTGAAGCCGTTTCTCCTTTTTGGAAATTTTCTTCACCTCCTACACAGTTCTCCAATAGAGGGTGATTTGAAATAATACCGGAATCAATGATTAATACACCTGTTGCATTTTCATCTGGAGAGATTTTTTCAATTTCCGATAAATCAATGCTTTTTAACTCGTATGGATTAAAAACCGGCATAGCCGGCCGATCAGCTCTTGCAATTTCTTTAAGTTCAATGATCTCATTAAATACATGCTGTGAAAGTTTCGCACGCAGTAAAACAAAGGATTTTGTAATTATCTGGTCGGTTATTCTGAATTCTGCTCGATTAGAATAAGCAGCATTAAGTTCATTAATAAAAGACTGATTTTTCTGATCATCAGTCATTCTCCATAATTCTATGTCAATAAATTCAGGAGTATCAGTCAAAGGTTGTTTTTTTAATCTTTCTCCAATTTTCTCTTCTCTTGGAATATCACGAAGTTCGCCAAAAGCATTAAAAAAATCATACTTGGGGCCATCAGGTGAGCCATAAGATGACAGCTTTGTTTTGAATCTGGTTAAATTTTGGTCATCACTGAATACTACCCAGTATCCTTTTTTGTTTTCAGCTGACGAAAGAACATGAATACCCATTGAAGAAAGCGTTGTCTCAATAAAGTTAAAGTCTACACCCTGATTGATTTCTAATTCGAATATAAGCGAAGGGTTTAAGATTCCAGAATATTTGTTTTTAATAGATTCATGAGATGAAACAACCGTAGCGGCTTTTTGTACAGTCTCTTTGGTGTAATTGCTTTTTACCCTGCCTTCTGGGGCTTTGAAGCCGCCTCCGCCTCCACGGGTTTGTCTCTGTACTTCGCCCTGAAATGGCGTTAGGGGAAGATGTTCATAACTATGCATTAATCTTCCCCTTTACTTGTTTTTCGTAATTTTTCTCGGTTGAGGAATCTGTTTAAGGAAATATAAAGATCATTTTCTGTTAATGTATTGCGGGAATCAATGATTGAAAGCTTCATTGCCTCTATAGCGATCATTTTAATATCAGACGGAGATAATCCTTCTGACTTTTTAGAAATACCAACCAAATCAATACCTGCATCTCTTTTCAAAGGTTTTAGGAATCTCTCATATAGCTTTATTCTAGTAGGTTCATCGGGTATATCATAGAAAAGAACATCATCAAATCTACGCCAGATTGCAGGATCAAGTAGGTACTGATGATTCGTGGCTGCAAAAAGTAGGCTATTCCCGGTAAAATTATCCATCATTTGCAGGAAGTTGTTGACGACCCTTTTGATCTCCCCATGTTCATGTATATCATCACGATTTTTGCCAATGATGTCGAATTCATCAAATAATACTATCCATGTTCCTTGTTCGATATAATCAAATACTTTGCGAAGATTGGAGGCAGTTTCACCAAGATATGATGAGATAATAGAATCAAATCGGATATAAATAAGAGGGATATTGAGTAAAGCACTTACAATCTGGGCAGTATATGTTTTACCTGTCCCCGGCTTGCCACACAGTAGGATTTTTTTCTTGTGAGTAAGGTTATAAGTGGCAAGAATATCAGAGTCCTTAAACTCCTTGATAATCTGGTCAAGTTGTGTTTTGAGCTCTTCACTAATGATTAGGTTTTCGTAGCATTCTTCATAACTTTTTATTTCAAGTAAAGGGAAACCTTTTTCGCTGTCACGAGGTATTGGCATTTCACTTTTGAATCTGCGTTCCGAGAAGGCAGAGCCGTTGCCGTTCTTTTCAAACAAAGCTTTTTCCAGCTCTTTAGCCACTTGAGTATGTTTCATTCTCTTTTCCCGCTCAATATACTCACGAGCCGCGGATAAGAATGTTTCTTTGTCAGAATTATTATATGATAGCAACAATTGCTTTATAAGTTCATTTGGTGTCATTTGTTCACCTCTTTATAATCTTTATTCAGTAGTATATCAAATTTTGTCAATAGTATCATTGTTTTACAACTCCCCCTCAAATGCTTTTTTTAGAAGGGATTTTTTGAGTTCTTCAAGATCAGTGATTTTCTTTCTATAATTACTCTCAAGGTCTGTTGTGTTCATGCCAAGTAATTTAAGGCTATCAACTATTTGATTTTGTTTTTCTAATAACTTAGGTATCGGGATTTTGAATTTTACCAATGTTTTTATAGGTAGTTGAGGCTGTGCAGCACCAGATACGTGTCTATTAATTTGTAATTTCATTAAGCCAGAGCGAAGAATCTCAAATAAATAATTCGATGAAAGAACATCGGCATTAGGCCTGAAAATCAACATTCCAGAATTTATACGTATCTGCTCAAAGGGGACACTTTTATCATAAACACCGATATTGCCAATAGTACCGCGCGTAGTCATAATCACATCGCCATATTGGATTTTTCCTTTTCCCATTGATTTATCTTTTTCTTGTGTTATGAACATTTTTTCAGAAAAATCAAATCCATTAGGTCGAACATTTTTAGTATTCATAAAAAGGCAATGACCTTCGGGTGAAAAATCCTTTTTCTTAGGATAATTTTTTCCTCTGTCACCATCAATTATAGTCATAAGATTATTATCGCCAAATGACTTAATCTCCCAATCCTCCCCTGGATTGGCAAAAACTCCGTTCAAATAACTCTCAAACAGCTCCTTCGCGTTGGCAAGGTTCTTCTCAGCATTGGCTTTCGCCTTGTCAATGGCGGCAAAGGCCTCATCGAGAATGGCGACAATGTGCTTTTGTTCGGGGAGCGGGGGAAGGGGGATTTCAACTGAACTTGCTAATGCAATATTTAAATTTCTAACCGTAGAACCAGCTGCTAAAGTATCAAATTGAAAAAATATATTTGGTGAACATAAAATGTAATAGAGAAAATCTTGATCTATTTCATACCGTTTAGTGTCATGCAACACAAGCCAACCGTCATGAATACAACCTGTTGTTTTCATAATATACGGTCGGCCAAAACTCATTGAATTTGAAAGAAGAAAATCACCTTCCTTTACCAATCTTGTTTTTTTAAGACCTTCCTTTGTGATTTTCTCTTTAGTCTCATATATATACTTAGTCGACGAAGTGGCATCGCTAATCTTTATCCAGTTAATTCCATCAGGGGAATTTGTCAGATATTTTTGGATAGGTCTTGGTGATCCACCTCTTTCTACATTAAAGATTTCACCTATTTTTTTATATTCCCACCCATTCTTCATACCAGCTCCCTAATCTTCTTCAAAATATCGGCGCTTTCTTTGTCTAGAGCGGCAATCTCGGATAGTATTTCCTTTGGTTCACGCAGAACTGTGTCATCTTTCTTGTTCGGATTTTTAACCGAGAGATCCCAGGTCGCGGTATTTACATCTTTAATATTAACCGACCACGAATTATCGCTGTCGGCTTTTGTTTTTTGCAGTTTCACAAATTCAGCAAGATCATTTTCATTCAGAGGATTGGTCTTACCGAGGTTTCGGTCAAGATTGAGCTGATAATACCAGACCGTTTCTGTAGGTGCTCCTTTTTCAAAAAACAGCACAACCGTCTTTACTCCGGCACCGGTAAAGGTTCCACCGGGAAGATCAAGAACTGTATGCAGATTGCAGCTTTCTATAAGCAGTTTCCGCAAAGAAACAGAAGCGTTATCCGTATTGGAAAGAAAGGTATTCTTGATAACCACGCCGGCACGGCCTCCGGCTTTTAATATCTTGATAAAATGCTGTAAAAAGAGAAATGCCGTTTCTCCTGTCTTGATCGGGAAATTCTGCTGCACCTCAGCCCGCTCTTTACCGCCAAAGGGAGGATTGGCAAGCACAACATCAAAACGGTCTTTATCCTGAATATCCGTAATGTTTTCAGACAAGGTATTGGTATGCACAATATTCGGTGCTTCCACGCCATGCAAAATCATGTTCATGGTTCCGATTATATAGGCAAGGGATTTCTTTTCCTTACCGTAAAAGGTCTTTTTCTGTAAGGTTTCAGCATCTTTGGTTGTCAGATTCTTACTGTTCTTTAAGTACTCAAAGGCTTCGCAAAGAAACCCTGCCGAACCGACCGCTCCGTCATATATTCTCTGTCCGATATGAGGAGCGACAACCTTCACAATGGTTTTAATTAATGGGCGGGGTGTATAATATTCACCGCCATTGCGCCCAGCATTACCCATGTTCTGGATTTTACCTTCGTACAGGTGGCTCATTTCATGCTTTTCTGTTTTGGATTGAAAACGCAGTTCATCAACAAGGTTCAATACTTCTCGTAAGTTATAACCACTCTGTATCTTGTTTTTCAGTTCATTAAAGATTTCACCAATTTTATATTCTATCGTTTCTGGGCTTTCAGCACTGACTTTGAACTTCTTGAAATAGGGAAAAAGTTTATGGTCAACAAAATCCTTTAAGTCATCTCCTGTTAAAGCAGCATGATGGTCAAGTTTTCCGTCTTTTTTAGGTGCTGCCCATACATTCCAGCGGTATTCTTTTTCAATGATAGGAGTGTATGTTTGGCCGGATAGTTCAGCCGATGTTTTTCTGTCCTTTTCAAAGTCATCAAGATATTTCAGAAACAAAATCCATGAAGTTTGTTCCACATAATCTAATTCGCTTGAACAACCTGCGTCTTTATGTAAAATGTCATCTATATTCTTGAAAGTCTGTTCAAACATATTTTTCCTCTTTCATTTATCATCTCCTCTCTTCAGCCCGCCACGGACGGCGGGCGTCTTGGGGGCGGGATTAAGAAATTGTATTTTACAATATCATATTTATAACCAAAAAGTCCGGCGCGGTTTTTCGTCTAACTTTTTCTTTACGCAATATTGCGTAAATTCAGTTTAAATATCAATAGTGAATACGTTTATTTCAAATAATGATTGGGATATACGCAATGAACAAAGAAGAATATCCGGATATTTATGCTAAGGAGCTGAAGTTAAGAAATTATTCCGAACGCACTCTAACTAATTACGTATTTAGTCTGAAATTGTTTTTCCGGTATGTGACTGAAAAATCAGAAATATAAGTGTCAAGTGTGGAAACATAAGTTTCTTCCAACGAAATGTTCGTTTCATCTGCGGAAACATAAGTTTCTTCCAACGAAATATTCGTTTCATCAACGGAAACATAAGTTTCTTCCAACGAAATGTTCGTTTCATCTG
>CAZOZP010000005.1:0-75970 GCA_964584325.1 uncultured Melioribacteraceae bacterium
GCACTTGGAAATGCCATCGAACAACTTCACAATGAGATGTGTTCACAAAGAAATGTCATCGAACAACTTCACAATGCCATCGACCGATACAATAATGACCTGTAACTCTGCCACATTGTCAACTAATCACTCAATAATGCCATCGAACAACTTCACAATGAGATGTGTTCACAAAGAAATGCCATCGAACAACTTCGCAATGCCATTGACCGATACAATAATGACCTGTAACTCTGCCACATTGTCAACTAATCACTCAATAATGCCATCGAACAACTTCACAATGAGATGTGTTCACAAAGAAATGCCATCGAACAAATTGGAAATGTAACAGAACAAAACTTTGTTACTCAGTAACATTGTTTCCTTGTCACTTTTCCCATCGATTTATGATGCACAAAATAAAATAATTGCTTAAGTTAGTTAAAAAAAAGACGAATATCTGTTATGATTCAATAAAAAATATTTCATCAAAATTCAGAGAATCTTTCCGGTGCCTAACTTCAAAAATCGAATAAAGCTTAAAGCAGAGATGGAGAACTTTGAAAGCTTTATGGCCTTCCTTGAAACTTCATTAAATGACTCCGGCGTTCCGGTTAAAACTATTGCATCTATGATGACCGCAACTGAGGAAATGATTGTTAATGTTATTAATTATGCATATCCTGAATCCCGGGGTGATCTTGATATACAATTTAATTCCGATGAAAAAAAAATTGAAATATGCATTAAAGATTGGGGACAAAAATTTAATCCTCTTGAAAAAGCCGATCCCGATACCACACTTGATATTGAAGAAAGAGAAGCAGGCGGTCTCGGCATATTCCTGGTAAAAAAACTCTCTGATGAGACTATCTACGATTATCGGGATAATTCCAATGTTTTTACAATAATTAAATATAAATAATGAGATGACTATGAAAAACGGAATGTTGTTTAGTATTGTTTTATTTGCTGCTTTAATTGTCTTTGCGTCCGGATGCACTGAAAGGGAAAAGATTACGGGCATTTCACAGCTTGACGGGAAAGAATTTGCCGTGCCTACCGGTACAATTGCAGACCAACTTGTGAGCTCCCGTTTCCCCGATGCAAAATTTCATTATTACAACACCGTCCTCGATGCTTGTTTGGCGGTAAAGGCCGGAAAGGCAGATGCTGCGGCTTACGATGAACCTATTTTAAGAAATATTGCCGCAAAGAACAGCGGAATGAAAGTTCTAAGCGAAATGATTACCGAAGATAAATACGGATTTGCCGTAAAACCGGGCAATAATGAACTTAAATCTGTATTGGACAGTCTTTTGCAGGAATTGGAAATAAGCGGTTACTACGAAGAAATGCTTAACAGATGGCTGCCTGAAAAGGGTTCTCCGGCGGCAATGCCCGAAATTACGAGTGAAGGGAAAAACGGGGTTCTGAGATTCGGGACATCCTCAGTTACTGAGCCGTTTTCTTTTGTGGATCATAGTCACGAGGTCGTGGGTTTAG
Source organism: uncultured Melioribacteraceae bacterium (assembly GCA_964584325.1). Classification (GTDB taxonomy): domain Bacteria; phylum Bacteroidota; class Ignavibacteria; order Ignavibacteriales; family Melioribacteraceae; genus CAZOZP01. The sequence goes on from CAZOZP010000005.1 coordinate 1,489, forward strand.
ATATAGAAATCGCATCACTTCTGGCTAAAAGACTTGGAAAGAAATTAGAGATAGTAAATATGGAATTCGGAGCTATGATTCCGGCACTTCTTGCGGATAAAGTGGATGTAATAGGTGCTTGTATAACTATTTCCGAAGAAAGAGCAAAGAATGTTTTGTTTTCAATACCTTATTATAACGGCGGAATTGCTGCATTAGTTAAAGAATAACGGAAAAACTATGAAAAGACTATTAACCGGCAGTTATTTATTGATTTTGGTTCTCCTTTTTTTCGGTTGCGGAGAAACGGAAAAATCCATTCAATCGCTCGATGATCTGAAAGGAGTGAAAATTGGCGCAATGACCGGATCTACGGGTGAACATCTGGCTCAGACAAGGTTCCCAGAAGCAGAAACAAAAAGTTTTGATGATATTATGGACGGAGTTGCAGCCCTTAAATCGGATCAGCTTGAAGCTGTAATTACAGGATTTCCGGCGGCTCTGAATGTCTGCAAACATAATCCGGATCTTATGCTGATTAAGGAACCTGTGGATTACGAAAATACTGCAATGGCTGTAAGGAAAGACAGTGAGGCACTTTTAAACCAAGTGAATGAAATAATCGCGGAGCTTAAGACCGATGGAACTCTCGATGATCTTAAGAAAAGATGGTTCAAAAGCGATTTATCGCCATATGAGGAATTGAATCTGAAACTTCCGGAAAAAGGAGAGCCTCTTGTTATCGGAACTTCAGCAACAAGAGAACCTTTCTGCTTTGTGAATGCAAAACAGGAAGTAAGCGGTCACGACGGTGAACTTGCACGCATTTTGGCTATCAGGCTTAATCGCCCTGCTGTTTTTAAGGATATGAAATTTGCGGCTCTTATCCCGGCATTGCAATCTGGTAAAGTTGATATTATTATTGCAGGTATGACCGCTACTGATGAAAGAAGAAAGTCAGTGAATTTTTCGGAATCATATTTTACTAATTCACAAGTAATAATTGTAAAGAAACCTAAAAGTGAAATTGCCGCACTTCAGGCACCTTCGAAAAAACTTAGAACTCTTGATGATATCAAAGATAAAAAAATTGCTCTTTTGATGGGATCAACTCACGATACCTGGGCAAAGGAAAATCTGCCTAATGCGGTAATAATGCAGTTTAAAAGTCCGTCAGAAATATTATTGGCAGTAAAATCAGGTAAAGCTGATGCGGCTATCTACACTCATGAAACTCTGCTTGAAATTTTCAGAGTCGAAAAAGAGATGGCAATTCTGGGCGATACTCTTTTTGCGGTTCCGATAGGTATGGGATTTAACAAGAACAGTACTGCACTTAAAGAAGATTTCAACCGGTTTTTACGTGAGATAAAAAATAACGGCGTGTTCGATGATATGGTTAAACGCTGGATTTCCGAAGGTTCTAACGAAATGCCGGTAATTGAGAATAAGGGTAGTAAAGGAACTCTTATTGTAGGAACGGTGGGAGATAAGGGACTTCCGTTTACGGCGTTGAAAGATAATAAACTGGTCGGGTTCGATATCGAACTATCAGACAGATTCGGAGCATACCTCGGTAAAAGCGTAAAGTATTCCGATATGGATTTCGGAAGTCTTATAGCCGCTGCCGCAACGAATAAGATAGATATGATTGCAAGCACTCTTATGATTACTCCGGAAAGAGAAAAGCAGATAGCTTTTTCAAACGGCTACCTGAAACTCGGAGCAAGCGTTTTTGCTCTTAAATCGAACATTGAAGAGCCGGCAAAGAAAAAACTTGCTTCAATTGATGATATATCGGATAAGAGAGTTGCAGTCTATGAAGGTACTGTTCACGATGCTTTTGTTGCAAAAAAATATCCTACGGCAAAGATACTAAGATATAAGAGTGCGGCTGATATGATTATGGCATTGAAATCGGAGAAAGCCGATGCGGCATTCTTTGATGCAAGACCTGCCGAACTTCTTATCAAGTCAAATCCGGATGTCGGAATTCTTGCAGATAACGTTCTTTCGCTGCCACTTGGAGTAGGCTTCAATAAAAATAACCCTGAACTGAGAAAAAAATTCAATAAGTTTCTTGCTGAAGCAAAGGCCGATGGCACTTTTGATGAAATCTGCAAAAGATGGCTGGAAGGAGATGCAGAAAAAGCTGTTATGCCTAAGTTTAATTTTGATAAAGGTGCTCCTAAATTAATTCTTGCAGCGGCTGTAGCGGATCTTCCTCACTCTGCAATTATGAACGGAGAGCATGTTGGTTTAGATATAGAAATGATAAAAACCTTTGCCCGTAAAGAAGGATATAATCTGGAAATCCTAACACTTGAATTCGCATCTCTTGTTCCTGCTCTTGCTTCAGGAAAGGCAGATATGATAGTAGATGCTATTGCCATTACTGAAGAAAGACAGAAGCAGGTGGATTTCTCAGACAGTTATTTGCATTTCAATACAACAGTGCTTGCGTTAAAAAAGAATATGGGCAAGGCAGCAGAAGCCGCTGAATCAGAACCTGAAAGTACGTCAGGTATTGTTTTATTCTGGAATAGTATAAAAGATGGTTTCTACAGCAATATTATTCTTGAAGACAGATATCTTCTTTTAATAGACGGATTAAAAACAACGGTAATTATTTCAATTCTTGCTACAATATTTGGGACATTGTTAGGCGCGCTTGTATGCTTTATGAGGATGTCGGGCAGAAAACTAGTTCAAAATATTGCCAAAGTATATATCTCGGTGCTCAGAGGCACGCCGGTTCTGGTAGTTCTCATGATTACATTCTATGTTATATTTGCATCAGTGAACATAGATCCTGTTATTGTGGCGGTAATTGCCTTCGGAATGAATTTCGCGGCTTACGTTTCGGAAATGTTCCGTACAGGCATTGAGGGGGTTGACAGGGGTCAGACAGAGGCCGGAATAGCTATGGGATTTACCAAAGTAAAAACATTCCTGTTTATAGTTCTTCCGCAGGCGGCAAGAAGCATTTTGCCGGTTTATAAGGGTGAATTTATTTCGCTGGTAAAGATGACATCCATTGTCGGGTATATTGCGGTGCAGGACCTTACAAAAGCCAGTGATATAATCAGAAGCAGAACATTTGATGCTTTCTTCCCGCTGATAATGGTTGCCATTTTGTATTACCTTATATCCTGGCTCCTGATGCTGTCGCTCGGGTACATAGAAAAACGGACTGATCCGAAAACAAGAAAGAGAAACGGGTGAAATTATGATAAAAGTAGAAAATCTTGAAAAGAAATTCGGCGATTTAACCGTATTAAAAGATATAAGTACTGAAATAAAACAGGGAGAAGTGATTTCAATTATCGGACCTTCGGGCACGGGTAAGAGTACTTTTCTCAGGTGTCTTAATTTATTGGAAACACCAACTGGAGGAAGCATTTTCATTGATGATGAAGACATCCTGAGCAAAACTGCTGACGTACCTAAACTAAGACGCAAGATGGGAATGGTTTTCCAGTCATTTAATCTTTTTGCCCACCTTACTGTTCTGGAAAATTTAACAATCGGGCCTGTAAAACTGCTCGGTAAATCCAGAGAAGAGGCCGAGCAGAAAGGACGAGAATTACTGAAACTTGTCGGACTTGCAGAGAAGGCCGGAAGCTACGCCGATGAACTTTCCGGAGGTCAGAAGCAAAGAGTGGCAATTGCGCGGTGCCTTTCCATGGACCCTGAGATAATTTTGTTTGATGAACCGACATCGGCCTTAGACCCTACTATGGTTAGTGAGGTGCTTGCGGTTATCAGACGTCTGGCAAAGGAAGGAATGACGATGGCAATAGTAACTCACGAAATGGATTTTGCCAGAATGGTATCCAACCGCGTATTTTATATGGATGAAGGATTGATATATGAAGAAGGGAGTCCGAAACAGATATTTGAAAATCCGCAGAAGGAAAAAACCAGAGCATTTATAAACAGAGTAAGAAGTTTTGTCCATAAAATAAATAGTCCTGATTTTGACCTTTACGCAATGAATTCAGAAATAGAAGCTTTCTGCGAAAAACACATACTTCCGCGCAAAATGCGTTCGAATCTTCTGCTTGTACTTGAAGAAATTCTTACATTGCTTATAGCAAGACTAAGTGTTTATGATGTTACCGTTAAAGTCTCGTATTCCGAAAAGAAGGAAACTATTGAAATAACAATAGAATCATCCGGCGAAGTTCTGAATATAATAGAAGAATGCGATGAGGATGAATTGGGTATAACGATAGTTAAGAATCTTACTGAAAGTCTTGAATATGATAGACAAGAAAACAATAATATACTAAGGATGGCATTGAAGAAATGAAATGTATAATTAAAATCATTTTTCCGGTATTGTTCCTTCTGATATCCTGTTCAAATAATGAAGAAAAAATAACATCGCTTAATCAGTTGGACGGAAAGAGAATTTGCGTTCTCAACGGATCGGCAGGAGATATAGCGGCGAGAAAGCATTTTCCGAATTCACGGTTTGATGTTGTTCAGGGTTCTGCAGATGCCGGACTTGCAGTAAAAAAAGGGAAAGCAGATGCCTTTATATATGACAGAAGCGTGCTTCAAAACATTGTTAACCAAAATCCGGAATTAACAATTCTTGATGAGAAAGTTGGTGATGTTGAATTTGCCGCAGCAATTAAGAAAGGAAATATTGCACTACTTGAAAGAATCAATGAAGCAATAACTGAACTCAGAAATGAAGGGAAGCTTGATGAATTAAGAAGTAAGTGGCTGGAAACCAAATACACAAAAGTTCCGGAATACAATGTCGTTTTAGATAAGTATGCACCTAAACTACGGTTAGGCACTGCAGCAATGTATGAACCTTTTACTTTTGTGGCTTCGGGAAAGATTACCGGATTGGATATAGAGTTAAGCAGTCTGATCGCAGAAAAACTCGGAATGTCGCTTGAAATCACGGATATGGTTTTTGAGGCACTAATACCGGCATTGCAGGCAGGCAAAATTGATATTGCAGTCAGCAGTTTCACAGTAACCGAAGAAAGGAAAAAAGCAATAAGTTACTCAGAACCATACATTAAAAACGATATATCGGTTCTTGTAAGAAAATAGGAAACAAGGAGAATAAAATGACCATAGCAAAAACAGTAGAAGAAAGTACGGTTAACCTAACTCTTTCAGGAAGACTCGATACAGTTACGGCACCGCAGCTGTCATCAGAAATCGAAGCAATTCTTAAATCCGGCAGTTATAATCTCGTTTTCGATTTCGAAAAACTGGAATACATAAGCAGTGCAGGTTTAAGAATTATGCTTGCCGCACAGAAATCGATTAACGGAATCGGTACGAAAATGGAAATCCGCAATATGAGCGAAACGGTTAAGGAAGTCTTCGATATGACGGGCTTTTCGGGAATACTTACGATTATTTAGTCCAAATTCGGAAGACTTTGTGATTTATTTCGCATTGCGTATTTTTTTCAAATAAATATTTGTCTTAATTCCGACAAGACTTTATCTTTGTGTATCCCATTTCTATACAATTATAAAGTCAGAGGACGGAATGTCGAAAATAATGCATTTTTTGCTTATGCTTGTTTCAGTGAACTATATTTTTGCGCAAATTCCTACAGCCCCTTCCGAAGGAGACGGCTCGGAGGTAAATCCATTTACAATATCTTCGCTGGAAAATTTGTATTGGATTGCCGCAGATACTGCCAATTGGAAGTATTGTTATGTACAGACAGAAAATATTGATGCATCAGGTACTGCATTATGGTTTACCGGAGATCACGACGGAATTCCCGGAACTCCCGATATTCCGATGGGCTGGGTTCCGATAGGAAACGAAGTGAAGGCATTCAGAGGATGGTACGACGGTCAAAAACATTCCATAACCGGATTGTTTATCAACAGACCTGCTTATTCATTTCAGGGATTATTCGGATCTGTTGCAGACAGTAAGATAGATAGTCTTTTTCTTTTAGCCTGTAGTGTAAGCGGTTCAAATTACACGGCAGGTTTAGTCGGATTTAACCGCAATTCTTTTCTCACAAACTGCTATGTTTCAGGAAGTGTTTCAGGTTCCGGAGATGTAGGCGGAGTAGTCGGGAATAATGCAAATTCAAGAATTACAAAGTGTGGCTCGGAAGCTGAGGTTCAGGGCGAAAGTTTCATTGGCGGGCTTATCGGCTATTCAATAACATCGCTGATTGCAGACTCCTGGGTAAAAGCAGCTGTTTCAGGGCAGTATGATGTAGGTGGTTTTACAGGCAACCTGACAGCTTCTGACGTAAGAAGATGTTTCTCTTCCGGCGATGTTTCGGGCCTCAGTTATGTAGGCGGATTTATCGGTCGCTCGCAGGATGGAAGCTATGTAGAGACCTCATATTCGGAAGGAAATATAAATGCTCCCGGAAATTATACCGGAGGATTCATAGGTTACAATTCCGGCTCTGATGTAAGTAATTGCTATGCCCTCGGTAATGTTATTGGAGATGCAGATGCCGGCGGATTTATCGGCAACGCCAATAATAATTCAATAATTATAAATTGTTATTCGATAGGTGCACCTTCCGGGACTAATTTTGTTGGCGGATTTATCGGATATGCGCCGGCTGCACAGATTACAGGCTGTTTCTGGGATACCGAAACAAGTCTTTTATCCGCAAGCTACGCCGGTACAGGTCTGGTTACTGCGGATATGAAAAACAATGAAACTTTTATTAATGCCGGCTGGAGTTCGGAAGTATGGTATATGGATGGAATTTATAATTCGGGATACCCTTATTTATTCTGGCAGTATGATGATGGTTCGCCTCTCCCCGTTGAAGAGATCATAACTGAAGTTTCATCATTCGGACTTGAGCAGAATTATCCGAATCCTTTTAATCCGGTAACAACAATAAAATATTCAATTCCATCCGGTATAGAGACTTTGCAGGCAACGTCTCTGCGAATATATGATATATTAGGAAAAGAAGTCGCTGTTCTTGTAAACCAAAAACAAGCAGCCGGAAATTACGAAGTAAAATTCGATGCAAATAATATTGCTTCAGGAGTGTATATATATAGGATAGAATCGGGGAACTTCAGCGATTCAAAACGAATGATGCTGGTGAAGTAACAGGGTAACAGGTTACAGAGATACAAAGTTGGCAGGCGTAAAGTGTCTGCCCTTTTTTATTTATGCCGTCGGGTGACTGAGGTCCTCGAAGGTATCCTAAGAAATTTAGCACAAAGTACGAAGGCAAAAAGAAAGACAGTATTATTTTTCTTATTAAAAAAGAGACGCAAAGCCTTGTGTCTCTTTTTTAATCCATTGTAAATTTAATAATGTGTTGCAAAACACACAACCTGCCCCGAAGTCTTCCGGTGTAAATTTTAGCTTGTCTAATAAAATATATTTGCTAAAATACAATAAACTGTATTCGATATTGATTCTTAAGTACAATAATGATACTTCCTTACGAATTGCAAGGGAAAATCTATTAAAATGATTTAAATTTTCAGATGATTTTTGGTGTTTAAATTAGTAATACAATATTTCTTATTCCAATTGAGGTATTGATGAAGAAGCTTTTATTGATATTATCATTATTTGTGTTTTCAATTAATGCACAAACTAATTACCGTACAAACCAGACAATTCATGGTTATACCGAAACCGGGGATATCAGCGGGTGGAATAAAAGTGCAGGAACATCTTTTCTATCAGATGAATTTGGATTTACTTTGACCCTAACCTTTGAAAGTCAGGCATTCGGTACAGATTCCTGGTCAGAAAACGGCATTAATTGGATTAGTGGCTATTGGGCAGATATCAGAAACTATCGCGCACATAATGGAGGCAACCATTTAATGTTAGATGTAAGCGGAGATTTTCTTCAGGCAGACCATAATTTGAACATCACAGAATTATTTGTTTTAGTTGATGATCAGATGGAGAACAATAACAGTTACGTTGACTTTACAGGTTATGATTCAGGTAATAATGTTATTAAAACGCAAAGATATATTTCTCCGGATGAAGTGTCTTATGAACAAGTAACTTTAACAGGATTTGAAAATGTTCGTAAGCTTAAAATCGAGTTTGATGGTAATCCTAGTATCCTTATCGACGATGTTAGTTATGAAGACTTGGATCCCATATTTTCATTTTTAACCTTCGAAAGTCAGGCATTCGGTACAGATTCCTGGTCAGAGAACGGTATTAATTGGATTAGTGGCAATTGGGCAGATATCAGAAACTATCGCGCAAATAATGGAAGCAACCATTTAATGTTAGATGTAAGCGGAGATTTTCTTCAGGCAGACCATAATTTGAACATCACAGAATTATTTGTTTTAGTTGATGATCAGATGGAGAACAATAACAGTTACGTTGACTTTACAGGTTATGATTCAGGTAATAATGTTATTAAAACGCAAAGATATATTTCTCCGGATGAAGTGTCTTATGAACAAGTAACTTTAACAGGATTTGAAAATGTTCGTAAGCTTAAAATCGAGTTTGATGGTAATCCTAGTATCCTTATCGACGATGTTAGTTATGAAGACCTTGGTGCTCTGCCCGTTGAACTGACAACATTCACTGCATCTGTTTCAAACAGCAAAGTTGAGCTTAACTGGCAGACAGCAATGGAACTGAATAACCATGGATTTGAGATAGAAAGAATAATAGCTGACGAAAAATGGGAAAAGATTGGTTTTGTTGAAGGTGCAGGTAATTCAAATAGTCCGAAATCATATTCATTCACTGATATTTTAACGGCAGTTGAGGGCTTACTAAGATACAGGTTAATGCAAATAGATAATGACGGAAAGTGTTCATATTCAAAAGAAATCACAGTTGAATTAACCGAAATCCCTTCGGAATTCTCTTTATCTCAGAATTATCCGAATCCTTTTAATCCGGTAACAACAATAAAATATTCAATTCCATCCGGTATAGAGACTTTGCAGGCAACGTCTCTGCGAATATATGATATATTAGGAAAAGAAGTCGCTGTTCTTGTAAACCAAAAACAAGCAGCCGGAAATTACGAAGTAAAATTCGATGCAAATAATATTGCTTCAGGAGTGTATATATATAGGATAGAATCGGGGAGTTTCAGCGATTCAAAACGAATGATGCTGGTGAAGTAACAGGGTAACAGGTTCCAGAGAGACAAAGTTGGGGCAGGCTTACAGTGTCTGCCCCTTTATTATTATTCTATCTCGGAACTTTGCTCGTTTTGAAAAGATTAGTCTCAGGCTTTTGAAAATCACTTTCCGTAACAATTCCGCTGAAATCGGTATCTGCCTTTTCGTATCCGGTTTTATTAAGATTATCGTTAACGGCTTTGTAATCAAAAGTATTTATTATTCCGTTATTGTCTGCATCACCGGCATACATTCCGAAATATCCGCCTCCTAAATCCTTTACTGCATCATCTCCGTAACTCTTTACTGCAGAATCAGAAAAATTATATGAAGCGGCACCAGAAGAAAGAGAAACTGCAGAATTGCTCATTATACTTAAATGATTACGGTGATGAATCACCACATAATAATTTCCTTCAGATACATTAAAGACAACTGAAGCATTCCCAGAGGCAGAAACAATACTTCCGTCTTTTTTTACAAATGCAGCGGCTTCGGCTGCTTTAGTATCAGGTGCAGTACCGGTGCGGAGTTCGAGAAGTATCCAATCCAGAACATCTGCAGGAACTGATGCAACTGCTTCTATTCCGCCGTAATTATGCGGTGCGCTGTTATAAGGCTGCGTCAAAGGAACAGCTATGCCTGAATTATGAATTGTGTTATTCCAGGCTCCCTCTAGAATTACCTTAGCTCCTGTGAGTTGAGCCTGCGGAGCAGCTTTTAAGCCGAATTGAATATCATCAATAGCCACAGATCCTGTAGCAGTTCCGTCAAAATAAAGATAAACGTGCTGAAGAGTATTGGTAGCGGAAGGAATTTCAATCACCCAGTCCTGAGTTCCGCTTAAGTTATTGTTAAAAAGTTTTGAAGAAGTTCCTGCGGCATAGTATTGTATTTTCGGATTTCCGGAAAGCACTTTTGTTTTGAACTTAAAAGTATAGGAAGACCCTGAAACAACAGGCTCTGTCAATGCAACATAAATCATAGGACGACTGTCGCTGGTTCCGGCTTGACTGATATTTATAACACCGCTATAACTACCGGAAACTGGGGAAGAAGAAGAAACCGAAAAAGTGTAAACAGCTCCACCTAAAGCATTACTTTCGTACCAGCCGGATTTCGATCCGCTTTCAAAATTGCCGTTTGTGGTAAGATTCACAAAAGTACCGGATTGGGAAGGTTCTGCAGGCACTGAATAAACGGAAGTGTTGTTTGCTGAAATTGCATTTCCTGCCAAATCTTTAACTCCCGCAACAGTTACCGTATATGAAGTACCCGGAGAATGAACTGAAGTACCGATTGTAACTTCATTGTCGTTTGATAGAACAGCGGAACTAACCGACACTCCGCCGCTTACTGAATAATTCAGAGTATTTTCCGCAGAAGTTTCTTCAAGAACTTCAGTAAAGACAATTCTTACACTTTGACTGTTAATGTAAACAGAGCTTTGAATTTCCGGAGGATCAGTATCAAGAACTACACTGTATGTAAATGAAGCAGTGTTTGCAGAAGGATTTATGGAATTGCCGGAATTATCCGATACTCCGCTCACAGATACAGTATATGAAGAATTTGGAATAAAAGCCGAAGTTGTGAGAAGAACTTTGGAATTATCGGCCTGTCTTTGTGCTGATAATACCGAGATGCCGCCGGTTATTGTATAATTTGATGCCTGGGATGCAGAAATGCCGAGGTTCTCACTGAATGAAAGCATAAGCGAAGATTCGCTTCCTGCTGCTGCTGAAATAAGCTGAGGCATAGTAACATCTGCGCCTAGGGAAGATTTCTGATATGCACCGGGATCTAAATTCATGGCTGTATTAATAGAGTTTCCATCGAGATCATATTCAAATCCGGCAACAGGAATCCCCGTTCCAAGTGATGACGATCCGTCTCTTAGTCTTAAGTTGCCGTAAACGAAAGCACTCGTATAAGAAAGGTTAATCATTTCGGGATTCGCAAAACGGTCATTGTGAACATTTGCTTTAGTCAGCCATTTGGAAGCAATTTCCGAAGGATAAATTCTTGCATCTGTCTGTGCGTAATCTGCTTGAGTTTCATACCTGCCGTATGGCAGAACAGAAGCGTTATATGCAATAGAACCCGTATAATAAATAAACCTGTGAATAGGAGAATTATTGAAAGTATAGTAAGTGTTATTATAAAAAGAATTGTTTTCCCACATTTCTCCGACCTGAAGATTTTCAGTTGTTCCGTTTCGATAGGTGTAATTTACGTTCTTCGGCATACCTGTAATAACCGTTCCGATTATAATGTTATTCGAAAAAACATTTCCGGCAAATTCATTAACAAGCGGTGCGTTAGCGTGAAGCCAGCCAAGGAACATTGCATTCGGATTGCCGTAAAAAGTGTTGTTATAAATTTGTCCGTCAGTAACATTTTCGTATGCAAAAGCATAAGACCCGGCTCCCTGAATTACATTGCCTCTTACGATAGTATATCTTTGTTCCATGAACTGTGAGTGAAGTTTTATTCCCTGAACAGTTGTACCTGAAATGAAATTATATTCAACAATATTATTATCCCCTCCGCCTATATCAATAGCTTCTTCACTGATTTTATGAAATGTATTATGATGAATCCAAATGTTACCGTTGGCCGAACCCATATTTATACAGTCCTCGCCTATAGTATTCTCAAATTCACAATAACCTATTTCTATATTATTGAGAGGCTTTGCGATATTTGGTTCAGGAGTATTTGCAGGCGCATAGGGATTGTAGAACCCCATTCTTCCTTCCGAAATTTTAAGTCGGAGGAATTTTACATGGTGGAGACCCATATCAGAATCGCTTGCACGCAGACTCAATTCTCCGATAAAATGAATATCCTGATAAATAAAATATGATTGTGACTGAAGTCTTACCGCAACACTGTAGGCAGACACCTGCTTGTTGGAAATAACCGGTCTCGCCAAAGAAGGATTTCCGTAAGCTCCCATTACGATATAAGCACTCGAGTTACCGCTTTTCCCAACAGGAATATGAACTACTCCAACGGTAGAAATTGTTGGAGGAGCAAAAGTATCACCGCGCTTCAGGAGAATACTGTCGCCGGGATTGATTAAACCCCAGGAATTGTTAAGTTTTTGAAGTGTCTTCCAGGCAGAAGCAGGGCTTTTGCCGTTATTTGCATCATTGCCGTCTGTATCTGAAATATAATAGTTGGTTTGAGCCAAGGTAAGTGAAACAAATAATAAATTAATATATAATAAAATGCGGTACATTTTTTCTCCTTGAATTTATTTTCCCTTTGCAAAACAGAAATTATGCCTTAATAAAATCTTGCTTATCACAAAAACAATGTAATGATTTCCGTGAACACAAAAAAGAGATAAGGAAATATTCTGCCTTTATAATAAAAGGGGATAAACTTGCTTTATTAAATCATCCCGGACAAATATAACTATTATTACAAATTCGTTTCAGACTGAAAAAAAAATTGAAATTATGATCTGCGTCAAGATTTCTTTACATAAAAACAAAAACCTGCAACATTTTGCACTTGTTTATCATTTTTCTGTGGTTTTAAAAGATAAATTTTCTATATTAGACATAGTGTCTAAATATTTATTCCTTGAAATTATTCGAAATAACTTTAAGCGGATCTAAAAATTTAGGACGTTAACGGGTTCGGGCAAAATTAATAACAAAATGTTTAGGGAGGTTTTATGAAATCTTTATCCGGTTTTTTTTTCGTATTAATTTTTAGCATAACGCTATATTCACAACCGCTGTCAACAAAAACAATTGATGGTAACGTGGGCGAATGGGAAAATGGTGAAAAATATCAATCAACCTGGGATAAGGGTTTTTGGTTATTAAGTTGGGATTCAGATTATATCTATCTGGGATTTGAAGTTACTAATACAAGTACAGACGGTACAACTCTTTTTGGGTTAGTATACTTTGATACAGATCCACAATCAAATCCTTTAAGTGGCGGCAATGGGGATTCTAATCCAAATCCAACAACTGATGTAGATACAAGTATAACACTGCCATTTCTTGCAGATTTTGAGATATTTTTCAGGAATAATTCTTTTTCGATAAAAAAATTCCAAGGTTCAGAATGGGTATCTGTTGTTGCTCATCCTGATATTCAAATATCAAATAATTCAACAAATTACGATGTAGAGATGAGGATACCTAGGTCATTCTTGGGAAATCCGTCAGAATTATATACAACTTTTTTGAAAGTGAATTCCACTAATTCTTATAAGGATGGTTTTGCTTTTGCTCCTTATAATGAGTTGAGAGGTACAGACAAAAATAATGCGGAAGACATTACTTTGATTAACCCATTTAATTATTTCTATGAAGCCTCTCTGGTCGATGGAGTTTTCCCTTTTACAAGCGAAGATACTCCACTTCCTGTTGAACTTTCGGCATTCACTGCTTCGGCAAAAGCCGGTGGTGTGGAATTGAATTGGACTACAGCTTCTGAAGTAAATAACAACAGATTTGAAGTTGAAAGAAAATCTGCAGGCTCAAATTGGATAAAGCTTGCTCAGTTAAACGGAGCAGGAAACAGCAGCGCGGTTAATTCATACAGATTTTTCGATAAGGATGCATCGGTTGGAAGCTATTCTTACAGATTGAAACAAGTTGACAACGATGGTAAATATGAATACAGTAAAATAGTTGAAGTTATTATTGCCGGGTCAACTGAATTACTGCAGAATTATCCTAATCCTTTTAATCCGACTACTACAATAAGATTCACTCTTGCAGAAAATACAAATGTTAAGCTTACTGTTTATAACCTTCTCGGACAGGAAATCGGTGTTCTGATAAATCAAAGAATGGATGCCGGAAGCCATAATATTAAATTTGATGCTTCCAATCTGATTAGCGGTGTTTACTTGTATAAAATTGAAGCGGGCGGATATAGCAGGATTAATAAAATGTTATTGATAAAGTAACAGAGTAATATAGCGACAGAGTAACAAAGTTGATACTTTGTTGCTCTGTTGCATAATAGGTTGAGATTAAAAATAAATGGAAAGTCATTGGCATGAGTTTTAATGATTCATTGAAAGATCAGCATAAGATTTTCAGAATAATAGATGTATTGTTTCGGCATAAATGGGCTATTATAATAACATTTTTCGTTGTTGTTTCTGTTGTAACTATTTATACAGTTAGGCAGCCAAAAATCTATTCGGCTACTTCTTCAGTTATGATTAAAGACCAGCTTACGGCAAAGCTTGGATTCGGAGATTTTTCAGGTACCAAAGACCGTAATATGAAGAACGAACTTGAAATACTTAATTCAAATAAGTTTTATTCAGGCGTTGCAGAAAGAATTATTGATAGGTTTTATGTTGATCCGGAGAACCGAAAAGATACAATAAGAATGCTGAAAGATGCAGCAAGACTAGTAGGATATTCTGATACAAACCATACCGCAGCAAGAGATTATATTGCTGAGAGATTGCCGCAGTTTATCTCTTATGAAATTGGTAAAGAGAATGATGTTGTTAAAATAACCGCATCAAGTCTTAATCCGGCCGAAGCTGCCATGCTGTCAAATATCGTGGCAGAAAGTTATCTGGATAAAGACCTTGTTAACAACAGATCCAATGCTTCTCAAGTGCGAAAATTTCTCGAAGAACAGCAAAACAACTACCGCGATGAACTCGAAAAAAGTGAAAGAATGTTTCAAATATTCAGTTCAACAGAAGGTGTTGCAAGTTTGAGTGATGAATCCAGAAACTTAATCCAGAAAATTACTGAACTTCAGACTGAGTTGGAAAGATCAGACATTGAGTATCAGAAGGGAAAACTGCTTCTTGAGAACTATTCGAAAGATCTTAACAGAATAGTGCCACAGGCTACAGAAAGGATTCTTGACGTAGATGATCTTTACATTCAGCAGTTAAGGCAAAAGATATCTGAACTTGAAGCAGATAAAGATATACTTAAAATTGCAAGCAGCGGCAGTTCTTCCAGACCTGAATATCAGAAAGAACTTTTAAGGAAACAAAGAGAAATTGATTCTCTGAAGAGTATTCTGTCTGTAAGGTCCAGCAAATATATCAGCAATTCTCTTGAAGATTATACTTTAGGTTCCGGTGCAAATAAAAAAGGCGGAGATGCAGTTTCTTCCTTGTCCGGTGAAATTTATAACCTTCAGTTGAAACAAAAAACTCTGGAACTTAACAGAAATATGCTTTATAAACAGCTTGCCAAATATGAAGCACAGTTCAGCAGACTTCCTCAGCAAAGCTATAATCTCGCTAAACTTATGAGAGATAAGGAGATTAATGAAAAGCTCTACAAAAAAATCGGTGAGCAATATCAGGAAGCTCTATTGGCGGAGAAATCAATATTCGGAAAAGTAGAACTTCTGGATTATGCAAAAGTGCCATCCGGTCCTGTTAGTCCGAGAATTGCACTAAATATTGCACTTTCTATGGTAATCGGACTTTTGCTTGGCGTTACTGCCGCATTTACATTGAACTTTGTATTTAATTACGTCAGGAATCCTCAGGATATTGAAGCTTTAGGTTTCAGACTAATATCCACTATTCCAAAACTCAGATTAGGTGATGGCAGTGAAGAGAAAAAGATGCTGCCCGGAAGCATAAAAGGATTGCTGAACGCTAAAGGAGATTATTCAGTTGCAACTGAGTCATACCAAAGACTGCAGATTTATCTTGATTATGCGTTTCAGGATAGGAAGATTCAGTCTCTTCTTGTTACAAGTTCAGGTCCCGGAGAAGGGAAAAGCGCAACTGCATCTAATCTTGCGATAACTTATGCAAACTCAGGCAAGAAAGTACTTCTGGTTGACTGCGATTTAAGAAAACCTTCAATAAATAAGTATTTTAATCTTCATCCGGTTCCGTCACTGTCGCATTATTTGTTCGGAAAGAATTCTCTGGAAGATGTCTTAAGAGATACACACGTTGACGGACTAAAGGTAATTACTGCAATTGAATTCAGACAGAATCCCGCGCTCATTCTTACTTCAGAAAAAATGTACAGTTTTATGTCAGAGATGTCGAAGAGATTCGATCTGGTAATTTATGATACACCACCGGTTAATGCAGTTACAGATGCAATTCATCTTGCAAAAAAAGTGGACGATGTTATTTTGATTGCCAGAGCAGAGAAAACAAATATTGATGAAATTAACCGCGCCGCAAATCTTTTCCGGGAGTTCCACATAAGCATTGGCGGAGTTGTGCTTAACGATTTTGATGATTCCAAGTTGAACTCATACTACGGAAGGTATTACGGATACTACTCGCAAGACGAAGCTTCCAGAAAAGGTAAGGTAAATAAGAGAAGTAAAATTATACTCAAGGCGAATAAGTTTACTGAATCAGAGGAATTCAAATCTCTGAATAATGATGCCGATGAGGCTTTTTACAAT
The DNA here is from genome assembly GCA_964584325.1 of uncultured Melioribacteraceae bacterium. Classification (GTDB taxonomy): domain Bacteria; phylum Bacteroidota; class Ignavibacteria; order Ignavibacteriales; family Melioribacteraceae; genus CAZOZP01. The sequence goes on from CAZOZP010000005.1 coordinate 17,982, forward strand.
GAATCAGGAATCAACGGAAAATCCCACACCCCGGGCAACGGGAAAAGTGCAATACATGAACCTGAGTTAAAAGACTAATTTTGGGAAAGGACTGAAATGAAAAACATATTTACGGCGGTATTATTCATACTTTTGGGCGGAGCAGTTTTAGCACAGATGCCGGGAAGTGTTTATAAAGTTGAAAGTATTCCGGGTGAAGTAACAAAAAGAGTTAATTTATGGGGATATGTTAATAAACCCGGATGCTATGAAGTACCTGTTGAAACAAACCTGATTCAGTTGATTACTTATGCCGGCGGACCAAAAGACTATGCCGATCTTGATGATATTAAACTTTACAGGATTGACCAGAACGGGATGAGACAACTGATAGAAGTATCTTTGGATGATATTTCTGAAACTGACAAATATAAACTTGATACTTACGATGACGATACAATTATTGTTGATTATTCAGCAGTTGTAACATGGCGGGAAGTCTTTGGTCTTATTTCAGCACCGCTTGCTGTGGTTGCAAGCCTTGTTTTGATAATTGACCGATTAAGCAACTGATAATTATCGAAAAGTGAATGATTAATGTCTTCAATTATTGCTTACTTAAAAGGAAAACCTTATAGGGTTCTTGTTGTTTTTAATGTTCTGACAGTTCTGTTTCTGTTGTTCTTTCTGCGTACGTTTGGTGGACTCCAATCGAGATACGCTTTATATTTCTTTGCAGGTCCGGTTATTCTGTTTATTCTTTTCAACATTAAAAGCATCTTTATAAAAGTAACTCTCCCTTTATTCTTTATAATTTTCATCGAGAATATTGTTATAAGCAGTGTTCCTGTTGCAGGATTTGTACGCATAGGAGGAGCACTGATTTTAGCATTAATAGCACTTCTCTCAATATACAACTATCAGAAAATGGAAAAACTTCCTCGTCTGTTTGATGCACAATGGTTTGTTTACTTCGTTTTTATTGTTATATCTTTTATAATAGGAATTACTACTCATCCTGAATTATTCGGATTAAATGTTGAAGCTCTTCTTACATATTATATTGAATTCTTTCTTTATTTTTATCTTGGTTATCAGGCATTCAGAAATGTAAAAACAGCCTCTGATTTTATGACATTGCTCGTAATATTCGGAGCATTATCTGCCGGAGGGCACATTTTTTCAATGCTTACGGGAATAAACCTTGAGCTTGTCCGCGGCGAAAGCGCCGTTGCCGCATCAAGAGATCTTTCAGAAGGCAATTGGCGTTATGGCGGATTTTTCGGTAATGTAAATACTATGTCGGCCTTTTATGTTATGCTTGTACCCGCTGCTGTTTATCTTGTCTTTAATTCCAAAACCCTTATAGTCAAAATTCTTGCCGGTATTAGCATCGGTGCTATGATAATTTCACTTCTGATGGGTGCCAGCAGAGGCGGATTGCTGTTTGTAGTGTTGAATACTTTTATCATTCTGTTTTTCATGAAGATTTCTGTTAAAAATATTTTCACTGGATTAATCACAGCAGCAGTCCTGATAATTGTGCTGAATTCAGTTCTTGATAGTTTTTTCACCGAATTCATTGACAGAGCATTTGAAGAAATGAACAGAAAAGGAACTGATTCACCGCGAGAAGTAATTTGGTATTTTACTATGGGAATTATTCAGGAAAATCCTCTTGGACTCGGACTTTCTACATTTAATTTCAGTGATGCTTTAAGAAAGGCAGGCAATATTTTTTGGGCTAATCCACATAATATGTATTTGGAAATGACAACACAAACCGGGATTGGAGGATTACTTCTTTTTCTGACCATTATCGGAAGAATAATTTGGTCTGTAATAAAAGCTTTAGGCAGAACAGATGATTATCAGGAGAGAACGGCACTGGTAACTGCACTTTCGGTTATCATGGGGTTTATGATTATGGGTTTTACCGAGCCTGTATTCAGAAATCAGTACAAGCTTAACCATATTTTCGGAATAGTATCGGGATTGTCTTTATTCCTTAGCCATAAAGTCGTACAAAATTCATTTTTGATAAATGCAATTCCGGAGGCGGTAAATGGAACAAAAATCCTTCCGGATTAAAATAATTGGCCCTGTCCCCCCGCCTATTGGAGGAATTTCTGTTCATACCGAAAGGTTGGCATTGAACCTTCAATTAAAAGGGTACGATGTCGAAATGTTGGAAGATGACCTTATACCCGGACCTGTTTTGTTTAAGAAAATTCTTCTTTTTGTTCAGGGAAAAGGTTATAAAAGAACTGAAGAAGCTAAGTACTGTACTGACTTTAAATCATTTAAGAGATTAAGAGGATTTTTCTCCGTAGTTAAAAGCATTATTACCGAAAAGGAAAAATGTATTTATCATCTTCACAAAAAATACTGGAAATACAGGGCACTTGCTTCACTTGCAGGGAAGTTGAGTAGAAATGCAAAAATTGTAATTACATTTCATAGTATGAGAGAAAATCTCTCTGAACTTGGGTTGATCAACAGGTTTTACGTTTTTATTGTCTGCCGATTTGGAGATGCATTTATAGTTACAAACTCGGATATTGAAGGTAAACTTTTAAGAGCAGGGGTTTCAAAGCACAAAATTTTTATTTCCAATCCGTTTTTACCGCCGGTTGAAAAAAAAGAAGAAATTGACTCGGTTCTGAGAGAATTAGGAACATTTCCGGAAGATCACTATCCGATTGTTTGCGGTAATGCTTCAAAGCTGGTCTTTCATAACAATGAAGATCTTTACGGATTAGATTTGCTTGTCGAGGCTTGTGCTATACTTAAGAACGAATACCGGAAAATTGGATTTATTTTTAGTCTTCCTGAAATAGGTGAAGAAAACTACTTTTCAAAGATAAAGTTGAGAATTGAAGAATTAAATATATCCGACTCATTTCTGATTATTACCAAAAAAATTCCGTTTTACCCTGTGCTGAAGTCAGGTAATATTTTTGTAAGACCTACGAATACAGACGGTGATTCAGTTTCTCTGAGGGAAGCTTTACATTACGGTATGCCCACAGTTGCTTCCGACGCGGTGCCAAGACCTGAGGGAACAATCTTATTTAGAAACAGAGATCTGCAGAGTATGGTTTCAGCAATAAGAGGGGCGTTCTCCAATGATTTGCAGGAATTGCGAACCGGGGAAACTGATCCTCTTGAGAATATTATTACCATATACAAAAAAGCAGGAGCTGTTCAATGAATGGTATTTCAAAGAAGTCCGGCTTTTCTGCCAAATTTGTGAATCTTTTGTCGTTTTATTTTTCAAAATATATTTATTCTATTGAAAAATATATCACGGCAGAATTTGATTTGAAGAATGATATTTTGTTTAGAAAGATTGATGACTGTTTCTCTGTTTACAAAATTACACCTGATAATATAAATGAGTTCAGAACTGTCGGGAATTTTACTAAGGAGAAGCTTTTCAGGGAAAGGATCAGGGGAGATTATATCGGGTTTATGATTAAGGATAATTCCGGTCGTATAGCAGGATACTCCTGGATTGTAACTTCAAATTACTTCTCTTATCTGGTTAACAGGTTGTTTACTTTGCAAAAAGGCAGGGAAGCTTATCTTGTAGATGATTATATATTTGAGAATTTCCGCGGACGGGGTATTCAGACCTATATAACAGGATATAGGCTAAGTTATCTTAAGTCACAAGGTTATTCGAAAATTTTAGTATCTTATAATGTTAATAATGAGTTTTCAAGAAGGAATTTTCTAAAAAACGGATTCATTGAGAAAGAACTTACAATCATAGTAAAACTTGCAGGATCTAAATTTAACAAAACAAGGAAAATATTAAGTTGATAGAGATTAAGGTTATCACAGATAAAACAGAATTTTTCGAATTTAAAGATAAGTGGAACAGGCTTCTGGACAAATCTCCAAATCCACACATACATTTCACCTTTGAATGGATGAAATACTGGATTGAAGTTTTCGGGAATCAGGTACAGCTATACATTCTGACTGCTTATGAAAGCGGAGAATTAATTGGAATAGCACCCTTATGCATAATCAAGAAGGGGAAACTCCCGGCAAATACTCTTAAGTTCAGGCAACTTGTATTTATGGGGTATGGTTTTCAGGATGCAGCAGATTTTATTATTACAAAAGAAAAAGATGCAGTATTAAATGCATTTATAATGAAAGCGATTAATGATGAAGATATTTGGGATGAAACCGAATTAAGGCAAATAAGCAATCATTCAGTAAATTATAATGTACTATACGAAATAATAAAAGGATTTGAAGGCAAGTATAATACGGATAATAATTTTCTTATCGGTTGTCCCTACCTCGAAATTGAAGGTAGTTTTGATTCTTATTACTCATCTCTGGGCACAAGCTGGACGAAAAAAAACGAAAAATACATTAGGCAGCTTAACGCATTAGGTCTTTTGGAGTTTAAAGTGGAAGAGAAAATATCTGATATTCTTCTAAAAGAGATTCTTGAGTTAAATATCAAACGAAACAAGACAACCGGCAGAAGAAGTATATTCCTCGAAAAAAAGAAATCCGAATTTATAAACCTTATGCTTCCGGAATTTTCCGAGATGAACAGGCTGAGGATATTCTGCTTAAGGCATAACGGAAAACTTGTTACATATTCGATTTCGTTTTTTTACAATAACAAAATTTACAGATGGAATACTTCATTTAATCTTGATTATCAGAAATATTCAGTAGGCAGAGTGCTCACAAAATATATTATAGAATACTGTTTTAAAAACAAAATCACAGAATCTGATTGGATGGCAGGCGTAGAGGAACATAAACTGCATTGGACTCAAACATTAAGAGAGAATAGGATACTGAGAATCCGCAAAAAAAATCTTAAAAGTGATTTTGCTGGTCTGTATTCTGAATTCAGAGACCTACTAAAAGAGAAGTTTAATGCTTAAAGATATTAAAAGATTAATTAAGCAGTCGGCTGTTTACGGAATCGGCGTTGTAGCACAGCCATTGATTGGATTTATTCTGCTGCCGGTTTATACCAGATATATGCCCCCGGATGATTATGGAGTTCTGGCACTTACAAACATAATGACTCTTTTGTTGGTTGCTTTGCTCGGATTGGGTGTGAATTCCGGAATGCTTCGTATTTACTATAATTACAAGACTAAAGAAGAACAAAATAGAGTTATTTCAACATCATTGTTGTTCTCTTTTTTTGCGACAGTTGCCTTTTTAGTGCTATTTCTGCCATTGGCTGGTATTGCAGGTCCGGTATTGTTCGAAGTACCTGAATCTGCTGTATATTTTAGAATAATAGTAATTACGGTAGGTCTGAATATATTTGGCAATAACCTGCTCGGAGTACTGAGGACAGAAGAGAAAGCTAAAATCTATACAGCATTTACAATTACTACAATGTTTATTTATTTCGGGTTGAATATTCTATTTCTGGTCTTTTTAGAAATGGGCGTTCAGGGTGTCCTTGAAGCAACAATGTATAATAGTCTTATTAATATTTTTATTTTATTTCCATTTGCTTTGAAAGGGAAGAAATTCGAGTACTCAAAAAAAATGATTAGACAGGTAATCAATTTCGGAGCTCCTTTGATTCCTGCATTAATTGCCGATCTTTTCCTTAATTTTTCCGACAGATATTTCATTGACCATTATTTCAGTAAAACAGAAGTCGGACTTTATTCATTGGGATACCGATTAGGTGGAATGGTTAGTGTATTTATTTCCAAACCTTTTAAAATTGCGTGGCCGCCATATATGTATCAGGTTGCTCATCAGGAAAATGCCAAAGAAATCTACAAGAATGTTCTTAGATATTATTCTTTTATTGCTCTTTTTATCGGACTGGCTATTTCGGTTTTTTCCAAAGAAGCACTAATCATTCTCACAACACATGAATACATCCCTGCACATAAAGTTGTACCGCTGATAACACTATCATATATACTTTTCGGGATGGTGGCAATTTTAATTGCCGGAATACATATCACGAAGAAAACAAAATATGCTTCCTTTTTTACAATCACTGCCGCAGCATCCAATTTCGGAATGAATTTTTTCCTGATTCCGGCATACGGAATGATGGGCGCTGCAGTATCAACTATCATTTCATATATAATTCTAAATGCATCAGTATTTTATGTCTCCCAGAAACTTTACCCGATAAGACACGATTATCTAAGACTTTTTCAGATATTTGCATATGCGGCGGTGTTTTATATTATCGGAACTATTCCTCCTTTTACTCAAAACTTTATAGTAGTCTTATTATATAAAAGTGTCATAGTCTTATTGTATCCGGTTGCCTTGTATTACACCGGATTCCTGAAAAAATTCGAGAAAAATTTTATTCAGAAACTTTATTATGAAAATGTAATTCCCGTTTTAGAAAGGATAAAACGTTAATGCTTGCGGAAAAAGCTAAGTGGTATGCCGGTTTGAAAGCCCCGGTAATGTTTATGATTGATGACCTGGCAAATAAGGGTGTTGATATAAATGGTAACGGTATTATAGATGCCGACGAAGATTGGGGAAGAAACAGGGATTCGGAAAACTCAGCCTTTAATTTCCTCACGAAAACTGTATTGAAGGATTATGAAAATGTTAAAATCACTTTCTTTGTTCCGCTAATAAGAGCAGTAATTAAAAAAGACAGCAGATTCAAGTATAAGTCGGGACCAATTGATGAAACACCTGAATTAGCGGAATTTTTCAGAAGAATAGACCGAGATGAGAGATATGAATTGGCCTATCATGGTCTTACACATGGAATAAGCGGGTATGAGGGAGTTCCCTTTATTCAGGAATGGGAATCTTTTGATTCGCTTGATGAGGCTTTGAAAATAACAAATGAGGGAAGGGAATACTTCAGAAAAGTAATCGGGAGATATCCTGAGGGTGGAAAATACTGTGGTTACAGGACAAATGAATTTTCAGATTCAAGCATAGATAAATCGGGGTTTAAATGGTGGTGCCGTAAATGGAACAGAGGTTTAACAGATGTTACGGCAAAAGAAAAATTTCGAATTAATTATTTTGGAGAAAATTCAGTTATAGATATTCCTTCTACTCTTGCCGGAAATATTTTTGATTTACCCGGAAAGATAAAAGAAAAAGCTGCGGTTGAGGCTATTTTAGGCAGACATTTTATAAAGTACGATGAAACTCTTGAATTAGGTTATAAGCAAATTAACGAATTATACAACAACGGATTTCTGATTTCTGTTCAACAGCATATTTCGCCGGCGCGTACAGACGGAAAGAGGCAGGGACTGAATATATTTGATGATATTCACAGTTTGAGGAGAATATTTTCATACTTATCAGAAAAACAATGCTGGTATGCCACCGGTACTGAAGTGGCTGAATACTTCGAAGCTTTCGAAAAGACACAGATAATAAAGAAATCGGATAACTCCTTTGAACTAATTTACTCAGGCAAAAAGCTGAATAATAATTTCATTACAATTATTCTCAGAGGTGCACAAGGTGTAAACGTTATAAGAAATGATTCAGGTACATACTCTGCGGAATCTGAGTTTTCGGAAGGAAAATATTTGATAAAGAATTTCCCTTTGATAAACGGCATATATACTGTAACGGAGAAATGATGAACGGATTGCTGCACAGAATCAAATCCAGGGGATTAAAAGCCGCAATTTATAACCGATTGAATAAAATCAGGGAAAAGTATTTTGCTTATATAATCAGAAAAAAATATTCAAAGATTCAAATTCCCGACTATGGAAAAATACTCCTGTCATCCTGTAATAAAAAATTTTGTTTAAGGCATGATTATCAACAACTTCTCAATAGATTTAATAAGAGCAATTTCTTTTTTGATTCGGAGAATCGGGAAGAAACTCAAGAGCATTACAAATCAGGGTTTCCTGATGAAATTCAGGCAACAATCAGAGTTGCGGATGAAATCTGTGAAGGGATTTTTACCGGATATGCTCCTGCATGTCCGCACTTTCCGGATAAAGTGAACTGGCGTTCTTCTTTTGGTGGAATTAAAGATTGGCCTTTGGAGTTCTGTCTAGATCTTGATTATTCATCTCCGGAAAGAGCGGGAGATATAAGAGAGACTTGGGAACTCAACAGACATCAGTTTTTTACAGCATTAGGGAAAGCCTATTTAATTACGGAAGATGAAAAATATGCCATCAGATTTGTGGAGCTAATAAAGTCCTGGATAGAAGATAATCCGACAGGTCATGGCCCGAATTGGGTTCATTCTCAGGAAACAGCAATAAGACTCGTATCCTGGATATGGGCATGGCATTTTTTCAATGATTCGAAAAGCTTTTCTGAAAAAGATAAAATCAGATTTCTTGCCGTTATGCACCGGAAAGCAGAATTTACATACTTAACTCTTTCAAGGGGAGCAGTTACTCATAATCACCTAATATCAGAAATATGCGGACTTGCACTTTTTTCATTAGTCTTTCCTCAGTTCAGATTATCAAAAAAGCTGAAAGAGTATTCATTAAAAATAATTGAAAGGGAAATTATTAAACAAATCTGGGAAGACGGCCCGAGTTCGGAGTTAGCCTCAAATTATCATTTATTCGTTTTGGATTCATTACTGCAGATCGAAATACTATTGAAGAAATCCGGCAGCGGTTTTTCTCCGAAAGCTGAACAGAGACTGGAAAAAATGATTGAATATGCAATGTTTTTGGTAAAACCTGACGGTTCAATTCCGCAATTAGGAGATAATGATTCCGGAAGAGCATTCAAATTGAGTGAATTTAATCCCTCTGACAGAAGAAGTTATCTATCTTCAGGTGCAGTTATTTTTTCAAGAAATGATTTTGCTTCTGTCGCAGGGAAGTTTTATGAAGAATCTTTCTGGCTATTGGGTGTTCCTGCCTTAAGGAAATTTGATAAATTAAGATTGGATGAGTATCCGCCTTCATTTAAAATATTTCCTAATGCGGGAATAGCAATATTCAAAAATAAAACAGAAAAAGATGCCGATTATCTGGTTTTCAGAGGAGGTGCAACGGCATTAAGAAAGAATGTTTCTTTTAGCCATAATCATGCAGATGCCTTGAGTTTTGAACTTTTCAGCAATGGAAGTACATTCTTTGTTGATCCCGGAACATACTATTACGGAAAGGCTGACAACTTAAGATTCCTATTCAGGAAGACAAATATCCATAATACAATAACAGTTGATGATGAAGATAGCGCCCCGGTAACTCACTTCAGGTTCGGATTGCCTTATCTGCCGTTATCTGCAATAAACCGCTTTGAGGAAGGTGAAGAATATGCAGTAATCGATATGCAGAATTCCGGTTACCAGAAAAAAGGAATACTTCACAGAAGAGAACTTCTTTTCCACAAAGCCGGACTTATAATAATAAGAGATGAAATTACAGGTTCGGGAAAGCATAAAATATCATTAAATCTTAATTGCGGAGGAAATATTGTTGAGAACATAGGTTCATATATAACCGTTTCTGATCCGGAAAATAGCAATAGAATTCATGTTTTATTTGCATCGGAGAATCAAGCCGTAGTCAATATACATAAATCCGGAGTATCGAATCCGTCCGGATATTTTTCAGAAAGGTACTCTGTAAGAAAACCTGCAGATTTAATTAAATATGAAACAATCAGTACCATGCCCGTAACATTCTTTACATACATAATAACACAGGAAATGAAGTTTGGGATTCTATCAGGGAATCCGGGGTCAATTAGTGACATATTTGAAATGTTTATCGGTAAGAAAATTTTTGAAGTAATTAAAATTCCAAATCTAAAAGTCAGAGAAATAAATAAATGAATAAAGTGTATTTTTCAATTGTTTCAGAATTCCCGAAAAATGTAATTATGTCTCAGGTTGTAGAATATTTGGAATTGATGGGTAAGCAAGGAATAAACTTTAATCTGCTGTTTTTTATAAGAGTGGGGGCATTTCTTAAGGGCAGAAAGGAAATTCCCGGATTCAGGCAGCGAATTGCAGCAAAACTTAAAATAAGACCTAAGTTCATACCTGTCTGGAGGGATTCTGACGGAATTTCGATTTACATTGCTGCATTATACTTGTGTTTTAGATTCTTTAAGTACAGAAGTGCAGAAAAGATTATTATTCATTCAAGAGGATTGTTCGGATGCAGAGCCGCGGTTATCTGCGGTAAGATTTACAAAAACATTTCATTTATTTACGATATAAGAGGAGATGTTGCTGCAGAGTATCTCTATTATGCAAAACAAAAAGGTATAACTGAAAAAGAAATCAAAAGAGAACTTATTAGGGAAAAGGCAATTCAGACTGCAATCGGGAGGCAGGCAGAGAAAGTATTTACAGTATCGGAAGTGCTGAAGAGGAGAATGATTGATGATTACAATTATGATTCAGAAAAAATAATCGTTATTCCTTGTCTTGCAGATTCTAATATTTTCTGTTTCAGCAGGAGGTTGCGTGATGAATTCAGGAAGAAACTTGATGTATCAGATAAATATGTAATAGTATATCCCGGAGCAATCGGATACTGGCATTATTCAGACACAGTGTTCCAAACTGCAGGCGGTATCCTAAATCAGTTTTCTGAAGTTTTTTTTCTGATTCTTACACCACAAACAAATGAAGCCCGGGAATATGCTTCGAAATACCTGCCTCAAGGAAGGTATTTTATCACATCAGCTAAGCGGGAAGAAGTACCCGGGTATCTTAATGCATCAGATCTGGGCTTTTTGCTAAGAGAGCAGCACGACTTAAACAGAGTTGCCGCACCTACGAAATTTGCAGAATACATGATGTGTGGGTTACCTGTTATGATTTCAGAGGGTATAGGAGATTATTCCGAATATATAAAAAAGAAAGGATACGGAATAGTTGCTTCACCGAAAACGGATGCTCACGAATATGTACAATTATTTAAGAATTTTTACGATAAAAGTGTTATCTTTGAAAGAGAACTAATTGCTATTGAAAGCAATGAGTTATTCTCAAAACAAAAGTTCATCAACTTAATGTCGGAAGTTTACAAGAAAGCCTGAGGGACAATGAAAAAAATACTAATAACCGGAGGCGCGGGATTTATCGGTTCGAATTTAGCCGACCGCCTGCTTAAAATGGGAAATTCGATTGTTGTAATTGATAATTTTAATGATTTTTATGATCCGGCTATTAAAAGACATAATGTAAGTCATAATTTAACAAATCCAGATTATCGGCTTGTAGAAGGAGATATTACAGATAAAGCGTTAATTGATAATATATTCAAAGAAGAAAAATTCGAGATGATAGTTCATCTGGCTGCCAGAGCAGGTGTGAGACCTTCAATCAAAAAACCCCGTGAATATTTTGAAACAAATGTTATCGGCACAATTAATCTGCTTGAAGCAATGAGGCAATACGGTCCTAATAAACTTGTTTTTGCTTCATCATCATCAGTTTACGGTAATAATCCGAAAGTACCATTCAGCGAAACCGATTTAGTTGATAATCCTGTTTCTCCTTATGCGGCATCAAAGAAGAGTTGTGAACTAATTGCTTCAACTTACCATGGTCTTTATGGATTCCATATATTTGCATTTAGGTTTTTCTCGGTTTATGGGCCCAGACAAAGACCCGAAATGGCTATTGCTTCCTTTGCCGGCAAAATTATCCGGGGAGAGGAAATATCCTTATTTGGAGACGGCTCGAGTTCAAGAGATTATACATATATAGATGATATAATAGACGGACTTATCTCATCGCTGGATAAAACCTGTGGTTTTGAAATATTTAACCTGGGAGAATCTACCCCTATAACACTCCTTGCTCTTGTCGAACTGCTTGAAAAGAAACTGGGGAAGAAAGCAAAGATCAAATATATGCCGGCACAACCGGGAGATGTTGAAAGAACTTTTGCCGATGTTTCAAAATCAAAAAAAATACTCGGATATAACCCTTCAACAAGCATCGATGAAGGAATAGAGAAATATTGTAATTGGTTAAAGAAAAATGACAGATAGTAAAAATACTCCGATGAAAATATCTCTGGTTACTGCAAATCTTCGGGGTGGCGGAGCTGAGAGGATGATGGTAAATTTGGCCAATGGTTTTGCAGAGAGAGGTTATATAACTGATCTTATACTTTGCAGTGCTGAAGGTCCATACCTTAAAGATATTGCACGAAATGTTAATCTTGTGGATTTTAAGTCGCCAAGAGTAGTATTTTCTGTTCACAAACTTGCTGCATATTTAAAGAAAGTAAAACCGGATATTTTAATATCAACACTAAACCGGGTAAATATTGCCTCGATAATAGCTCGTAGAATATCCGGAGTTGATACAAAAGTGATTCTTAGAGAGGCAAGTACATTTTCAGTTTATGCTCAAGCCAACACTTCGCTTTGGGATAGAATTATTGATATGGTTTCATCAAAATTATATAAATACGGAGATGGTATTGCCGCAGTTTCAGAGGGAGTAGCCGGTGATCTTATAAATAATTTAAAGCTCCCGCCTGGAAAAGTTAAAGTAGTATTTAATCCGGTTGTGGATAAAAAACTGTTTGAATTAGCTTCCGAGAAACCCGATCACCCTTTTATTAATAACAAGGAATATCCATTAATAATATCTGCAGGCAGATTTTCAATACAGAAAGATTTTCCGGTTTTGATTAAAGCCTTCAATGAAGTTTGCCGGCAAAAGGAAGCCAGATTGATAATTCTTGGTGAATATAACGAAGGCGAAGAACAGTATGAAACAATAAAACAACTTGTAAAGAATTTTAATTTAGAGAAAAAAGTTAGTTTTCCGGGATTTATGAAAAATCCTTTTTCTTATATTTCGAATGCTGATTGTTTTGTGCTTTCCTCAAAGTGGGAAGGACTCCCGGGAGTATTAATTCAGGCTTTGGCATGCGGAACGCCTGTGGTAAGTACCGATTGTAAAAGCGGACCTTCAGAAATATTGAAAAATGGAGAGTTCGGAGCACTTGTACCGGTTGGTGATTTTAATGCACTGGCTGAAAAAATAATTGAAACAATTAATAAACAGAGGGAAAGGGAAAAATTAATTAAAAGGGCAGAGGATTTTTCTAAAGATAATTGTTTGGATAAATATATAAATCTAATATCGGATATCAACTAATGCTGAATCACAGAAAAATATTACTCGTTGGAGCTTATCCCCCGCCTTATGGAGGTGTTTCTGTTCATCTGGAACGTTTTCTGAAAAAATACAAAGAGCAACAAGGCTATTCAATTAAACTGTTTGATTTAAGAAAAGGCAAACTATATGACGGGGAAAAGGAAGAAAAGTATAGCCTCCTCAAAGCAATCAAAGAAGCCGATATTGTTCACTTCCATCTGCAGAGCAATATAAAAATTATTCTGATGATACTTTGCAAGATTCTTAAAAAGAAAATTGTTTATACGAAACACAACTCAAGAATTAAAAGTAATTTTTTCTTTAATCTGATTTCAATTTTAGCTGATCAGTTTATTCTTGTTAATGCTGACGGATTAAACATAGAAGATGAAAAACTGAAATCGGAAAAATTTAATGTAATTCCTGCTTTTATTGAGCCTTCTGCAGGTGATGCTCTTCCGGAAACGATTTCAAAGTATCTTAAGAAAGATCATTTCATACTTTCAACCAATTGTTCGAACGGCGACCTTATAAAGGGTAAACATATTTACGGATTTGATATAATTATTGAGGCTCTTGGAATTCTTTTGAAGAATAATCCTGCTGCTGATGTAATGCTTTTCCTTGTTGATCCCGGAGGACATTCGTTAAATATAATAAATTCGGTTTTAGAGAAATCTTCAAAAGAAAACAAAGACAGAATAATTCATATTACAGAAAATATTAATTACTCTGCTCTTATTGAAGGTTCGGATATTGTAATAAGAGCAACAAGAACAGATGGAGATTCTCTTTCAGTAAGGGAAGCATTATATTATCGCACTCCGGTTATTGCAAGCGATTGCGCTAAAAGACCTCCTAATACAATACTTTTTAAGGATCAGGATGCTTCAGATCTTGCACAGAAAATGGAAGCACTGCTGAAAAAGAGAATTCTTCCGACATATGAGAATATTGATTTTGGTGCACAAGTACTGGAAGTGTACGGAAAGATTAAATTCTGATTTCTATGAAGAAGTTTGCTTTTTTTTGTGCTCACAACCATTTGATAAACAATAATGTTTACAACGAGCTGAAAAAAAATTTTCCTGAATATGAATCTGACCTGATTGATGTAACTTCGAAAATTAAAAATAATATTTTTCTTAAAACAGTTAACGGAATAATTGCTTTATTGGTTTTCTTTCCTGATCTGATTTCATCAAAACGCAGGCTTAAAGACTGTTTTTTTAGAACACCGTTCATTTACCGTAAGATTAAAAAATATGCTGAAGAAACAGTATTAAAGAATAATTACTCATTTACTGTTCAGATGAATTCAATCTTTGATATGTCTGCCGAAGGTGTCCCCAATTTCATATATACAGACCATACTCATCTTGCAAATTTAGGTTACCCGGGTTTTAATAAAAAATTGTTGTATCCGGAGTTTTGGATTGGTCTAGAAAGAAGAACATATAATAATGCGAAAGCAATATTTACATATAGTCAGAATATCAGAAAGTCGCTGATAGAGGATTATCACATTCCTGAAGAGCGAACTGTGTGTGTGTTTGCCGGAAGTAATTCTGAAATCAGTAATTATCCAATAAACGAAAATAAATACAAAGATAAAATCGTTCTGTTTGTAGGTATTGACTGGGAAAGGAAAGGGGGCCCTGAATTATATGATGCTTTTTCAAAGACAAAAGACAAACATCCTGATGCAAAACTAATAATAGTAGGTTGTAGTCCGGATATTAAAGATTCCCGGGTTGAAATTGTCGGAAGGATACCCGTAATCCAAACCGCTGCTTATTACCGGAGATCGTCTTTTTTCTGTATGCCGACAAAGAGAGAGCCTTTCGGAGTTGTATTTGTTGAAGCCATGCTTAACAGATTGGCCGTAGTTGCTACAAATATTGGGGCTGTCCCGGATTTTGTTATGAAAGGAAGAAACGGAATAACTGTAAATGTTGGAGATATTGAAGCATTGAAGAATGCACTTGAGTTCATGTTCGATAATCCGGTAAAGTGCATGGAAATGGGCAACAATGCATTTGAATTTGCAAAAGAAAATTATACTTGGGAAGCAGTCGGCAAAAAAATATCAAAGGAAATAAGAAAGAGATTTAATGCGGCATTTCAGACACCTTAAACTATTCTATCATACAGTCAAGTACTTATCAATTCAACAGACTGCAGGCAGGGTTTTGGCCGGAATTAAGAGGCGTCTTATAAGACCTCGCGAATTTTCAGAAAATTCGGTGGATCCCGGATTATTATGCCGCAGGAGGTTCCTGTTTCATGATCCGTATAATTCCCGAAAGGATATTCTTGAAAACACATATACATTTCTAAATAGTCGGGTTAATCTGAAAAATTCAGCCTTACAATCCCAGCCATTACTATGGCAGTTCAATTATCACTATTTTGCATATCTCCACTTATTGAATGAAAGTGAAAAGGAAAGACTTTGTCTGGAATGGATCTCGCTCTACACTGACAAAATGAGTTATTCCTGGCATTCTTATCCATTATCTCTCAGAATTGTTAACTGGATCAAAAATGAGGTCAAACATCCTGATATATTGAAAAGCATCAAAACACAAGTGGATTGGCTTTACAGAAACACTGAGTTTTATTTCCCCGGGAATCATCTTCTTGAAAACGCAAAGGCCTTACTATTTGCAGGTCTATTTTTCAGAAATGATAAAGAAAGCAGTAGATGGTATGAAAAAGGAATAAAAATATTTCGTGAAGAGCTCGGAACGCAAGTCTTATCTGACGGCGGGTATTTCGAACGAACTACTATGTACCATGCACTTATGCTGGAATGTATTCTGGATATAATGAATATTCTGAATTCTGAAGATGATTTGAAATTTTTCAGGGCTTACGCAATCAAGATGTCTGAATTCTTAAAAGCAATGACTCATCCAAACGGAAAAATTACACTGGTTAATGATTCTACAGAAGAAATCGCTCCTCCGGTTAAAGAACTGATTGAATATGCTGAATCAATAACGGAAGTTAAAACGGAAAACAAGACGGAGTTTACGGAATCAGGTTATTATGTTTATAGTGATGGATTTTTATACATTTGTATAGATGCCGGTGTTATAGGTCCTGATTATTTGCCGGCACATGCTCATTCTGACATTTTCTCCTTCGAAATTAGTATCGGAAAAGAAAAAGTAATTTCAGATACCGGCGTCTTCGAGTATCGGCGAGGTGCCGAGAGAGATTACTGCCGATCCTCATCGGCGCATAATACAATTAGTATTGATGAGATAAGTCATATTGAAGTCTGGGATAGTTTTCGGGTTGCAAGAAGATATGCTCCATACAATATTTCTATGCTAACAAATGATTCCGGCTTTCTCTTTGAAGGAGAATACAACGGCTTTTCAGAAATTATCGGAGACGGAATAGTTTGCCGTAGGACAATCCGATACAGTAAAAAATCAAAAACTCTTGAGGTAAGGGATTTTATTACCGGTTTCGGTAATCATAGTATTAAATCTTTTCTGCATTTTATGCCGGATTTTGTTCCTGCCAAAAAAGAAGAAGTTATCATAATGAGCAGGGAGGAAACTGAGATAATGGTGAAACCGGAAAAAAATCTGCCGGAAATTAAGATAACTGATTATTCTCCATACTTCGGAGTCAAATTATCCAGACCTTCTTTGGTCTTTATCACAAAAAAAGAACTTCCTTGTGAGATAGGATACTCGATTCACTTTTAATAATTTTTTTTATCTCTCCATATTTATTATTTAAAAAAGATTCTTTATCTTTAGTACAGTAATCGACACTACTACAGAAAGGATTACTTATTGGGTTTTAAAATTAGGGAAAAGATATTATATAACCTCGGGGGTGGTTAATAATGATCTATTTGTTTGCATTTTTTATAAGTTTATTGTCAACACTTTTTCTTACCCCTCTCTTTATCAATTTTATGCGGAAATTTAATATTGTTGATATTCCGGGAGGCAGGAGGATAAATGACCATATAGTCCCTCGTATGGGCGGCCTGATTATATTTATGGTCGTACTTATAGTTATGAACTCATTCACCTCAGGGATTCAATCAATTAATCTTTTAATCTACGGTATATCAATAATTATGTTTTGTGGGATAATTGATGATGTAATGGGATTAAAAAGTTATGTAAAACTTGTTTTTCAGACTGCTACAGCATTGTTTTTCTATATTTATTTCAGGGACGAATTTTCGTCATTAGAATTATTCGGAATTACAGTTCCTGAGTTTGCAGAGATTTGGATCTTCTTGATTTTTACTGTTGGAATTATTAATTCCATAAATTTAATGGATGGTCTTGACGGACTTGCAAGCGGATTTTCTTTGATGGTTTTTTCAATACTTCTGGCATTGGCTGTAATACAAAAGGATTCATTCCTTATTTTTCTGACTGCAAGCCTGGTAGGATCGCTTCTTGGATTTTTAAGGTTTAATGCATTTCCGGCAAGTATTTTCTTAGGTGATACAGGATCACTTGTCCTCGGTTCATATATAGTAATTACGTGTCTTATGACCTCGATCAATTACGGTTCAGATGGTGTTCTGGATTTAAGTTTTCCAATAATTCTTTTAGCAGTTCCGGTTACGGATACAATCAAAGTATTTATTTACAGAATATGGAAAAAGCGTAATCCGTTTTCTGCAGATACAAACCATCTTCATCACATTATTCTTTTTAGTAAAGTTAAGCATGAAGTTACGGTATTTCTTATTGAAATATTCAATTTAGCTTTCGTAATTCTATCTTTACTTTATATTCGCGGAATAAGAGGATGGGTAATTGCCGTATTTTTATTCTTAGCTTCATTACTGATTGTTATTAAGCCTCTGCTGAAGTACTTTCAGAAAAGCGAACATTTATTTTCAATTTATAAGAAACTCAGAAGCTTTCCTATCAGACACATTATGAAAATAGCTTCAACATTAATCATTCTTACTTCATTTCTTACCATGGTTATAATTATTTCTTCGTTTTCATTAAATACTGCACTCAAACAAAATGATCTTCTGTTTTTGATTTTGATTTGCTTCGCATTGCTTGGATTAACATATATGCAGCAGAAAAAGACAAATAAAATTATTCAGATAAATTTTTTCTTGAACCTTACAATATTTTTTATCATTTCAAAAATGAGTTTACCCCTAAGTAAAATTGAATTTTTAGGTACAATTGATCTCGATAAAATTATGGAAATCTGCTTTTATTTTCTTTCTGTTCTGATTTCCGTCTTTCTTCTTATAAGATGGAAAACAAGTGACAGCAAAAAAATATTTTTTAGCGGGATAGATCTTACAATGATTGTTTTCATGCTTATGGTTTTCATAGCGAATAAAATTCTGGCATTTGATTCAAGTTACAGTATAATAGAAAGTCTTCTTGAAGCGTTTATTCTTTATATCTGGTATAAAGTGCTGGTTGAATTTCGTAAGGATATTGAGAAATATCTTTCTTATGTTTCATATGGAGTACCTATACTTTCACTAATTATTCTTCTAATGATGAAATGAGTAAAATATATAATATCGGAAAGACAAGCTGTTTATGGTAAAAAAAATACTATTTTTAACACATTATTTCCCTCCTGAAGTAAATGCCCCTGCCAACAGGACATTTGAACATTGCAGAGAGTGGGCTTCAGAATTTGACATAACTGTAATAACAAACTTTCCTAATCATCCGGATGGTAAATTATATCCAGGATATAAAAACAAACTGATAGGAAGAGAATTAATTGACGGAATTAATGTTATCCGGTTGTGGACTTTCGTAACTCCTAACGAAGGATTTGTTTTAAGAACAATAAATTATATCATTTATATGATTCTGAGTGTATTATATATTTCTGTTACAGCAGTTAAGTTTGATTTGCTTATTGCCACATCTCCGCAATTCTTTTGCGGATTAGCCGGCGGTATATCTGCCAAAATCAGAAGGAAGCCATTCGTTTTGGAAATTAGAGATTTATGGCCCGAATCAATAATTGCTGTAGGCGCACTCAAAAACAAAACAATAATTAAAATTCTTGAAAAGATTGAGATGTGGCTTTATAAATCTTCGACAAGAATTGTTTCAGTTACAGAGTCATTTAAAGAAAACTTGAACAATAGAGGTATTGACGAGAAAAAGATTAAAGTCTTTTATAATGGAGTATCGATTGATATTTTTGAGAAAGGGAATAAGATATCCGATCCTGCTTTAAGTAATTGGTTATCCGGTGGATTTATTGTGGGCTATATCGGGACAATCGGAATGGCGCATGCTTTATCAACATTTATTTATGCTGCAGAAGAATTACAAGAATCAGATGTGAAATTTGTAATTGTCGGCTCCGGTGCAGAAAGGGAGAAGCTTGAACGGATAATTTCGGAAAAAAAATTAATGAACATTAAAATATTCCCCATTCAGCCTAAAACTGAAATTCCTCCTATAATCAATAGTTTGAATTTGTTTGCTGTGCATCTTAAAAAGAATCCGCTTTTTAAAACAGTAATTCCATCAAAAATGTTTGAAGGAATGATAATGAAAAAAGCTGTTCTTATGGGAGTTGAAGGAGAGGCTGCAAGAATTCTCGAACAATCGGGCGGAGGAATCCTATTTGAACCTGAAAATCACAAGGATCTTATTGAAAAAATTAATTATTGCAGAGTAAATAAAAACGTACTTACAGAATGCGGCGAAGCAGGATTTAATTATGTTAAAGACAATTTTAACAGAAAAGTAATTGCCGCAAGGTTTTTAGAAATGCTGAAAGGTTTAAATTAATGCTATATACTTTTATATTTCTGGCTGGAATGATTACTGCCATAAGTCTTACGCCTATCTTAATTATATTTTTAAGGAACATTGGAATTGTTGACCGTCCGGGGAAACGCAGAATAAACAAAAAAGAGATACCGCGAATGGGCGGAATAGTAATATTCTTCAGTGTTATTATGCTTCTATTCATTTTCTATAAAGATCTTAACAGTATCCAGCTAATTATAATTTCCGGCTTTATAATTGCATCAATGGGTGCATTTGATGATATACTGGGTCTTATATGGTATAAAAAGTTTCTAATACAAATAATTTCAGCAGTTTTAATGATAATGTACTTCACCGGTGAGTTCAGTGTCATAGAAATATTTGGGATTAGATTAACAGGTATTACTGCCTATGTTTTTCTTTTAGTATTTATAGTGGGAGGTATCAACTCAATAAATCTAATTGACGGTCTTGATGGGCTGGCCAGCGGATTATCTTTGCTTGTTTTTATAATGTTTTTTGCATTGGGATTTTATATTGAAGATGATTTAATTTTAATACTAAGTGCTGCTTTCGCAGGTAGCATAATTGGGTTTCTTAAATATAATGCGTTTCCTGCAAAAATATTTCTTGGTGATACAGGTTCTCTAACTCTTGGATTTTTTCTTGTTTTTCTTTCAATATACACATCCGCAGGGCTTTTCGAAGATAAAATTGATATAACATATCCGGTTATAGTTCTTGGGGTACCCATACTTGATACAATAAAAGTTATGACCGGTCGTATGTTAAAAAGGAATAATCCTTTTCATCCTGATAGAACTCATCTGCACCACATAATTCTTGAAAACAATATAAAACATAAACTATCAGTTTTTATAGTTCAAAGTTTTAACTTGTCGTTCCAGGCTATTTCACTTTTTTATCTTTTTGGTGATAAAAACATGGCTGTTTTTTCTTTTATTATTCTTGCATTTATGCTTTTTATCAGTAAGGCAGTGCTTACCAGAATAAATGAATTAAAAGAATTCGTGGCTGATGGAATTAATGGCTTTATAAAAAATTCAGAAAGAATAATTCGGATACTTGCCGTATATTTGGTTACCCCCGGAATGGCATTGCTGGTAGGGGCTTTTTTGGCTTTGGCTTTACCCCTTAACACTGTTTTGAGCTTCTCTGAATTGTTATTCCTTATAATTTTAGAAATCAGTGTGTTGATGATGTCGATGATCCAATACAAAAAAACAAAAGAAATTGACGGTTTGTATGTTTTTCTAAATACCATAGGGTATTTGTTTGTATCAAAACTTTCTAGTGTTGATATGCTAATCAGAATCAATGAAGTTTTTAGTTTTAATTTTTATACTGATTTTTATTTTTTTGTTCTAATAGTTATGATAGTTTTTTACCTTTTAATAAAGGATGCAATATTTAATATCAAGGAAGGACTTTTTTCGGGAATTGACTTAATTCTTTTACTAATGATTGCAATGGTTTTTATACTGAGCAATATTACACAATTGGAGCAAATGAAACTTATAAATGCTATTTTATATCAATCTTTTATCATCTATTTGGTATTCAAAATCATTTCAAGGTTTCAGGATTCATTGGGAAAGTACATTTTACTAATGTCTTTTCTTCTTCCTCTGGCAAGTTTGATTTATTTAGTATTCTGATCCAGATGAGCTAATTCATTAACTTGAATACTAAAAACCCAATTACTACCAAGTAACCTATGGCTATTAGAATTTTCAACTTATATTCCTTTATAACATTCATGAGTTCTTCCGTGAAATCACTTAAAGTTAATTCTTTCGCTTTGATTTCGGAGTTATTTCTATTATCGGTAATATCCATTTTAGTGCTCTTTGTTTTTCTTTTAATAAACAATTTTTACGCCAAAATAATGTTTTTATCATTTATTATTATTATCGTGAAAAATGCATTTTTGTTAACGATAATTTCATTAAAATAATCTTGGTGTAACAAAAGAAATCTCGGCTTTGCTTAAAATCTCTGCTAGAAAAAATCACTTTATAATAAGTTTCTCGATGGAAGGAAAAAATACAGACTCTTTTCGTGAATTATTTCATAAAATCAAACTTTTTTTCATTAAAAACTTGATTTATAGTAATATGCTGAATATTTTTGCTTTCAGTATATATTGCAAAATAATATCTTTAATCAATAAATGTAGAAGGGCTATGAAAAAGTATTTATTATTTCAGTTTATCGGCTTAATTGCCTTATTTGTTTTGATAGGTTGTGAATCAACCGGAAAAAATGAAGATGATATACCGGAAGAGGGTAAAGAGATTACCATAGAAGGACGTGTCATTGATAACAATACACAACAACCGATGGCTAATGTTGGGGTGAACATACTAGTAAATGCGTCAGCTTATGCAACTGCTACAACAGACGGTAACGGAAAATATTCAAGGAAAATAACTCTTCAAGCTTCAGCCATGGTAGCTGTTGAAGCAATTGTTACGGATTATGAAAGTTCTCCGGTTGAAAAGGCTGTTAGTGTCAGCGAAAGCAGTGTTACAATGCCTGATATTATTATGACCAAGAAAACAACAGGAACAGTTACTTCAGGTCCGGCCCATTCTATGTTTTTGTTTTCTCAGTCAAGTTATTTTGTAAACTTAAAAACTACCGGTGCTCCTGAGTTTGCTGTCTTAACATACCAGGTTGTAGATGAGTTTGGTAATCCTATAGATATAAAAAATTCAGTAGAAGTAAGTTTTGCTATCGCTAAAGGAACCGGTGGAGGTGAAACAATAACCCCTGCAAAATCAAAAACAAATTCTGCCGGGCAGGTAGTAACCATATTAAACAGCGGTACTAAAGCCGGTACAGTTATGATTTCAGCTACCATTAATATCTCCGGAAAGACAATTTTAAGTAAACCAATTCCGATTGCCATTCACGGAGGTTTCCCTGATTTAGCGCATTTTTCATTGGGAACTACATTCCTTAATTATCCATTTTTTAATACTATGAATTATGAAGTTTCGACTGAAGCATTGGTTGGTGATAAGTATTCAAATCCAGTCAGACCTCAAACTGCGGTTTATTTCAGTACTGATGCAGGTGTGATTGTTGGATCAGATGTTCAACACACTAATAAAGAAGGTGTAGCAGGTGTTCTCTTATTATCAGGTAATCCTCAACCTAATGATCCTACTTATGGCCCTGGCTTTTTCTTTGTTCATGCTCAAACTATTAACGAAAGCAATGAGTACATACAGAGAAATCATTTGGTACTATTCAGTGGTGTATCAGTAATTACAATACAAAGTCCAGCTATATTTAATGTTCCTGACAATGGAAGCCAGGTCTTTAATATTATAGTTTCAGATCAGCATGGTAATCCATTGGCCAGTGGTCAGACAATAAGTGTTTCTTGTGACGGTAAAAATTCCAAAGTTTCAGGTGATATAAGCGTGGAAATGCCTGATACACAGAGTGATGTTTATACGCGTTATTCTTTCAGTGTTTCTGAAGATACGCCAGAAAATCAACCAAATTTGGGAACAAGATCTGCAACTGTTTTCATAAAAACCGACGGTCCAAATGGTTATAGAGGTTTAGCAAAAGCAGGTACAATGAATTAGTATTAAAAAAAGCCCCGCTCAGCGGGGCTTTTTTTTTACTCCTTTTTCACCATCTTAGTAAAAGTTTCATACCAGATAACAGGCTTCAAAATAGCAGTGAATAGTTTGGCGTCGTCTTCTTTGACTTCAGAATCAGGTGCAATAAAATAAATACTGATATCGCCGGTTCCTGATATAGATTTAAGTTTTCTGGCAAGAGTTCTCTCTTCAAGAATTGCTGTTTTTTCAGTCAGAAAAACAGTTCTGGGTTTTTCGGTCATAAACATTTCCAGTCCAAGCGCACCGTTTGTACTTTCAATAATGTTGTAATTTTCTTTCAACTTTTCTTTAACCTCAGTTCTGAATCTATCATTTGCAGAAATCACCAGAATCTTATTATTAAAAAGCATCTCACGAGGTTTGTTGTTTTCCGCGGATTTTGCTTCTACTGAAGATTCAATCTTATAAAGTATATCTCTAATTATTGGATATACATTTTCGAATATAATGGGCTTTAATATATATTTCTCAACTCCTAATAAAAGAGCAGCCTGTACTGAGTCTTTATCGTTATGGGCGGTAAGCATAACGACCGGTAATGATTTGTTCTGTTCATCATTTCTTATAGATTTAAGCGTTTCAATGCCGTCCATAACAGGCATTGAAATATCCAAAAACACTACGTCAGGTTTTTCTTCATTAATTTTAATCAAAGCTTGTAAACCGTTTTCGGCTTCAATAACATCGCAATCAAATTTTTTTGTTAATAAATTTTTAATTAAAAATCTGATTTTTGAATGGTCATCAACAATTAATGCTTTAGCCAATTTATTACCCTGAATTATTTAATAATTATTATTCATAATATAGTTACATTATCGTTCTAAAAAATCAAAAATTTATAATTCATAATAAATAAAATCGATGTAGAATGAATGTTTTAAGGGCTCTAATTATACTTGGTATTCTTGCTTCAGGCGGATATGCGCAGAACGGAATTGTTAAAAACTATTATTCACGAGGAAAAATTGAATCTGAAGTATCTTATGTGCGAGATGTTCTTGATGGAATCAGCAAGTACTATTACGAAAATGGTAACTTAAAAGCAGAGGTGATCTATTTTTTAGGGAAAATTCACGGTGTAATTAAAGAATATCATGAGAATGGTATGCCTAGACTGGAATCCTCTGTCGAATACGGAATCAGAAACGGAATTACCAAATATTTCTATGAAAATGGGGCACTGAAGCAGGTACTAACGTATGAGTTTGGACGAATTGTTAAGAAAGTTGACATCCCATATGATGCCTCATACGATCCGCCTGATGAGGTTTTTGCAAATATAAAGGAGAAAAGGAAAAGAAAGAAAGATAAAGATGAGTATTTCTGTGTAATTGAATTTTGCGCTGAACCAATAGGAGGTACTGCCTCAATATTAAAAAGAACATTATTTCCGGATACAGCGGTTAAGGACAGTGTTAAAGGATTAGTTTCGGTTTCAGTTGAAGTAAGCACGGAAGGACGAGTTCTTGCTTCTTCGTTAGTTAAAGGTCTAGGCAGAGGAATAGATGAAGCAATCATTAAAGCAGTTAACGAAACTCGTTTTCTTCCGGGTGAAGATAAGGGAAGGCCTATTCGTTCATCAGTAACATTCTCAATTCCTGTTGAGCTTGGCAATAATTCCGTAAAACCGGTATTTGCTTTCGAAGAGCCGCAGAAAGAAAAATCGAATACTGCAGTTAGAACAACTTTAATTAAATCTGATAATTTAATATCTTCCAAATCAGTGTACTCAGAAGACCCTGAGGCGGAGAAAATACGATTGTTAGTCGGTGATTTGATTTTTGATGCAAATGTTGAAAAAATTCCGGTTCCTGAAGGAGGTTACAGCAAGATTACAGAAAATATTTATTTAAGCAGCAGTGCGAAAGAAAAACAAAAATCCGGCAAGGTTCTGGTAAGGGCAACAATAAACGAGTCCGGACGGGCGGTATATACAAGAATTATGAGCGGAATTGATAGCGACTACGATTTTGCAGCAGAAGTAGCTGTTATAGAGACCAGGTTTTATCCGGGACTCAAAAACGGAATTCCGGCACGGGCAGAGGTAACTATAATTGTAGAGTTTAATTAAACCCAAATTATTCGTTAGAAAATCTTTATCACTGAATACCATTGCAAAGAAAGAATAATTTGGGTTAAAGAATATTTAGAAATTCACTCTCAATTGCAGCTCCTTTGTTCATTGCATACCATTTGTGCAGTTCTTTGATGAATTCTTCTTTTTCAAATCCTTTCTCTTTCAGACTGTCAACTAGTTTCTGAGCTTCAGCCGGTCGCGGTCCCCAAGTGAATAATTCATTTCCTGAATTATCAAAAGCCACTAGCTTTGGGATACTTCGAGATGTCCCGCCGGTAAGATAATAATCCATAATATCCAAATTGCTGTCTCTTTCCAGTATTCTTAAATTTATCAGCGGATTACTATCAGCCATTAAAGAAATGTATGGTAATGTCTGAGCAGAATCTCCGCACCAATTCTCTGTTAACACCATCCAGATCTGCGGTTTATTGATTGACGAAATTCTTTCGGAAATTGCTGTTGAGGATTTGTATGATTTCAAAATTCTTTGACTGCGTTGAAGGTTCAGTTTTAAATAGGAAGAGTCAATATCAGGAATTTCAACCGATTTCCTTACAACTTCTTGAAATTCATTCATATATTTGGAAAATGTTTTTCCATTATGCGGTCTTTTATCTTCAAAAAACTTGTTCATTTTTATCCTTTTATTGAGAAGTCATGATTAAATATATATGTATTTGTTTAGTTTTTGTGAATGTGGTTATTTCATCACAATTACCATCGGTTAGATTTGTTTATCCTGAAAAGGATTCAGTTTATTATAAGTACGATAAATACCGTATCTGCGGATCTGCCGATACGAATTCTGCTGTTTTTATAGATGCGGAAAAAGTTAACATCTATACAAGCGGTGCTTTCGTTAAATTGGTTGACACAAAAAAAAATGTAAACAGTTTTCTAATAACTGAAGTGGTTAATGGGGTATCATACTATAAAAGAATCTATATTATTAATGAGGCGTTGAAACCCGTTATGCCTGATAGCGGAGATATTATCCTCAATGCCTCCGTTTCTCCATCTGCCGGGATATGGTACAGACCTGGTGACAACATTGAATTTTCATTTATTGGTAAGACAGGAATACTTGCATCTGTTAAGGATTTTGGCAGTTTCAGAGAATTCGGAATTGACGGAAAAGTATCTGAATATAAGCTTTCTTATAAAGTGTCAGGTACTGAAAGATTTTTTGAACACAAGGCAAATTTGATATTGGAATATGATGGAATCAGAAAAACGATTGAAATTCCGGGAAAGATAACCGTTCTTCCGAAAAATTTTACAATGAAAGGGGTAACTCAGGGATTCAGACCGTATTTTACTTATGACAGAAATTATAACAGGCTGGGGGCACGAAATGCAAATTATGTTAATGACGGAATTGAAGTAGAACTGACAGATAAACCAGATAATATGTATAAAGTAAATTTGGGTTGCGGGAAAACAGGGTGGATTAATGAAAAATTCATAAAAGTTAAAGATATTATTGATGTAGCTGAGATACTGCGACTATCATCAGAAGAAAAATCTTTAAAAAGCAATTATGATACTCTGAAAATCAGGCTTCAAGAGAAAAGTCTTTACAGCATAAGTGAGAACACTGAAAAACTTACTATAACAATCGATATATATAGTTCGGGTGTTTCTCCTGTTTTGAGTAAGGGCGAAAATCTGACTGAAATTGATAAAGCCGGAGTTAGCAAATCAAAATCCGGTTGCTATACTCTATCCATAAGTCTTCAATCAGAAAAATTCTGGGGAATGCATACTTTCTTTTCGGAAAATACACTGTTTGTTCTTATTAAGAGAAGGCCTTCGAATTATAGTCTGGAAGGGAAAAAAATAATTATTGATCCGGGCCATGGCGGAGAATTCAAAGGTGCTGTTGGTGCTACAGGACTACTTGAGAAAGATATAAACCTTCAGGTAGCATATAAATTAAAAAATTTGCTCGAGGCAAAAGGAGCTTTACCGGTTCTGACAAGATACAATGATGTTTTTTTAACAAATCAGGAAAGGGTAAAACTAGCTATAGATAAAGAAGCGGATTTCTTGCTCAGCATTCATGCTAATTCTGTCGGACTAAATGTTGATCCACTAAAAGGAAAAGGAACTGCAGTTTACTATAAGTTTAATTCCAATAAAACACTGGGCAGTAGCATCCACTCTGAAATGCTGAGTCTTGGCTTTTCTTCATTCGGGATGCACGGCAATTTCAATTTTTATATGAATTCCATAACTGAAGTGCCTAATATTCTGGTTGAAATGGCATTTATATCTAATCCGGAAGATGAGATTAAACTTATGGATCCGGCATTTCAGGAATCAATAGCTGAAAAGATTACAAGTGGATTAGAAAACTATTTAAAGGCATCGGATTTGGGAAACTAACACTGAGAATAGTGTACGATTGTTGTCCATTATTTTGTACATAGTTATAGATGTATTCAATCCAAAAGCTTATTAATATGAGTTTTCTTTTGGCATATTCCTTGAAAACAAAAGGTGTACATTAATTGAGGTTATTATGAAAACGAAAATATTTGCAGCCTTATTATTTCTTTTGGCCTTTGCATCTTCAGCAGAAGCTAAACAAAATTACAGAAACGGAGTAGGATACTTCTATGAATCACTTTCTCCTTTCGGGGAATGGATTGAAATTGATTATGATTTGTATGTTTGGAAACCATACAATGTTAACAGGAGATGGAAACCATATTCTAACGGACGCTGGTACTGGACAAATGACGGATGGTATTGGGATTCCTACGAACCATATGGATGGGCAGTTTATCATTATGGTCGCTGGTTCTATGATGACTATTACGGATGGCTCTGGATGCCTGACAATGTTTGGGGACCGGCCTGGGTAGAGTGGAGACATGATGATTTTTATATTGGCTGGGCTCCGCTTCCACCGTATGCTCATTTTAGAGGCGGTTCGGGAATACACTTCTCAATATCCTGGAATTCCGGATACACATATTGGAATTTTGTTTCTTATAATCATTTTTCATCACCAAAAGTTCATTACTATTTTATTCCTCAAAAAAGAGTAGTTAATGTATTTTCAAGAACTAAATATAGAAACGATTATGGTTATCGTGACGGACGAGTTATAAATCACGGAGTTGAGCGCGATTTTATCGAAAGAAAAACAAGAAAAACAATTGCTTCAAGAGATATTGTTGCCTCTGATGATGTTAAGTACAGAAGGGGAAGTCAGGCAGAGAATAATCAATTACGTGTTTACAGACCGGACAGCCGTGAAATTGAAAGATCTGATAATAGCAGAGAAATTAATGCAAAAAGAATCGAGAGAAAATCTACTCTTCAGACTGATAAAATAGATCGTGGCATTCAAAGAAGGAATGACGGTCCGGAAACAAATAGACCCGATGATAACGAAAGACTGGACAACAGAAGAAATGATCAGGACAATTCCGGAAGAGAACAGCCTGAGAATACAAGGAGAGAAATAAACAGGCCTTCAGGATCTGATAACAATGAAACAATAGTTCCTCAAAGAAGAGAAACAGATAACCGCAGTAAAGATCCGTTGACTCCGTTGAGAAGGGATAAAGCAAATTCATCTGAACAAGTAAATCCGCCTTCATCGGAAAGAAGGCAAACAGAAACTCAGCCTGCAGAGAGAACAGAACGCCAGAGACAAGCACCTGCAGTAAATGAAATGAGAACAATGCCTAGAAATAACAACGATTCTAAACCACAGGAAAGTGTGAGACCGGAACAAAATAGAAGACAAGTTAATCCACCTGCTGCTCCAAATACACAGAGAAATAATCGGCAGGGCAGCGAAAAAAATAATAGTTCAGATGATGATGCAAAACGAAGAAGAAGATAACAAACAAAAACAATTAACCCAAATTATTCGTTAGAAAATCTTTATCACTGAATACCATTGCAAAGAAAGAATAATTTGGGATAAAAAAAAAGCCTAAGAAATTAGGCTTTTTTTTTGGAAAAGAAGTAAATTAAATTTTCTTGTCGAGAACCAGCTTTGCAATATGAGCTGTTCCTTTTATTCCGATAGTTTTTATCGCTTTTGCGGAAAGTTTTAAAGTGACAAACCTGTTTAATTCCTGAACCCAGATTCTTTTTCTCTGCAAATTAGGGAGGAATCTACGTTTCGTTTTATTATGAGCATGCGAAATGCTGTTTCCGCTTTTAGGTCCTAACCCAGTAACTTGACATCTTCTAGCCATTGTAATCTCCAGCACTTTATAAAACTTGAATGCCAAATATAGCTATAAAAAAATAAATATTAAATAAAAAAATAATTATTAATTAAGATTCTTGTCTTTTTCCGAGTTCACGGTCAAGCATATATAAACTGCCTTTGCTTTCACCAATCATTTCAAATTTGTCAACAATTTCAGACGCATTTGCAACTTCTTCAACTTGTTCATCAACAAACCAGTTTAAGAGAGTTCGTGCAGCATGGCATTTTTCTTCAATTGCAAGATCCATAAGTTTATTAATTCTATCCGTAATATAATGTTCGTGGTGAAGTGCTTCTTCGAAAACGTTCTTGGGGCCTTCCCAGTTAATTTTTGGTTTTTCTATAGCTTCCAGTTCTATTTCTGCTCCAACTTCAACAAGAAAATTAAACAGCTTTAAAGCGTGTTCTTTTTCTTCTTCGGCTTGAGCAACCATCCATTTCGAAAATCCGCTGAATTTTGCTTTTTGTAAATAAGCTGCCATTGAAAGATATAAATATGAAGAGAACAATTCAGCATTAATCTGTGAGTTAAAAGCTTTTACTAATTTTTCTGATAGCATATAGCCTCCGGTTGTTAAGAATTAAATGATAATAGGAAATATATAAAAATCTATACTTTAATAATCATAATTTAAATTTATGATCCATTATATCTAATTATTATGCTGAAACTGGTTCATTATTAATATCTTTATTTATATATTTACAATGAGTATTTAAGGTATAATCTTTCAAGGCAAATGGATTCTTTTTACCTGGGACTTTCGGCAATAATTAGCGTAACAGCTATGATTTTTATTGTATTTTTCTATCTGTATTTAACATACAGGGAATCATACATTCGCTATTGGACTGTAGGTTGGGGTTTCCTTGCGGTTTATCTTGTAAGTCAGTTTTTCTTCGTAAATCAAAACATTGAAAATCCTTATTTTCTTATCAATCTTGCCTCCGGAATTCTCGGTTCAACATTTATTCTTCAGGGAACTTTGCTTTTTTCAGAAAAGAAGAGAAGCCTTTTACTTTTGAGTGCAGGTTTTCTTATCACAGCATCTATAATTGCTCTAAGATTTTTCTATGATTATTATCAACTTCTGCCCATTCCTGTATATTTTTATACCGGATGCTTATTTATTCTTACAGGGTTGGTTCTTTTTACTAACTCCAGGATAAAAGGATTTATAAAATTTGCGGCAGGTTTAATATTCCTTCTGATGGGAGTTAATCTTTTTAACAACTATATGATGTGGCACCTGTACTATATCAACAAATATCTGCCCGTAATCAATTTAATTCTTACACTTACAGGTCCGGTTCTTTTACTGCCTTTATACTTCCAATTAAGTTCAGAACTGGTTAAATACAGACAAAAACTTTTAAGAATATTTCTTGAACAAAGCTCAGAAGGTATTTATCGAATTGATTTTACTGAATCAATTCCTATAAATTTACCATCGGAGAAACAACTTGAATTATTTTTTCAAACCGGATTTATTGCGGAATCAAATTTATCGTCAGCAGCTGCATACGGATATGATTCCATAAATGAATTTATCGGCAAGAAGATATCAGATATTCATTTAACCAATGATGATTCAAATATAAGAGAATTAACGGGATTTATCGATTCAGGTTATAGGGCAAAGGATATTGAAACTGTTGAATACGATAAAGATAAAAATATAAAATATTTCAATAACAGTTTTTTGGGAATTATTGAAAAAGGCCGTTTGACCGGTATATGGGGAATGCAGCGCGATAATACAGACAGAAAGATTATATTGGATTCTCTTCTTGAGAGTGAAAGGAAATTCCATGCTCTTTTCCAGAACGCCAGCGACGCACTGTATTTATGGGAAATGCAGGGAGATAAAATCGGAAGGCTGCTTGAAGCAAACAATAAAGCTTGTGAGATGATGGAATATTCAAGAAAAGAACTTCTTGAAATGAGTTATGATCAGCTTAATGATCCTGAATCTATGGATATTTTGTTACCGATAGTAGAGAAACTTCGGAAAGGCGTAGCTGTAAATATTGAGCTTTCCCACAAAACAAAGAGTGGAAAGATGATTCCTGTGGAAATAAATGCACATTCGTTTATTTTTAACAGGACAAAATTTGTTCTGGCAATTGTTCGTGATATAACAATCAGGAAAGAAACAGAGAAAGCACTTATTCGGGCAAAAGAAGAAGCTGAAAAGTCCAGCAGTCTTAAATCTGAATTCCTTGCTCTTATGTCGCATGAAGTTCGAACACCAATTAATTCGATTTTAAGCATTATATCGTTTTTTAAAGAGGATACAGAACTTGTTCTTCCAAAGGAAATAAGAGATGGCTTTGCTGTAATTGAAAGAGGAAGCAAAAGGCTGGTTAGAACGATGGATCTTATTCTTAATCTGTCGCAGATTCAGTCAGGTAACTATAATCCCAACTTTGAAAAACTAGTTCTTCTCGAACTTCTTGAGGAGAAATACCTTGAGTTTAATACTGTGGCTAAGGAAAAAAATCTTGATTTTAAACTTATTAATAATGCTTCATCAACTATCATAAGGGGCGACTTATATACTATTAGTCAGGCTTTTACAAATCTTATTGACAATGCAATTAAATATACTTCTCAGGGTGATGTAATAATCCGGATAAAAGATTACACTAAAAGCCGCATTATAGTTGAGATTGACGATAGTGGTATCGGAATGGCGAAAGAGTATGTTGAGATAATGTTTTCGCCTTTTAGTCAGGAAGAATCCGGGCATACTCGAAAGTATGACGGCAACGGTATCGGTTTAGCCCTTACAAAAAAATACTGCGAAATAAACAATGTAGAAATATCTGTTGAATCTGAAAAAGGAAAAGGAACAAAATTCTCGCTAATATTTAATATGCTTTAATCTTAACGGAAATCCATGACGTTTAAGAATTTTACCCCCGTCAGAATCATCATTCTTTTTTTGATAATATCCACAGTTTCTTTATTACTTAATCCTACCCTTGTGAAGAAAATATTTGAATCGCCCGAACCGGTGCGGATATATTTCGCAGACCACATTTCTCAAGCATATGCAGAAGTAATAAAAAAATTCAATGAAGAAAATAAAGGCAAAATTGAAGTTATTCCGATACACGTTGCTTTTGAAAAATTTACTACAAATGAAAGGAAGGAAATACTCTCACGGAATTTGAGAGGAAATGATGTTATTGATATTTTTGCCGTGGACTTAATATGGATTGAAAATTTCTCGAAGTGGGGCACGGACTTAACGGAATTTTTTAATGAAAACAGTTATTTACAGCTAAATAGTAAAGTTGTTGATGCCTGCAAAGTTAACGGAATGCTTGCTGCTATACCTATTAATATTGACGCCGGAATAATGTACTACAGAAAAGATATTCTGCGTAAACTGCCTGACTATGAAATGATAAGTAAAAAGCTTCTAAACTCCGTTACCTGGGAGGAATTTATTCGGCTTTCAGAAAGAAAGGAACTTCAGGGTCATCCTTTTTATATTTTTCCGGCTGATGATTATGAAGGATTAGTCTGCAGCTATTTTGAAATTCTTAATCAGCTTGAAAGAGGTACCGGAATTTTAGATTTTAATCCTGAATCTGTTAATTCTGTTAAAGCGATTGAATTTATCAGCAACCTTGTTAATCATTATAAAATTTCACCGCCTGATGTTGTAAATTTAAGAGAATTAAGCGGATTTGAGTATTTTATTAACCATGATGCCGTGTTTCTCAAAGGCTGGCCAAGCCTGATTAACGACAGTACAACAGATTTCTATCTAAACCAAAAGCAGGCAGAGATTGACGTAATGCCTCTTCCTCATATTGCCGGTTCAGATCCTTCAACGATTCTGGGCGGGTGGCCTCTTATGATTTCAAAATATTCTAAACATAAAAAGGAAGCATGGGAATTCATTAAATTTCTTCTTCGCGAAGACATCCAGAAAAAGATATATATTATGCGCAAGCAAATTCCCGTTAATATGAAGCTTTTAGCTGACGCTGACTTTGTTAAGTCTCATCCGGAAATCACACTTCTGATTGAGGCTGTGAACAAAGGTTCATTCCGCCCATTCAGAAAAGATTATTCGGCAGTATCGGAGATCTTATCGAAAAATATATACCTTGCAATAAAACAAAAGCAAACTCCACACCGGGCGGCAAAGAACACAGCCTTAAAAATGAATTCTAATGATTTGATCTTTAGGTGATACCATGAAAACTCTGGAACTATTTTTAAGCAGGATAGATATCAAAAGACTGAGTATTCTTTTTGCGGTGCTTTTATTATTTCAGGCGGCTCTTACCTATATTAATAATCGTTCTGTTGAGGGATTTATTCAGAATACGGCAGAATGGTATAAGAAGGATTCTGCTGAAAGGCTGGCAAACATTACTGTTACCTCACTTGAAATGATTATAGAAAGGATAAAAACTGAAGACATAGAAAATGATATTGAAAGGAAAGGAATAATTCAGGCTTTTAATGTTATTCTCGGGCAGCAACTTCTCAAGGAACAAGTAAGAAAAATCTGTATTATTGTTGAAAAAGATGAAAAACTGAATTATGTGGAAGACGGAGAAAATTTATTTAATGTGCTGTATGGTAATATCGAAATAGATAACCGGGCCGGATATGAAACTATTTCTCTTTATAACACAACCAGAAGCCGATTAAAAAGTGATGAGAGAATTTCTACTGCGGCAGGGAGTGATAATGATTTGAAAATATTCGTTCCGTTTGTTCCTAAAGGAAAATATATCGGATCGCTTTATATGGAATTTACACCCGATTTTTCTTTAATAAGAGAAAAAATAGCAGCCGGGTATGATAATATCGGGTCAGTTTATTTTTACCTTATCATAATTGGATTTATCGGGATGTATTATATCTCGTCGAGAACAATCAGAGAAAGGGATGATGCGCAGAAACTCCTATTTGAAGAAACAAGAAAAAATCTGACCGAACAACTTAAATTTCAAGAGGAAGCACTTTTTTCAAAAAGAATTTATCATGCCCATCACAAGGCTGAAAAAATAATGGGATTTATTAAAAGCGATATAATGGGTATCGGGAATTCTGAAACTAAAGAAAGAATATTAAAGTATTCAAATTTTATTTCGCGTGTTATTTATGATATGAAATCTTATTCGCCTCCGGTTCAATCAATTAGGAGTGATATGTTTAGTTCTGATATAAATAAGATTATCAGATTTTTAACAGAGAATATATTTCTGAGAAGTACGGGCGAATCATCAAGACTGAAATTTTTATTAAAACTTCAGGATGATTTTCCTCTATTAAACGTTAATGAATATGTTATTTGGGAAATTCTCGAACCTCTTATACAAAACTGCATTGACCATTCCGGGAAGGATACAACAATTATAGAAATCTCAACTTCTGTTGCTTCGGGAGATAAGGGAATTATTTTGATATCAGACAGCGGAGTTGGTATAGCCGAAGAGATGCTTGAAGAAATAGGTGGAATTAAGAAAATGTTTCAGGAATATACTTCCACGAAAAACTCGGAGGGAAGAAACAGAGGATACGGTTGTTTTTTGGCTTATACAATTGCCGGGAGATGCGGGTGGAATCTGGATGCCCGAAATAAGCCGGATGGAGGTGCAATGTTTGTGATTAAAGTAGATTTAAGGAGGGCGGGTGCAGGTAAATAGCGGATATATCAGAATACTATTGATCGAAGATGAAGAATATGATGCAATGAGGGTACAAAACACACTTAAGCATTTTGAGCATCAGATGAGAATAGAAAAAACAGTAAACAACGGAACAGATGCCGTAGCAGAAATTGCTGCTGCTGAATACGATGTTGTGATAATGGACTATCAGATCTCAAGCGGAATTATGGGAGAAGCCCTTATTTCGGCCATAAAGAATGAAAATCCGGCATTACAAATTATTGTAATTACAAAGCTGACACTTAATATATCCAATATTCATTTTGCAAATGAGTTGATTAAAGCCGGGGCTTTCTGGTACTGCACAAAATATCCCGGAGATCTTGATTATATTTATCAGCCTACTGATTTTGCTCTTGCTGTTTTTAATGCATACCAGAAGAAACAGCTTATTACCGAAAAAATGCGGACAGATAAAAAGAAGGACGCAGATGTCTCGGGAATACTGCAGTCAAAAAAAATTATTGGGGAAAGTAAAGAAATAATTCGATTGCTTGAGAGAATTGATAAATGCGCTGATTCCGAAGCAGGAATTCTTATTACCGGAAAATCCGGCACAGGAAAAGAGTTGGTAGCTGTTAATATTCACTATAAAAGCAGAAGAAAATTTGAAAATTTTGTTTCGGTAAACTGCGGCAGTCTTCCCTCTGAACTTGTAGAAAGTGAATTATTCGGTTATGAAAAAGGAGCATTTACAGGTGCTGATAAACATAAACAAGGCTTATTTGAATTGGCAGATAAGGGAACTCTTTTTTTAGATGAAATTGCAGAACTGCCACTGAAGTCGCAGGTTAAACTTCTTAGAATACTTCAGGAAGGAGAAGTTGAGAAAATTGGACGAACAAAGCCTATAAAAGTAGATGTCCGAATTATCTGTGCTACAAATAAAAATCTGCAGGAAGAAGTAGTTGCGGGAAGATTTCGGGAGGACCTTTATTTCCGACTAAATATAATTTCCATTAATGTGCCTAGATTGGAAGAAAGAAAAGAGGATATTGCTGTACTTGCAGATCATTTTATAAGAATAATATGCAATGAAATGAAAATACCCATAATGATTATTGACGATGATGCTTTGCTGGAACTTAAATCACATCCTTGGCCCGGAAATGTACGTGAGCTCAAGAATACAATTCACCGTCTTCTATTTGAAGCTGAAGGGAAGATAACCGGAAGCATGGTGAAGGAAGCATTACTGAAAATACCGGAGAAAGACATCTCTGAATCAGCATTATTCCGGACTATTCTGAATACC
This sequence comes from uncultured Melioribacteraceae bacterium, assembly GCA_964584325.1. Lineage (GTDB taxonomy): Bacteria > Bacteroidota > Ignavibacteria > Ignavibacteriales > Melioribacteraceae > CAZOZP01. Next base: position 54,773 of record CAZOZP010000005.1, read on the forward strand.
GGTGATATAATAAATTATCACGATAGTAAAAGACTTTTTAAGATAAGATATATAGGTTATGTGAGGAGCTGCTCTCAAAGTGATGCCGAGGCAGCCGAAAAACTCGGACTCGCACCGCCTAACTACCACAGACTTTGCAAAGAACTCGGCATAAAATCGTGATTTAATTGTATATTGCATTACGGAAATGTAAGGCTTAAGAAATGGATAACAAGGATTTCTATAAAATACTCGGTATTGAAGAAACTGCCACAGACGAAGAGATAAAAGCCGCATACAGGAAAATGGCTAAACAGTACCATCCTGATCATAACGAAATGAAAAAAAATGCTGAGGAAAAGTTTAAAGAGATTTCAGAAGCATACAGAGTTCTAATTGACCCGGAACTTAGAGGGAAATATGATCTTACGCGAACACTGATTCGTAACCGCAGAAGCCCGAAAGGACAAAAACGTGACTATGATGATGTTTTCTCAAGTTCGGGTGGATTTCAGGATTTCTTTGAGAGCTTCAAAGGGAAAAAGAAAAGCAGACAAACAACGCTAAAAGATATAAATGTTGATATATCCATTGGGCTTGAAGATGTTTACTGCGGTAAGGAAATACATCTTGATGTAAAAGGTGAACCTTTGAAATTTAAACTCCTTCCCGGAGCATATGACGGACTTAAACTAAAATTTACCGGAAAAGGTAATAAACCGCTTATGACTGAACCGGGCGATTTGTATGTCAGAATAAAAGTAAATAAACATTCGCACTATGTTTATTCAAAACTTGATCTGTATTTTGAAAAAGAAGTGAATTTATATACTATGGTATTAGGCGGAAATGTAGTAATAGAGCATCTTGATAAATCTAAAATCAATGTTCAGATACCAGCAGAATCACCAAATGGTAAAATTTTAAGATTAAAAGGCCTGGGTATAACAGATTATAAAAATCAAGGCCTGAAAGGCGATCTTTATGTAATTCTTAAAGTTATCCTTCCTGCCGGTTTGTCTGAAGCAGAGAAAAAACTATATAAATCTTTAAGAGAGCTTTCTTCTAATCACAAATAACTGTGTTCATAGTCAGGAATGTAAAAACAGTCTCTTACTATCGGTCTGTATAGTTTTTCGGCATCAAAAAGATTATCGAATAAATTGAAATAATTACTCAGGCTGCTTGAGAGCATAATTGTACTGCTCTGGGCATTATCCTTTTTATATACAAACGATATAGATTTTTCTGATTTAAGCTTCTTAAGAGCAAAAACCATGGCGCCTAGAAATACAGTATCCATAACATCTACACGCGTGCAGTCGATAATAAGGTTACGGTCATTGTCAGAAACATTATCAAGTATGAAATTTTTGATTGCTCCTGCCGTAACTGAATTACAAACGGCTTCATCAATACAGATAGTTGTGAAATTTTCATTTCTCTTGACATAAAAACGCATAAATATACCTACAAGCCTTAAGGTTATGACTAATAAATTACCGGGATTAAACCCGTTGAATAAAAAAACAGAAAGCAAATTTGTTCTGCGAATATATTTAGAAAAACTTTAACAGCAAAGAAAAATTTGATTGATTGTAAGAATAAAATTAAATGTGGTCTTTAATAGCCAAAAACAACTCAGGGAATGATAGAAGTCTATATTAAGATTAGTAAAATAAGACAGATTTCCGGTTAAGAAGAAAAAAAACTTTTTTTTGTCTGAATGAAATTCAGAAATCAGAAATTGTTCAAAAAATTGTTTTATTAGGAAAATAAAAAAATTAAAATAAGGCAGGTTTTATGTTCAGATACTTTTTTATTATGATTCTTTTCTGTGTCGGTTGCATTAGTGCTGATATATATTCGGGAATTTCCCCTGAATTCATAAACTCTGATCTGATTAAAATTAACTCAGTATCAAGAATTGCAGTTAATCATGACCTTACTTATCTGTTGTGTTCAGATGGAAGTAAAATTGAAGCCAGAGCCTTAAGACCGGAAAAAGGATCGAATAATTGGACGATGAAACTAAAGTCCAAAGCCGATCCGGTTAAGAATTATAAATTTGTATTAAACGGACAAGAATTCAGAATTGACAAAAACGGTATCCTTAACGATGCTGCGTATATTTATAACAAGACCGATCTTGGAATTACATTTACAAATGAAGAAATTACAGTAAAAGTCTGGACCCCGGTGGCTGAAAAAGTAAACCTGCTCCTGTACGATAATTATAATATCGAAACAGCTTTCGCATATCCGATGGTAAAAACAGAACAAGGCGTTTGGAAAACCGGACTTCCGTTAGAAGCAAAAGGGAAGTATTACCTTTTTGAAGTTACTGTTAACGGTGAAACAAAAACCACTCCTGATCCTTATAGTATCGGACTCTCGGCAAACAGTAAACGCAGCCTTATTGCTGATTTACGAGAAACTGACCCGGCCGGTTGGAATGAAACTCCTCGGCCTGATTTTGTAAAGATGACGGATGCTGTAATCTATGAACTTCATGTTCGGGATATTTCAATTCATAAATCATCCGGAATCCGGAACAAAGGTAAATACCTGGCTTTTACTGAAAAGGGAACAAAAAGTCCGGAGGGTTATTCAACCGGAATCAGTCATCTTAAAGAGATGGGGGTTACACACATACATTTGCTTCCCGTCTATGACTTCGGAAGTGTAGATGAAAATAGACAAGATATGCATAACTGGGGTTATGACCCGGTTTTTTATAATGTTCCTGAAGGTTCATATTCAACAGATCCTAACGGTATAAGCAGAATAAAAGAGTTCAAGGAAATGGTAAAGAGTTTTCATGAGTGTGGCTTAAGGGTGGTGATAGATGTTGTTTATAATCATACATATAAGAGAGGTGTTTCGGCTTTTGATATTCTGGTTCCGGGTTATTATTACAGGTTTAATGCCGATGGGTCTTATTCTGACGCTTCTGCCTGCGGAAATGAAGTAGCAACGGAAAAAGCAATGGTAAGGAATTTTATTCTGCACTCTCTCAAATTCTGGGCAAATGAGTATAAAATTGACGGATTCCGGTTTGACCTGCTTGGTGTATTTGATACCGAGACAGTTTTGATTATTGGCAAGGAATTAAAAAAACTTGATCCTTCTCTGCTACTTTATGGAGAACCCTGGGCTCCCGGGACATCTCCGATTCCTGAAAACAAAAGACTAATAAAAGGAAATCAGAAAAATACAAGTGTCGCAGTGTTTAACGACAATTTGCGCGATGCGGTAAAAGGCGATACTCAGGGAGATATTCCCGGCTTCGTACAAGGAGTGGATTCACTTAAACCCTCTGTAATGAAAGGTATTGAAGGTTCAATAAACGATTTTACTCTCTCGCCGGAAGAAACGATAAATTATGTATCAAGTCACGATGATCTATGTCTGTGGGATAAACTAATAAAAACTTCAAAAGGTAAATCTGAAGATTATATTATAAAACTCTCTAAGCTTGCCAATGGAATTGTATTTCTTTCTCAGGGTATTCCGTTTATTCAAGGTGGTGAAGAATTCGGCCGTACAAAAAAGATGTTTCACAACACATATAATAAAGGGGATGAATACAATCAGTTTGATTACTCTCTAAAAGCAAAATATTCCGGCCTCACGGAGTATTATAAAGGACTAATCAAATTGCGCAAAGCTCATCCGGCTTTCAGAATGAATACCTCTGACCAGGTAAAGAAAAATCTCAGATTTCTTGATTCTCCGGCAGGAACTTTATCCTTCTCATTATCCAATAGGGAAAACGGTGAAAATTCTAAGCTTATTGTTGTTTTGATAAATGCCTCAGACTCAAAAGTAACGTTTAAATTGCCTGATGAAAGAGAATGGACAATAATAGCCGACGGTGACAAAGCCGGCGAGGTTATAGGAAAGTTTACGGGTGCAGATGCAGTGGTGGAAGGAAAAACTTTAATGGTTTTAAAAAATAATTAAATTAAATATAAACATATCTCATTTACCATCGTCTGAATGGCTCTAAAATGGAGAAAATATGAAAAAAATTCTATTGGTTTTATTTACTGTTGTATTATTAATACCGGCCGTATATGCCCAGACTCAGTTTAACGAATTCCTTTCAAAGATTAATTCAATTCAGTCTTCTGAAGAAAAAACTGCTTGTGCAGATAGTTTTATGACATATGCAAGAACAAAAGGCATCCCATTTATTGAACATGATACAATTGCGGTTTTCCTTTACAGAGGTTCTGCCACAAGTGTTCAGATAGCAGGTGATTTCACTTTTTGGGGAGCAGGGCCCTCCTTTACCAAAATATCCGGAACAAATATGTTTTATTATAAAAGGCAGTTTGAACGTAATGCAAGAATGGATTACAAAATTATTGCCGGTTCAAACTGGATACTTGATCCTGAAAATCTTAATCAGGTTCCCGGCGGATACGGTCCGAATTCTGAATTACGAATGCCTGACTATGTTATGCCCTGGGAAATTCAAAAGATACAGGGAATTACTTACGGTACTTTAAGCAGTATAACAATTCACAGTGATACACTGAATAGAAACTACTCTGTTAGAATTTATCTTCCTCCCGGATATGATACCGGGAAAGAATATCCTTCAGTGTATTTCCAGGATGGTTCAGATTATCTCAATTTTGCATCAGCGGCAAATATACTTGATAACCTAATAGAAGCTAAGATGATTGAGCCGGTTATCGGAGTATTTGTAATTCCGACAAACAGGAATAACGAATATGCACTTTCGGAAAGATTCAAATACAGAAACTTCTTTGCGAAAGAATTAGTTCCCTACATAGATGAAAATTATTCTACAGCCGGAAGCAGAGAAATGAGATTGGTTTTGGGTGATTCATACGGCGGAAATATATCTGTATTGATTGCCGTGGGGTATCCGGAGTTGTTCGGGCATCTCGGAATACATTCCGGCGCTTATCAGAATTATGATTATGAAACCGGATATATGCTTGTAAATTATCCTGAGTCCGACATAAAAATTTATTCAGTCTGGGGAAGCTATGAAGGCTCGCTTACAGAAAATCAGCGGCAAATTTCCTCCGCAATGATATCCAACGGAAGAGATTATAAATATAAAGAATATCCGGAAGGCCATAGCTGGGGATTATGGCGTGCTACTCTGGACGAGATTCTGATAAACAGTTTTCCTTATGAAGGAGTGTCGGCAGAACAAAAACCGGCAAGAATTCTCCCTTTAAATATTGAATTAAAACAGAATTATCCTAACCCTTTTAATCCCACAACAACAATAAGATATTCAATTCCTTCTAGTGCAGAGACGATGCAAGCAACTTCTCTAAGAATATATGATATTTTAGGAAAAGAGGTAGCTGTTCTTGTAAACCAAAGACAAAGAGCAGGAAATCACAGCGTTAAGTTTAATGCTGCCGGACTTCCCGGAGGAGTATATTTTTATGAATTGAAATCCGGCGGAAATAAAATTGTTAAGAAACTTACATTATTGAAATAATTAAAATTTAGGGGAGATATAATATAGATGGAAACCGGGAAAGCCGATTTATCGGCTCTTAAGATTGACAGGACAAAAAAGAATGTGGATCCGGAAAAGCGCGGAAGAATAATCAAGAAAATCGGAATTCCTCTGTTTTTGGGATTACTGGCCGCATTTGTGATTTGGGGATACGGTAAAGTATTCGAACCAAAACCGGAAGTTACACTGGCAACAGTTGTTTTGCAGAATACTTCATCCGTAAATGCAGTTCTTAATGCCAACGGATATATAGTTGCTCAGAGAAAAGCAGCAGTTGCTTCCAAAGGAACCGGGAGATTAGTTTATCTTGGATTCGTTGAGGGAGATAAAGTAAAGAAAAATGAAATAATCGGTAAAATTGAAGACAGCGATATTAAGGCCGCACTTGAACAGGCAAAGGCCAATCTGAAGCTTGCCGAAGCTGATTTGTTCGAAGCGGAAAATAACTATAATAGGGTTAACGAACTGCTGAAGTCAGGTGTATCAACTCCGGTTGAAGCTGATGCCGCAAAAGCCAGATACTTGAAAGTGCTTGCAAATATTGAGGTTGCAAAGGCCGGTATTACTTCGGCAGAAGTTGCTCTGGAAAATACTTTGATAAGAGCACCGTTTGATGGAACTGTTCTAACGAAAAATGCTGATATCGGAGAAATAGTTGCACCGCTGGGGGCAGGAAGCAATTCAAAATCTGCGGTTGTTACACTCGCTGACATGTCTTCACTGCAAGTTGAAGCTGATGTATCAGAATCAAACATTCAGAAAATTTCTTCCGGTCAGGAATGTATGATCTATCTTGATGCTTATCCTGATAAAGGTTATTCAGGTTATGTAGATAAAATTGTACCAACTGCAGACAGAGCTAAAGCGACAGTAAAAATAAAAGTAGGATTTCGAAACTACGATGGGAAAGTGCTTCCTGAAATGGGGGCAAAGGTAAGTTTTATGAGCGATAAAGAAGATTCTGACGAAAATGAAGGGGGTTCGTTTATGGTTATTCCTTCTACTGCAATAAGAAATAAAAATAACAAAAGTTATGTGTATCTGGTGGAAGATAGTGTTGTGAGGGAAGTTGAGATTGGTACCGGAAAAACTTTTGGTGAAATAACTGAAATAATAAACGGATTAAATGAAGGCGATAGTATAATTGACCAACCGGATGATAAAATCAGGGATGGTGTAAAGGTAAAAACAAAATAAGGCGGGTAAAATGAAAGAAATTATCAATGTAAAAGAGGTATCGAAATCATATTGGAGAGACAGTCTGGAAATTCCTGTATTGAATAATATAAGCATTAGTGTAAATCAGGGCGATTTCCTTGCACTTATGGGTCCTTCCGGATCCGGGAAAACAACTCTTTTGAATCTGATTGCCGGTATCGACAGTCCCACTTCCGGAAAAATAATAGTAAACGGCGAAGATATATCATCCTATAAGGAAGCTAAGCTTGCTAAGTGGCGGTCAGTAAACATAGGATTTGTATTTCAGTTTTATAATCTCATTCCGGTTCTTACCGCATACGAAAATGTTGAACTTCCTCTGCTGCTTACAAAGTTATCAAAATCAGAAAGGAAAAAACACGTTGAAACTGCTCTGGATATAGTTGGTCTGGGCGATAGGATGGACCATTACCCGAAACAGCTTTCCGGAGGTCAGGAACAGAGAGTTGCAATTGCACGCGCAATTGTTACAGATCCGCTTATTATTGTTGCTGATGAACCTACCGGCGATCTCGACAGGAATTCGGCTCAGGAAATACTGCTTCTAATGGAAAGGCTGAACAAAGAATTTGAAAAAACCATTGTTATGGTAACTCACGATCCTCACGCTGCTGAGAGAGCGCATATACAGCGCCACCTTGACAAAGGCGAACTGGTATAAGGAGGAAATATGAAAGTATTAAAACTTGTTTTCAAAAATATTTTAAGACATAAACTTCGCTCTGTTCTTACTATTTCAGGAATAGCAATAGCAGTAATAGCTTTCGGAATTCTAAGAACTGTTGTTACATCCTTTAACGTTGGAGTTGAAGCAACTGCTTCCAACAGACTTATTACCAGGCAGGCAGTTTCGTTTATTTTTCCTCTTGATTATTCTTACCGAGATAAAATAAGCAAGGTTCAAGGTGTGAAAAATCTTACTTTTGCCAATTGGTTTTCAGGTGTCTATAAAGATAAAAATAATTTTTTTGCAAGAATGGCGGTTGACCATGAAACATTTTTTGATGTTTATCCTGAATTCATTTTAGATGAAAATGAATTAAAAGCTTTAAAAGAAAAAAGAAATGCCTGTATCCTGGGAAAGGATATTGCAAAAGAATATAATTTTAAGATTGGAGATATAATACCTCTTGAAGGAGATATATATCCGGGTAGATGGGAGTTCGAAGTTGTTGGGATTTATGATCCGCGCGACGAAATAACCGATGCCAGCCAAATGCTTTTTCGGTGGGATTTTCTGCACGAGAGAATTCAGCAGGATTATCCCGAACGTACCGGAGAAGTTGGATGGTATATTGTTGATATAAGCAATCCGTCTGATGCGGCAAAAGTTTCTGCTGCCATTGATGCAAGGTTTAAAGATTCTCCGGCTCCTACAAAAACAGAAACTGAAAGGGCGTTCGCTTCCGGATTTATTCAATCCGTAGGTGCAATTCTTACAGCAATGGATGTACTTTCATTTATTATTATCGGAGTAATTATGATGGTTTTGGCAAACACAATGATTATGTCTGCCAGAGAAAGGACCAGGGAGTATGCTGTATTAAAAACTCTCGGATTTTCTACTTTTCATATTACCGGATTAATCTTCGGGGAATCAATGTTAATTGCAATTTTAGGTGCCGGTGCGGGATTATTCTTTGCATTCCCTATTATTGAAGGATTTTCACAAAATATTCCTAAGGGTATATTCCCGGTATTTCAGCTTGATCCGACAACAGTATATTTTGCAGCAGGATCTGCATTACTTATTGGAGTAGTATCTGCAATATTCCCGGTACACAAAGCGTTATCCACAAAAATTGTTGACGGTTTCAGGTTTGTAGGTTAAGGAGAAAAAAAATGAGGATTCCATTTAAATATACTTTTAAAAATTTCGGAGCAAGGAAACTGACTACCGGAATAACAATCTCAGGCATTACTCTGGTAGTATTTGTATTTGCCGTTGTTTTAATGATGGCAGAAGGCGTTCAGAAAACAATGCGTGATACTGGACTAGATGAAAATGTAATTGTGCTAAGGAAGTCGGCAACCGGAGAAGTGTCGAGTATAATTGACGGTGAAACACAAAGCATAATCAGAAATTTTCCGGAAATTAAAAAAGATTCTGAAGGTGAACCAATATTTTCAGCAGAACCGGTTGTAATCATTAATCTTCAAATGAAAACCGGTGGTATGAGCAATATCACTGTAAGAGGTATTGCAAGTCAGGCTCTGAAGCTCAGACCGCAAATAAAAATTATTCAGGGAAGAATGATTAACTTCGGCCTTAAAGAACTTATGGTGGGCAAATCGATAAACGAGAGGTTTAACGGGGCACAGTTAGGAAGCATAATTGAATTTGCGGGAGATAAATGGAAAATTGTGGGCGTTTATGAATCCGGCGGAAACGGATTTGAATCTGAATTATGGGGTGACAGCAGACAACTTCTTAGTTCGTTTAACAGAGGAAATACTGTTTCTACAGTAACATTTAAGATGAACAGTAAATCCGATTTCTCGGCAATAAAAACAAGATTTCTAAAGGACAGAAGGCTTAACCAATTTGAACCGAAAATAGAAACGGTTTTTTATGAAGAGCAGTCTCAGGGCTTAGCGGCCTTTATCCGATATCTCGGAATTTTCATTACGGTTGTTTTTAGTATGGGAGCTACAATCGGAGCGGCAATAACTATGTACTCCGCAGTAGCAAACAGAACCGTGGAGATTGGAACATTAAGATCGCTCGGATTTAGCAGGATAAGCATTCTGATTGCATTTCTGATTGAATCGGTAATGATTTCGTTATCCGGTGCGCTTATAGGCTTAACTCTCGCTTCGGTGATGCAGTTCTATAGTATTGCTACCATAAATTTTGCAACTTTTTCGGAATTAAGTTTCAAGTTCAGTTTTACTGCCGGAATAGCAATTACATCCATAATATTTGCATTAGTTATGGGAGTAATCGGCGGATTTCTTCCGGCATTCAGAGCCTCAAGATTAAATATTGTTAAAGCGCTTAGAGGCTAACTGTAATTAAATAATTGCCGGATGCCTGTAATCTGATAACGGCATCCGGCAATTAAATTCCAATCCAAATTATTTTCCCTTTCCCATAGTAATATTATTGTTTTTTTCCGATTAAAGTATAAATTTAATTTTGTTAAAAAAGACTTTTGGAAGGTTATTATGGATCTGCATCTTAAGAATAAAAATGTATTGATTACCGCAGCGAGTCAGGGAATCGGAATGGCTTCAGCGGTTGCTTTTATAAAAGAAGGATGTAAAGTTGCAATTTGCTCGCGCAATAAATCAAATCTGGTTAAAGCATCTCAGGAAATCAAAAATACTCTTCAGGTAGAACCACTTTGGTCGGTTTGTGATATTAATAAAGCAGATGAAATTGAAAACACAGTTAAGGCAGTGGAAAACAGTTACGGTCCGATAGATATTCTTGTTAATAACTGCGGCGGACCTCAGCCGGGAACATTTGAGGAACTTGGCGATAAGAGCTGGGAAGGAGCATTCGAACAAGTATTGATGAGTGCTGTGAGATTCACAAGACTGGTTCTGCCGGGAATGAAAGAAAAGAACTGGGGAAGAATAATTAATATTACATCTGTTTCAGCTAAACAACCGGTGGATAATCTTCTTCTTTCGAATGCAATGCGCAGCGCAGTTACATCTTTTGCAAAGACCTTAAGCAACGAAATAGGGAAGTATAATATAACTGTCAATAATGTTGCTCCCGGTTATACCCTTACTTCAAGGCTCTATGAACTTGCAGTGGAAAGAGCAAAACGTTCCGAAGATTCACACGAACATATACTGGCGTTGCTTGCAAGTGAAATTCCCGCAAAAAGATTAGCCAGACCGGATGAAATAGCGGCTATGGTTGTTTTTCTTGCATCCGAGCAAGCCTCGTTTATTAATGGAACAACTGTGCATATTGACGGCGGATTGATTAAGAGCGCATTTTAACCGGAAGGTGTTATTTGATTTTAGAAAAAGAAATTGCAATAAATCCGGCTGATATCGGAAAAAAAGAAAATATTCTGCATTTGCTTTCTGCTGAGTTTAATATTCCGCAAGATGAAATTACCGGATTTGTTCTCCTGAAACGATCAGTTGATGCCAGAAGCAGATATCCGGTTTTCAGAGAAAGATACAGAGTGTATTGCGGCGAGCCGGTTACCGTTAATAAATTTATTCCTGTTTATAAACCTGCTGAATCGTCAAGAAAGGTAATTATAGTCGGCAGCGGTCCGGCGGGAATGTTCGCGGCACTCAGGCTCATTGAACTGGGAATTAAACCGGTAATTCTTGAAAGAGGAAAAGATGTACGGGAAAGACGCAGAGATTTAAGGGCAATTCAGCAGGAAGGCCTGATTTCTTCAGAATCAAATTATTGTTTCGGAGAAGGCGGGGCCGGGACTTATTCAGATGGAAAGCTCTATACCAGATCAACAAAAAGAGGAGATGTCGGGAGGATTCTTTCAATCCTTAATTATCACGGTGCTTCCGAAGATATTCTTGTTGATGCACACCCTCATATAGGTTCAAACAAACTACCGAAAATTGTAAGCAGTATAAGAGAAACAATACTGAATTGCGGCGGCGAATATTTATTCGATTCAAAGGTTACAAGTCTGATAAAATCGAATAATAAGATCACCGGGGTTATTGTAAATAATGAAAAGGAATTCTTAGGGGATGCGGTAATACTTGCAACCGGACACTCTGCCAGAGATATCTATTATATGCTGAATGAAGAAAAAATAAGACTCGAAGCCAAGGCTTTTGCTGTGGGAGTGCGCATTGAACATCCTCAGCCTCTTATTGATTTCATTCAGTATAAAAGCAAAGTAAGACACATAAATCTTCCTGCTGCAAGTTACAGCCTTAATCATCAGGCTGCGGGAAGAGGGGTTTATTCCTTCTGTATGTGTCCGGGCGGAATTATTGTTCCGGCTTCCACAGCCCCCGGAGAACTTGTACTTAACGGTATGTCAGTTTCAAAAAGAAATTCGCCTTATGCAAACGCCGGAATCGTTGTTGAGGTTAAGCCGGAAGATCTTGAGGGTTTTTCCGGATACGGAGTTTTTGCGGGATTGGAATTTCAGAAGCAAATAGAAAAAGACTGCTTTACATTTTCAGGAGGCACGCAAAAAGCTCCTTCGCAAAGGGCAGATGATTTTCTTAAAGGAAAGCTCACTTCAAAACTGAATGATACATCCTACATTCCCGGAATAGTAACGGCAAGGCTTGATGAATTGTTGCCAAAGGGAATTGTTTCGCGACTTAAAGAAGGTCTTAATGTTTTTGATAAAAAGATGACAGGTTTTGCCTCCTCAGAAGCACAAATGCTGGCACCCGAAACCAGAACCAGTTCACCGATAAGAATACCCAGGAACGGAGAAACTTTTATGCATCCGGGTCTTATGGGCTTATTTCCTGCAGGTGAGGGAGCCGGATATGCCGGAGGAATTGTTTCTGCCGCAATTGACGGCGAGAATTGTGCTAATAGTGCCGCAGCCTATATTTCCTAATATGTGAAGGAGAAATAATGAAAGTTGATTTTGTTGCCGAGGTTTCCAGTAATCATAATAAGGATTTTGACAGATGCCTGAAATTTATAGATACCGCAGCGGAATGCGGCTGTACATCGGTGAAGTTTCAGCTTTTCAGACTGGAAGAATTATTTGCTCCGGAGATACTTGTAAAAAGCGAAAAACACAGAAAGAGGAAAGAATGGGAACTGCCGGAAGATTATATCCCAAAGCTTTCCGAATATTCAAAAAAAGCGGGCCTGAAATTCGGCTGCACTCCCTTCTATCTTGATGCCGTAGATTTTCTTAAACCATATATTGATTTTTATAAGGTTGCCTCTTATGAATTGATGTGGCTTGATTTGTTTGAAAAAATTGCAGAAACAAAACTGCCTCTTGTGTTTTCAGACGGAATGGCAACAGCGGCAGAAGTAGAGCGTACTCTATCATTTTGTATGAAAAAAGGAATAACCGATATAACTTTGCTTCATTGCAACAGCGCATATCCTACACCCGTTAAGGATGTGAATCTGAAAGGAATAAATACATTGTGGTCAATGGCTCAAAAGATCGGAAAAGATATGTTTTCTGTTAAGGTCGGCCTTTCAGATCATTCTGTTAATCCCGGTGTTATTTACCGGTCTGTATTTACCTACGGCGCAGAAATGATTGAGTTTCATCTTGACATAGACGGGAAAGGAGCTGAATATTCAGGTGGACATTGCTGGATGCCTGAACAAATTAAAAAAGTAATTAACGATATTAATGACGGGTTTCTTGCTGACGGTACAGGAGAAATTAATCCTTCTGAATCAGAGTCGCCGGATAGAATATGGCGAGCCGATCCATCAGATGGTCTAAGGCCATTTAAATCAAAGCGTGAGGTTTACTGATGGAACAGATCCGGACTCTGGCAGTGATTATTGCTCGGCTTACATCAAGCAGACTTCCAAAAAAACAATTGAAGGAAATTGCAGGAAAACCACTAATATATCGTACTCTTGAAAGAATTAAGAAAGTTTCGGAAATAGACAAAATTATACTTGCCACAGGTCCTGAAGAAGAAAATAAAGAACTTGCCGATTACTTAAAGCAATTTGGGGTAGAGACTTTTTTCCATAATGATGTAAATAATGTAACAGGCAGAATAGCCGCGGCGGCAGTTTATTATAATGCTGAATTTGTACTTACCGTAAGCGGCGACTGTCCTCTTGCCGATCCTGAATTTATGGAAGCAGGTTTAAGTTTGCTTATGCAGGGCAAATGCGATTATGTGAAACCCGATATAGAGAATTATAAAAGCCTGCACGAAGGTATCGAGTTTTTTACCGCTGATTTGTGGAAGAAAATCAGTGAACTTTCCGTAAGCCCTGTCCACAGGGAACACCCCGGATCAATATTGAAGGAAATTCCGGGTATGTTCATAAAAGCAGTTATAATTCCTGACCCTGCATTCCGGAGAAAGGATTTCCGTATCTCGGTTGATACGGCAGCTGATTTAGAGTTTATGAACAGAGTTTTTATTGAGCTAGGTGGAAAAGACAGATATATAAGCCTTAAGGAAGTTACTGAATTGATAGACAGAAAACCTGAGCTTAAAGAAATAAACGCTCACGTTCATCAAAAAAAAATAAATGAGAAATCGGCCGGTTATCTTTTTATAACTCATGCTGATGAAAAAACCGGAATGGGGCATTTAATAAGATCCATAACAATTGCCTCGGCTATGAAAGAATCCTGCGCCGCTAATGTTCTTTTTATTGTGAATAAAAACGAGAAATCCGAGAAAATACTAAAGCAGAACGGAATAAAATACATTTTGGCAGATGCAGGCACTCTATCATCTTTTCCGGCCGGAAGCCTGGATTTTTCAAGATTTTCCGGAATTGCGGTTGATGTAAAAAGAGAATACTACAAGGAAATTGAAAACTTTCTCATTGATCTGAATCTTCCTGTAACTCTGATTGATTTAATACCCGGGGATATTACCGGAGATCTTATTGCGGTAATTCCTTCAGTAATCTTAAGTGAAAATTCCGGGAAAGAAAATGAGCCGGGTATTAGTTTCGGGAAAGAATATATCATAATCAAAAATGATATCCGCTATGCCAAATATGATGTAAGACCGGAAAGGAAGGGGATTCTGGTTCTTTCAGGCGGCAGTTCGCTGCCTTCACCTGAATTACTGAAAGAACTTTCTGCAATAAAGAATAATGGAATAACATTTATCGCCGGTCCGTTAGCCGATGAAAGAAAATATGAACAATTGCTGAAGGAAGCAGGATTCGGTGAATCTGATTTAGTGGTTAATCCGCCTTCAATTGCAGATTACTATAAATCGTGCGAGGTTGCTGTTACTGTATTTGGAGTTACGGTTTATGAACTGATGCACCTTGGCGTACCTGCAGTAATTTATGATTCATTTAAAGAATCTGACTTAAAGATAATTAAACATCTGGACGAAAAGAATTTATGTGTAAATGCCGCCGGATTGTTGAAAGTGCAGGGGGCAGTTAGGGCAATTATCGAAAGTCTGCTTGAAGACAAGGAAAGAATTGCTGAAATATCAGCGAATGCGGCCGAATTCATAGACGGACACGGTGCGGAAAGAATTGCAGGATTAATTTGCAGAAACTCAAAACAGTAAGCTTTCTGAGTAAATTAAATGCTGAGGGAATAATGGATTTCTCAGAACTAAATATAACGAGTGAAACAGAACCACTCTTTATAGAAAAGATATTAATTCACGTGCGGGAATTGGAGCTTTGCACTCCTTTTGAATCATCATTCGGAAGATTTAAGTTTTTGGTAAAGTTTTATCCTGAAATTACTTTCCGTACTTCAACCGGAGAAAAGGTAACAGGCTTTGGAGAGTGCTCACCTCTTACTGCCCCCTGGTACAATTCTGAGTGCCATAGGAGTACATCCATAACACTTATGTACATCAGCAGTTTGATTACGAATAAAAGTATGCCTGCCGGATGTGAGTTTATGCCGGATTGGGAATCAGATAAAGTTGCCGCTAAAATTCCTTATACAGATATATTTTCATTTATTTCTTCCTATGGAAAGATAAAAGGGAATAATATTGCTAAGGCCGGAATAGAAGGCGCTTATTGGGATGCAATAGCAAAGCTGAATCAAAAGTCTGTTGCTTCACTTTTCGGAGGTAATAAACTGTTTGTGGAAACAGGAACATCTGTGGGATTAGAAGAAACTCCGGAAATACTTCTCCGCAAAGTTGAGAAAGCTGTGGAAGTACTTAAAGCGGCAAGAATAAAAATTAAAGTTAAACCCGGACGCGATTTAAGTTATCTTGAAGCTATCAGAAAAAAATATCCTGAGATTAAACTTATGGCGGATGCGAATTCGGCCTATAACCTTTTTGATAAAAAGCATCTGGATATTCTGAAGGAATTTGACAACTTTAATCTTATGATGATAGAACAACCGGGTAGTAATGAAGATATATATGATCATGCAGTAAAACTGGCATTCCTTAAAACTCCGGTTTGTCTGGATGAAAGTATTTTGAGTGCTATGCACGCCAGACAGGCAGTTGAATTATGGCAAGAGTATTCTTCAACAGATAAACTGATAATAAACATCAAGCCTCCTAGGGTTGGAGGATATCTGGAAGCAATCAGAATAGCAAAAATTTGCGGAGAAAACGGTATCTCTGCCTGGTGCGGCGGAATGTTTGAATCTGCATTAGGTAAAACTGCAAATGTACACTTCAGTTCCAGAAAAGAAATAAATTTGCCGGGAGATCATATTTCACAATCGCCGTATTTTAAAGAAGATGTTGCAACTCATCCGAAATATAAAGACGGAATGCTTGAAGTACCAAAAGGAATCGGCTGGGGAATTGAGGATTTGATCTTTAATAAATTAACGGATTAAGAATGAGTATTCAAATTAATTTATCTGATACTTCGCAGGATAAGCTTTATCTTTCATCCGATGTACCATTAAGCCAAAGGGTAAGTCATTTGAATTGGCTGAAGTTTCTTATTGAAATCGGGAATAAATCCGGGATTAGAGTGCTTGAAATAGGCAGCAGGGAAGTAACGGGGAAATCTAATGCGCGCGAAGGATTTTCGAATGCGGAGTATGTCGGATTTGATTATTATCCCGGAAATAATGTTGATGTAACCGGCGATGCACACAAATTATCCTCCTATTTTGAGTCCGGCGAAAAATTCGATATAATATTTTCAAGCGCCTGTTTTGAGCATTTCGCCATGCCTTGGATTGTAGCAGAAGAAATTGCAAAAATGCTGAAGATAGGGGGAATTGTCTTTATTGAAACACATTTTTCCTTCTCATCGCACGAAAGGCCATGGCATTTTTTCCAGTTTAGTGATATGGCGCTGAAAGTATTGTTTTCCGGTGCCCTGGGTTTCGAGTGTATTGAAGCCGGAATGTCGAACCCTATTGTCGGGAGGTTTTCATCGCTTGCGGACGAGTATCTCAGGAATAGGCCGGTTACCGGTTTATATTGTCATTCCGAATACCTGGGACAAAAAATGAAAACCGTGGAAAATTTTGATTGGAAAAACGTGGATTTGTCAGAATTAGTTGGAAACACGAAATATCCGCCGCCGAAATAATCTTAATCGAATACGAATAATGTTTCATTATTAACTGAACATTATTATTTTTAAGCCATTAATAATTCCGGTTAGCTTGCTATGAAAAACTCTATTATGACTTATATCATTCTATTTCTCATAAATTCTTCTTTTTCCTTCGGAGGAAAAGTTTCAGAGAAATGGAGAAACACAATCACTTATGAAATCTTTGTGCAGTCATTTTGCGATTCAAACGGAGACGGGATAGGCGATATTAAGGGAATGACATCAAAGCTTGACTACATAGCCGGTCTTGGGGCTAAAGCAATTTGGTTAATGCCCATTAATCCTTCCCCTTCATATCATAAATATGATGTAACAGATTATTACGGAATTCACCCCGATTACGGCACCCTTGAAGATTTCAGGGAATTTGTTGCGGAATCTCATAAAAGAGACATAAAAGTTATAATAGATTTAGTAATAAATCACAGCAGCAGACAGCATCCCTGGTTTCAGGAAGCCTTAAAGGATAAAAACAGTAAATACTTTAATTACTACGTCTGGATGAATCCGGATGACATACAGAAAAGTAATTTCAAAATTGAAGTTGGTCCGGATACCGATAACCGCAGAAAATGGAATTCGGTTGATAATTATCCGGAGCAGTATTTTACTCATTTCGGCGGAGGTATGCCCGATCTTAATTATGATAATCCGGAATTGCGGGATGAAGTATTCAAAATAGGCCGTTTCTGGCTTGAAGATGTAAATGTTGACGGTTTTCGTTTGGATGCAGCAAAACATATTTATCCCGATTACAGAAAAGAAGACAATTACGCCTGGTGGAAAGACTTTTACACGGAAATGAAAAAATCAAAGGAAGATGTTTATTTAGTAGGGGAAGTCTGGTCTGATTACAAAAGTGCGGCTCCTTATCTTCAGGGATTATCAACAGTGTTTAATTTTGAATTAAGCGGTAAGATACTTGATGCACTGAAAAACGAAGATACTAAAGGGCTTGTTAGTGCATACAGTCGGATTGAAGAAATTTACAAAAGCATTGATCCTGAATATATAGACGCAACATTTCTCACAAACCATGACATTAAACGAACTGCAAGTGTTCTGAAGAACAGCAGGGAAAAAATTAAACTTGCTGCATCTCTTTTATTAACAATGCCAGGTTCTCCATACATTTATTATGGCGAAGAACTAGGCTTGCCCGGCGAAAAACCTGATCTTCACATAAGGGAGCCATTTCTGTGGGATATAAAAGATAATGACAAATGCAGAACCAAATGGATGGAGCCGAAATATAATATTTCAGTTGACCCCCTAACAATTCAGGCTAAAGACAAATCTTCCGTTTACAATCATTATCTTGCTTTAATTGCTGTGAGGAATGCCAATCCGGTTTTATTTTACGGCGGCATACAGGAAATAATGACAGAAGAAGACGAATTATGTGTTTTCCTTCGCTCAAACGAAAATGATGATTTGCTTGTAATACATAATGTTTCAGAGGACCAATCCGAATGGATAATTCCTTCTGATTACAGTTCGTTTAAGAATACGATATTCAGTTCGCACAGTGAAATGATTCAGGATAACGGTAAAATAATACTTCCGCCTTATTCAACGATTGTATTAAGTGACAGGTAGTGCAGGGTAACAGAGTAACGCTAACAAAGTTGGGAAAATTAAGATATTTACCACCAAGGCACGAAGGTACAAAGGAGAAATCTTAAATCCCCAGGGGATGAAATAATCTGAACTCTGATTTTTGTGATTAAATGATTAACAGGATTAAAGAGCATAATTCCACATAAACCGAAATCAGCAACCTAAGTGCTGAAATCTTAGTAACAATTGAAAAGAGAGAAAGCATCAGCACCTTAAGGTGCGAAAAAAAATGCCTTGACTATGCGTACACAATAGCGTACGTTTGAGCAGACAATAAAATATATTCAGAGACTATAAGATGAGAGTAATATCAGCTACTGAAGCAAGAGCAAATTTATATAAACTTATAGATGAAGCTGCAATTTCCAGTGAACCGATTCATATATCAGGTAAAAGGAAAAATGCTGTTTTGGTATCAGAAGAAGATTGGAAATCAATTCAGGAGACAATTTATCTTTTGTCAATTCCCGATATGGCCGAATCAATCCAAAAAGGCATGGAAACTCCGATTGATAAATGTTCAGATAAATTGAATTGGTAATAAGCTGATTATGGGAAAATGGAAAATTGTTTATACAAAACAAGCACAAAAAGATGCAAAGAAATTATTATCCGCCGGCTTAAAAGAAAAAACAATTTCAATTCTGGATATTTTAGAAAAAGATCCTTTTGAGAAATATCCTCCTTATGAAAAATTAGTCGGCGATCTATCCGGGGCCTATTCAAGAAGAATAAATATTCAGCACAGAATTATTTATCAGGTTTATGATGAAATTAAAACCATAAAAGTTATCAGAATGTGGACTCATTATGAATAATTATTCCGAACAGGGTTTAGAGGGGATTAAAGAACATAATTTCCGGTCAAACCGCTGTTAAAATGGTGAAGCGTAACGCGTGACAAGTAACAGAGTTGGGGGAGTTTAAGATATTTACCACCAAGGTACTGTGTTAAATGTCAAGTCTCATCCAAGGAAAATCTTCCCAAAATCAATCTGCATAATCCGTGGCTTTAGTCTAAAACATATCGTATGTTTTAGACTAAAGCCGGGTTATAATTAGGAATATATTCTATATTTTTCTTAAATAATGTATAAATAAGAATTAGAAGTTTCCTGGCTACTGCAATCTGAGCTACACGTTTTAATTTATTATTCCCGACCAACCTTGTATATACTTCTTTCAATTTCTTATTGTATCTGCAGGCGGCCAATGCAGGCATAAAAAGGGCACTTCGGATATATTTATTGCCTTTCTTTGAAATCGATGATTTACCTTTTTTCTGTCCGGATTCGTTATGTACGATATCAAAACCAGCATAGCTGGTAAGCTGTTTGGTATTTACAAATAGAGCAAATCCATCGGTTTCAGCAATTACGGCTACTATCGTCATTCTGCCAAGACCTTCTACTTTTTCAATATTTTTAATTATTTTATTGAGATAATCATCACTTTTTAAGAGAGCATCAATCTGCTTTTCAATTTCTTTGCAATTCTTCTCTAAGAGAGCTACCATTTTCTTGTTTCTGCTAATTGTCTGTTCTAAAGGATTATGTGAATACTTCAATGCGTGAAGCTGATTAGTAAGCTGTGTAATAAAAATTTTAATTGACCGGTATTCTCTTGTAAGAGATTTAAGTTGTTTCATTAGCTTTAAGGGCATAGTCCATAGTTCCTGTTTTCTCTCAAGGCCAAATCTTGTGATTATCTCAGCATCCAGATTGTCAGTCTTAGATTTAATAGTGAGTGTTCGCGCATAATGCTTAATTTTATTAGGCAGAATCACTGCGATTTTTAGATGTTTTTTTGCCAGGAAATAAGCGAATTTCTCATAATAAACGCCTGTAGCTTCCATAACAAAACACAATGGGATATCCTGAGATACTTTTGCCTTCTTTACAAAGCGAATGATTTCGGCAAATCCGTTTTGATTATTATCCACTGTGACAGGTCTTAATATTTGCGTTTCCTGATCATCAGTTATAGTCCCAAAACAAAAAGTGATAGTATCCTTTGCGATATCGCATCCTGCTACTTGTTTAATGATTTTCATATATTCACCTGATTAAATAAATAATAAATACAAAAAAAAGGCTGCTGCTTCCGGGAAACTTCTCTCGTAGTTTTATGCGGGATTTCCATCTGGTGGAATCCCTAAGTACTGTTCAGTCTTAAAGAAGCTTTCAGCAATGGTGAGGAATCTCTTAGTGACGATATCATATAAATGTACCTTGCCACGAACCGCTCTACCATTGCTTAAGCCATTTTTTCAAGGAACTAAAATAATTCTTTTTTCTCTTTATATAAACATACGAGGCACGAAGGAGAAATCTTAAAGCATTTCAGGCTTCTCGATCCCGGAGGGATCAAATATGCATAGCCCTCGATGCAATCGGGGGTGGCTGGAGAAAGAACAGCTGCAGAGCAGCGCAACGTTAATAGAAAAATACCCCCACTTAAACCCAAATCAGCGACCTAAGTGCAGAATCTTAGTAACAATTAAAAATTAAATCTAATAAATCATTTTAATCAAAAAAATCATACAAATCACAGTTCAGACAAAAGTGGCTGGATGTCGGAACGAAGTGGACGGATGTCGGAACGAAGTGGCTGGATGTCGGAACGAAGTGGCTGGATGTCGGAACGAAGTGGACGGAGGTTGAAACGAAGTGGACGGAGGTTGAAACGAAGTGGA
>CAZOZP010000006.1:0-3294 GCA_964584325.1 uncultured Melioribacteraceae bacterium
TTGCGCTGCTCTGCAGCTGTTCTTTCTCCAGCCACCCCCGATTGCATCGGGGGCTGTGCATATTTGATTCCTCCGGAATCAGGAAGCCTGGCCTTACGTTCTTATTATTTGTAATCTTGAATGAAGTATGAAAGGCTTTAATTACAATAGCCCTCGGTGAAACCGGGGCTATTGATTGGCTGTAATTTAATTCTGAAATCGCCCACAATTGCATCGAGAGAATTCAAGCTAACGACCTAAGTACCTGCAGAGTATTTTCGAAAAACCAACTTCTACATTTGTTCAAAGCTTAAATTATCAATCATTACTTCTCCTTCTTCAGTTTTATCGAAAATCAAACTTAGTCCGGCTATCTCATTATTCAGTAAACCTGTTTTGCCTGCAAGAAGTTCAGGAGTAATGTAATATTTTTGCATCATATTTTCATACTCTCTTGAAGTTGTGCCCATCTCATTAAGCAGACTCCATTTGTAAAGTTTTACTTTCAGAGGCGGATTAATTTTCCCGATTTCCGACATGAGCAAGTCAACCGTTTTACCGTTGTTTAGCATAAGCCTCAGTGTAAATTCAGGTACCTTATCTCCGTTATCGCGGTTATTTGCCAGACAAAAACTCAGAATCCGGTTTTTTGATATGCCGGAATTGTTTGTCCAATCAAATGAATATTCAGGAGTTCCTTTTGTTATTGCAGTATCATTTCTATTCCAGCCGATATATACAACATTATTTGCGAAACCTGAATTCCAGTTATCTCTCATTGTTTGCCCGTTTTCACTCCAGGCAGTTAGATATTTTCCTTCAATCTCCGCCTTCTCAGATTTCGTTACATCAAGGTCCTCTTCATAATCGGCTATATTGATGCTCTGTGAATCTTTGTATTGCGAAACATAATAATCCTTCGGCAGCCAATTAAGTGCATACCTGAAATCTCTGAAAATATTTTTATAGTCGTTGCCGGTTCCGGCTAAGGTTTCAATAAAAGCCGATATATAAACTTTTGCAATTTTCCTCTGCTCTTCGGCATCCAGAATCGACTGAACATTTAATAGCCTGGTCTTGGGGTAACCGAAATCGTACTTTCCCCAGCTTGTATTAAATTGCCCATGGTTTGATCTGTAGGAATATATAAATGCTTTAAAACAGTTGGAAGTATCGCTCAAAGCAAGTCTGTTATAGACTCTGTTACCCATTGGCGTAAATACATCAGCATCATGGCCGCCCTGAATCAGGAGGTAATTTATATCCTGTAATTTGAGCGGATTACCTTTTGTCGGCTCATACGGATCATTCGGAGCAATCTGAATTATTCCTTTTATATTAAATCCGTAATTAAATTCGATCTTTGAATCGGTATGATATCGCGGAAGCTTATTCATAGCTGCGGCTATTGCAACTGCCTGACCGCCTCTGGAGTGCCCGGCAAGAAATATGTTTGAAGTATCAACTTTCCCGAAAAACACATTAGACTGCTCCGAATTCCACTTCCTCCAATTTTTAAGATGTTCAAGAAGTATCAAGCCCCTCACGATATTTTCAGATTGTCCGAAATCATCTAACCAGGATCCGTTTAGGAAATTCTGATCCACTGAAACTGTTATTATTCCTCTTGAAGCCAGAAGTTTGCCAAGGTATTCATAACCGTCATCCGAAAATTCATTCATTGTATGATTACCATGAACAATCAGCAGAAGAGGGAAAGTGCCATTTCCTTCAGGATACCAGACTCTTGCGTTCAAAGGATATTTTTTTGAGTTGAATCCCCAATACCATTGCCTTATGGTTCCCGGAATTCCTGACGGATTCAGGAATGATGAAGCATCATATACAGGCGTAATTATGGAAGGCTTATTATATTCAAGCCTTTGCTTATCCCACCCGCTGCCGTATGTAAGATATTTAACTTTAAATTTTCCGGTTAATGACGGATCAGCCAGACCTGACGGAGTTTTTGTTGAATAAAATCCATTAATAAAATTAACATAATCTTTATCCCCGTCAGAGAAAACCTCAATAACACAAAAAATAATTACTAAAAAGGCAACTATAGGAACCACGATAGAATACCATTTCTTAAATCCGTGTTTTTTTACAAGAGCAAAAGATAATCCTGCAAGTCCGCCTATTAAAACCAGTATATATCCCGCAGCATCAAGCCTGATAAGAAACATCAGGCCGAAAATAACGGCAGCAAAACCAAACACCTTAATCGGTATTCTATTAATAATATATCCCAAAAGTTTACCTAAGTACCAGGAAGCAACTGTCAAAACAGCAATTACAGTTAATGCAAAAAGGAAATCAATTACCGCTCCGAGACCTGTAACAACATAATCGTACATAAAGATAGCTACCATAAAAACCGAAATTGCAGCTCCGGCAAAAAATTCCGGCATATAGGCTAAAACATTTTTCTCTGTCTTTGAAGCAAAAGATTTGATCCGGGAAGTTATTTTTTTACCCATATCAGTCTCCGATATCTTTTAATTTGTGCATATTAAGACGCTGATGTATTATATAAGTTCTTCATTATCGGTTGTAACCAAAATTAGTTATTTCATTTTCATAAATTATATACAATAACTATATTGTTTAAAAAAAATAAATGTTTTATGTTAAACCTTGATGTACAATCAGTATTAAACCCAAATTTGTCATTGAGGTAGAAAGTAATGACAAATTTGGGTTTAATCCATCAACAATTATTGAGTTTTCGATTCCCGAGAGCGGAGATGTTGAACTCAAAATATTCAATATGCTGAGGCAAGAAGTTTTTCGAAAATTTGAAGGAATGAAACAGCTCGGTAATCATAAAATTAGAATCAACTTGGAAGGCTTGGCAAGCGGGATATATATATATCAAATTGCACATAATGGGAAACATTTATCTAAAAAGCTGACTATTCTGAAGTAAAAAATACTGCCCCGGAATACTTGCATTGACGGTAACCGGGGCAGTAAACTATATAATTATTTCAATGTTTTTACCATACCTTCATTTCTGGCAAAACTTGAATATGAATTTAGAACCGGGAAAAATGGTAATTGAATTGCATCTTTCATTCTTGTATCATAAACATAATCTTTGAAATATCCCAAAATATCTGATGTTCCGGAAAGCTGACCAACAGCACGCCTGATATTCTGGATTATGCCGCCTCTTAATTTAATTTTACCAACATTTCATCACCTTAATGTTCTGTAAAAAAATTACTTTTTTCTTCAAAAATAAAAGTCACCTCTAGAAATAAGAAGTGACTTGTATGGACTAATAATATTCTCCCAAACGCTCACTTA
>CAZOZP010000006.1:3304-71289 GCA_964584325.1 uncultured Melioribacteraceae bacterium
AGGAAAAGATGAATAATTCTGAACCCCAAATCCACCCTTTTGCGCATAAATCATAGCATGAATATCAATGTCGCCGGATCGGTTTGCTGTATTATCCTGAATATATACATCTTGTTCGGCAATTAACCCGAGAGCATTTTTATTTGAAGAATTCGGATTAAGATAAAAGTTTGCTGAATCTGCGTAGGTGAGATTATCACTAATGAATATTGTACCCTGCGAATTTGTGTTTGTACCGGAAGCACCTAAAGATACATTCCCTTTTACTTTTCCTTCCACATAAACAGCCGCCTTTTCAGCAAAAATACATCCGTTGGGTGCTATTTCGGAAATATTCTTAACTATGACTGATGAATGAGTCCAGGAAGTTGATGATGAATACTTGATTCGAACCTTTTCATTTTCAAATCTTATATAGACGTTTGGCTGATTTTTGATAAGAAGTCCGCCGGAATTAGCTTTAGCCTGAAACTGAGTAATATTCTGTACCTCAGGAAATTGAATTTCTTTCTGCACATGCCCTTTCTTAAAATCAGGGTTTGTTGTATTATCATAATAACTGACTGTTCCCTTATGCGCAACTTCTTCATAAAATACAGGTTTACCTTTTACTCTTAACACATCGTTAACATAAAACTTACCCGTAATCACATCCCCGGTGGTAAACCAAATATTTCCGCCTTCATTTGATGAAAAATAAGCATAATCCTGCAAATTTCTTCTTCGAATAAAGATATCAGTGGATTTATTATATTTGTACGAATAATTCTCACCTTTAACTGCAGTTTTAATTCTGAAAACAACTCCAACTGACGGGTGAATCTCTTGTACAGTTTGCACATCAAAATCATAGTTCATAAACTTAGCTTTAAATGTACCCGTTTTATTAGCCTGAAAATTCTGAGTATTTAATGCATTGATAACTTGTTGCAATGCATATTGATTAATACTTTTTACATATGCGTTCAATTCAGTTTTAGTTTGATAATCAACAACATTCCCTGTAGAATCCACTGAAAATCTGGCAATATTAAATCCTACAACAAGAAAGATGGTTGAAAATGCCAAAACTAATAAAATACTTGCCTTGCCACCCATTGCATCCTCGCTAAATTATCTAAAAATTTATTTTAAGTTGTCGCCAATATGATGTTGCAACAACATCTGCTCTATTATTATCCTTCGTTGCACTATAATCATACGGATAAGGATCTTCGAATTTTAGGTTTACTTCAATCTTTCTAATGTCCGTGAGCCTGGTTTTAGTATTAATTGGAAAACCCATTAAATTACCGTTACCATCAAAATACCTGAATTCTAATTTAACCAGCCCGATATCCATTAGTTCAGGTGTTTGATTATTAATTTGCCTGTAAAGATATATAAGGCTATCATTTGGGTAAGTTCCCTTCGGAACAGGTGCCGTAAAATATCTGATCCGGTCAAGAATTTTATCACCTGCTATACTATCAACTGTAACAGGTAAGTCTGTCACGAATCTAATAGTATTAGGGGTTGCCTCTTCAATATTATTTTCTGATTCCCTTAATCTCACCACACTAAGATCAGCACAATAACCTATTCTCTTAAAATCAAAATCCAGAATCTCAGTCACAGCAATCATAGCAGCCTGTGTACGCACCTCACCGGAAAAAAAATACTGGTTTTTGGTTGAACTTTCAACTGTTGTAAAAAGAAGAACCAATAACATTCCTCCAATTATCGAAGAACCTAGTATATCTATTATAGTTGAAAAACCCATATCTCTTTAACCCTGAATTTATTGGACATTGGCCATTACTAAATTATAAGTGTATTTATTCTTAAACAATTTTTTATTTTCCTCAGAATTCGGATCCTCTAATGTGATTGTCATTTGCTTAAAGTTTGTTATGATACCACTACCGGCAGCCTCCCATTTTAGAGTCCCACTTGAAAAAATAGGATTAACATACACTACTTTAATATTTTGCTTTATCCTAATAGTGGAAGGATTATCAGGTTCAATTCTGTAATCAATTATTTTATTAGTACTTATAAAATCATCGAAATCATCAAATTCATCCGGACCTTCCCCTTTTTCCTTTCCTAGTGTCAGAGATGGAGCTGTTGTGTTATTATCAAATGCAGTTTCAATGGCATCATTCATTATAGATTCTGCATAAGCAATTGTAAGCAATTCAACTTTGTTTTCCAAAATATTGGCACTTGCATTAAGATTTCCTGTATTTATTCTCAACAGAACAGTTGACAAAAGCAGAAGCGCTCCTATTGTCAACATCATTTGACCCATTCCCATATCTTTATCCCTTTTTTGATAAAATTACAATTATTATGCCAGTTGAAGACTACATTGTCTTGTTATTTTATTAAGAAAAACTTATCTAAACAAATATATTATCGAAGAATTTTTTTTTTTTTTGAATTTAAGCAATCTATACTGTCAATATTCTTTGACACAGTGCAATACTCAATCGGTTTGATTTAAGAGAATTCAATTCCTATTTATGTCTCAGAATGAAATATTGTATTGAAGTGCTCCAAACAATTCTTTATATCCGGGTGTCAGATCGTCATCTCCGGTATATGAATTGTTTGTGAGATTTAAGCTGAAACTTCCCCATTCAATCAAGCTGTATGATGCTGATAATCCAAAAACATACTGAGATGAATGTGAAGTTGTATTAATGAAGTTTATGCCGGCTGTTAAAGAAAGATGAAGGAGTCCGTCGAAAAATCCGTGTGAAACATTCTCAGACAAATTGAAAATATTTGTTTTCATTGATGATACTTTAGCCGAACTGTTCATTATGCTTGTAGAAAATGCCAAAGTTGAAGGAAGTATTATTGAATGAGAAATATTTACGGTATTTACGGTTGCCTTGTTCTGTGAATAATACTTTGGATTATAATCCGCTGTATTATTAAGAGTATAGGAAGCATTCAGATGATTTAAGCTGTTACCTGATTTGAAACTGTATCTTGGAGATATCGATAAATAATTAAAAACGTTTTTTACTTTTATTGAATCGCGGATGTGTGCAGAGCGAATTTGATTATTACTGTACTGAAAATTAATTCCCGCCATATCGGTTATTTGATAATCAGCCCCAAAACTTCCGGTAAATCTCTTGGATGTAGATAGCTTATTTCCTCTTAGATTATTGTAGCGAATTCCGACTGACGATCTTAGATTTAATTTATTATCCATTATTCTAACCACCGGTGCTGCTTGGATTTCAAAAAGATCATTCGGCATCTGTGAATAACCAAGTGTAACAAACCCGGGACCAATCCATTGTGTGGACAGTTTTAAGTTCCAGTATTTTGAAGGTGTTATGTTCAGATTCAACTTAGCCGCGCCGTCAAACTGACTTGAAACTCTTGGTGTAAAGATAAATTCAGGGATGTTTACCTTTTCAAATTTATCTGCTTTAAGGTCATTCGTGAACCCTGCAGCCGCAATTTCACCTTCAATTTTGAGTTCATCTAAAACCGGGATTCCGAATGACAGCGATGCTGCAATATTTTCATTAGCGGAGAGCTTTGCTGAATCAGGCAGAGATATCGATGAAGTATCGTCTATTGTATGCAAAAGACTCATATTTATAAACATTCCGTCTTCTTCACCATATCCTAACTGCATCCCATACATAGTTTGTTTATATACTCCCGGAAATCCTTTATCGCCTGCCATATTTTCAGCAGACTTGCTTCTTCCGTATAGACCTTTGATTCTGAAATCTCCCGGAGTAAGTTCAAATCCACCTCCTAATACACGCAAATCCCCAAATGTATAATCTGAAAATCTTGTTGAAAAGTAGCCTGCGTGCAGTTTTAGCCAATCCGTAATTACAGGACTAACTCCAAACTGATTAAACGGTTGCTGAAATTCTGTTTGTTTTGTAGTCAGATATATTTCAAAAGGAAGTTCAATTTGTCCGAAAAGCGTAATATTTGCGCGTAGAAGTGATTTAAGCGAACTCACCGGTTGAGATACTCCCATTCTATCAGAACTATAAATGTTCTGCGAAAGAGAGAAAGAACCACTGTATTGTACGGGGTTAATTTGTCCGCTTACAACCAAAGACCATAACAGTATTATTACTGCAAGTATTTTAAGCATATTTATCAATAATTTATATTAAGCCCGTTTGTTCAAATTTAGTATAATGATTTCCAATAATCAACTGAGTAATTCAAATGAATTCGCCAGTTTGATTTGAAACAATTTTCGTATAATTTCCTTTTGTTGACAAAAAAATTAACTGTTGCAAATATTTTTTATTAAGACACTTAATATTATTCTTAATATAACGATTATACACAATAATAAAATAGTTTTTTTAATTAGTGGTGAGATTATGGCAAACAGCGAATTAAACAATCACAGGAATGAAATATTAAATTCCTTTAAAGGTATTGATGATAAAATTAAGAATTATGTATCTGCCTTGCGTAAGAAGAGTTCAGATGAAATTCTTAATGGATCAGTTATCGAAGCACAAAGATTAATCAGTCAAATCATTCCCATCGAAGAAGCATCGGTTAAGATTAAAAAAAACCAGCAGGATTTAATCAAAATCCTTGAATCTCAGGTAGAAAACGAAAATCCTCAACCGGCAGCGCCGGAGATAATAATTGAAAACAACGAGTACTTAAAATCAGAACCGGAAGAAAAGTCAATAGTTGATGAATATGTTGTAAATCCGGATGAAGATTTTACTCCTCAGTATGCTTTTCGTACTCCGATATTAAAGGCGTTGATTTATCTTGGCGGAAGTGCCCCTGAAAAAGATATCATTACTTTTATTGAAAAAGATATGAAAAACAAATTCCGTGATAAGGACCATGAAATCTTTAACGGTCATAACGAAAAGCGTTGGATTACTCTTATGAGAAATGAACGCGAAGAAATGGTAACCGAAGGCCTTCTTGCAACGGAGACAGGAGACGGTAACTGGGAAATTGTGCAAAAAGGCATCGATTTCCTCGCTAAAAACAAAAAATAATTATTCTATATCCAGTAATAGATATTTACCGCCAACCTGAAGGAATGAAAACTTTGTCTTTAATGACTGTTTTCCGCTGTTAAAATTTATTTCTACAATGTTGGTTGTTCCTTCAGGAGCGGTTTTCTGTGAATACCCTGTTATCTGATAACTCTCACTCAAATCCAGAAAAGCCTTAACCTTTTTACTTAATCTCTGAACTGCTCCCATTTCTTTAGGCTGCTTTACATTATATGTATCCTTTAGATTCCTTGCAGCATCGTTCCCCTGATAAACAATAAATTTTGCAATCTCATCAGCGTTTTGCTTAGAGGCAAAATCAAAGATTGATGAAACCGATGTTTCAATTTGTTTTTTTTCGGCATCAGTCTGTGCGTATGCGTTTAAGAACAAAAACGAAAACGCAGTAAATACCAACAATAGTTTTTTCATTTTATTACCCTTATTTTTGTGTTCAAATATTCTTTCAATTTTTCAAAGAAAACATTATTTATAACTATATTCCCTCTGTTCTCAATTAAAATGCCAAGATAAGCAAATACCCAACCAATTAATGCACCTATCAGCGCTCCCCCAATAATATCAGAGGGATAATGCACTCCCACATACGGTCTGGAAAGAGCAACCAAGGATGCTGTAATATATAATAATGTCTTATATCCAGGATAAAGTCTTGAAAAATATACAGCCATAGCAAAATTATTAACAGCATGCGAAGACGGGAAAGAAAAAGAGCCGGTTCCAACCAATACTCTTGCATCCGCCAATGCCGTGGAAGGTCTAATTCTTCCGATCCAGTTTTTGATTAAACTGCTGCTTACCTGATCAGACACAATTATTAGTAAAATTGCAAAAACCGCCGCAATTTTTCCTTTTCTGCCTCCTTTAAAGAATAAAATTGCCCAGAAAATGAAATAAATTAGATACCAATGCTTAACATCTGTAATAAAAACGAAAAATTTGTCGAATATATTGTTGGAAATTGTATGATTTATTAAATAAAATAGAAACAAATCGATTTGATAAATAAAATTTGCCATATTTCCCATTATTTGTTTTAATATATCACAAATTTAATTTATTCTTTACTTAAAAATGAATATTTTATTTATTGTTGTTTTATGAAAATACTGTTTTTCTAATTTATATTATTTTTGTTTGTGACTACTACTAATAAAAAACTGAAATTTCAAGCTAAATCACCCGATCCGGTTCAAACTAATACATCATCAGGTGAATCCCATTTAAGGGAAAGTCGCCTTCAATTGTTTTCTATTCTTGTATTACTTATTTCAGGCGGATTTTTTGCTATGAATCTGGATAAGGTGATGTCAAATGTTCCTTTATTGACAGTAGCAATAATATCACTGCTTACGGCATTATTTATTATTGTTTTTGCCGGCAGCAATTCCCTCAGCAATAAAACTGTAATTTTAAATTATCTGTTAGTGGTTAATTCAAGTTTCGCCCTATTTTTTGCTTCAATTCAGATAGAAGATATTTTTATTGCCGCAATTGTTATTTCATCATTTTTCATTCTTCTTTCATCGGCTCTTATAAACTGGAAACCTTTCCATCAGATTGTTGCAGGAATTATTGTTGCTTCTTTAGCCGGCCTTGTTTTCTTTAAACTAAACTTATTTGAAAATACATCATCCGAATATATTTATTTCGGATCAGTGCTATTATTCTCAATTGCCGTATCAGTTATTTTCAGTTTTAGTCTGAACAGACTTGAACTTCAAAAAGAAACCGCAATAAGCAGTTTCAAGGAGAAGGATCAGAAACCGGTTCATCAGTTTAAAGCACAAGGAACTGATGAAGCTTTCGACAGTATTCCCGTTGCACTTTTCAAACTTGAACCTACCGGCAGAATTCTTTTCGGAAATCAGCGATTTGCAGAAATACTCGGCTATAAAAAAAATGAAATACTCGATTTGAATTTTCAAGCAGATATCTGTGCTAATCCGGGTGATAGAAACGAGATTAAATTAATGTATGAGCGATCCGGAAAAGTCTCAAATTACAGAATCAAATTAAAAAGAAAAGATAAAAGCGAAATCACAGTAAAACTTTCCGGAAAATCTCTTAGAACACTCTATGATGAAGTTTACTATGAAGAGAGTATTGAAGACATAACTGAATTCATTAGAGAAGAAGAAGAACGTAATAAAGAGTTCGAAGAAATAAAAAAGGAAAAGCAGAAAGCACAAAACGAGGTGATTAATGCTCAGTATTCCAGCCATATAAAAACCCGGTTTATTGCTAATATGTCTCATGAAATCCGGACACCTATGAATTCGGTACTCGGATTTCTGACTCTTATCGAAAACGGACTTTTTGAGAGTGAAGAAGAGCTTAGAGATTTTGCAAGAAATGCCAAGATTTCTGCTGAATCGCTTTTGGATATAATAAATAATATTCTCGATATCTCTAAGATTGAAGCCGGGAAAATGGAACTTTTTGAAGATGAATTTGCTCTTAAAGATGAAGTTGACAAGGCTTACTCAATCTGTATGCCTGCGGCGAGAGAAAAAGGGTTACAACTTAATTATAAAATAGAAAATGAAGTTCCCCAAATCCTTATTGGTGATTCAACACGTTACCGCCAGATTCTTGTTAATTTGCTGAATAATTCTGTTAAATATACAAGGTCCGGGTCAATAGAAGTCAATATTTCGGTTATTAAGAAGACTGAAGCAACAATCAAGTTGCAAACAAAAGTTACGGATACCGGAAAAGGCATTCCAAAAGATAAGATCAATTCTTTGTTTAAACCTTTTACTCAGCTTGTTGATAAAAAATGGGGAAAAGAAGAGGGAACCGGACTCGGATTGATGATCTGTAAAGAATTTGTATCTCTTATGGACGGCGAAATCGGGATTGAAAGTGAAGTTGATAAAGGTACTACTGTAACGCTTACAACCGTTTTCAGCCTGTCGAAAAAATTTCTTGCTTCCCAGGAATTGTCAACTCCGGAATTATCTGAAACTCCTGACGAAGTTATTTCTGAAGAACCCAAGACCGAGGAAGAAGAAAAAGTTACCATATCTTCACTCCCCCGAACAATATATTCAAAGTACAGAATTTTATTAGTAGAAGATAATCCTATAAGCCAGAATGTTGAACTGAAATTGCTTCGTGAAATTGGCTACTCAGTAGATGCGGTATCCAATGGATATGATGCGATTGAGGCAGTTAAAACAAATTCCTTCAGTCTTGTTTTAATGGATATTGAAATGAACGATATGAACGGAATAACTGCAACCAAGAAGATAAGAGAACTTGACGGACATTGTGCTAATATCCCGATAATTGCCGTAACAGCGCATTCAAGTATGAAAGACAGAGAAAAATGTCTTGCTGCCGGAATGAATGATTACATTGCAAAACCGATAAATATTAATTTCTTAAAAATGACAATTGATAACTGGCTCAGATCAGAATATTAAAATACAGATTCAGCTTCTTGATGAAGCTGAATCTGTATTAAATATATCACAATTTTTCTACTTCAATAATAGACTTTCTAATAATTTCTACAGCTTGCCTTATTTCAGATTCTGAAATAACCAAAGGCGGAGCAAATCGTATTATGTGGTTATGTGTAGGTTTTGCCAAAAGTCCATTCTCTTTCATTCTCAAGCAGACATCCCAGGCAGTTTTACCGTTCGTTGGTTTTATTACTACTGCATTAAGAAGTCCTTTTCCTCTAATTAATTCTATCATGGAAGAATCAATTTCAGAAAGCATCTGCCTGAATAATTTACCGAGAGTATCGGCATTTTCCGAAAGATTTTCATCTTTAATAACTTCAAGGGCTGCCATTGCAACTGCACAGGCAAGAGGATTGCCGCCAAAAGTTGATCCGTGTTCGCCGGGTTTTATTGTGAGCATAATTTCATCATCTGCAAGTACTGCAGAAATCGGCATAACACCCCCTGAAAGAGCTTTTCCAAGTATTAGTATATCCGGTTTCACATCTTCGTAACTGCAAGCCAATAATTTGCCGGTTCTGGCAAGTCCGGTTTGTACTTCATCAGCAATAAACAAAACATTTTTTGAATGGCACATTTCGTAAGCTTTTCTCAGGTAACCTTCATCCGGTACAACCACACCTGCTTCCCCTTGAATCGGTTCAACTAAAAATCCGGCTACTTCGTTGTCTTCCAAAGCTTTTTCCAAGGCATTTAAATCATTGTAAGGAATTTTTATAAATCCGGGTGTATAAGGACCATATCCTCCATATGAATCCGGGTCTGTTGACATTGAAATAATTGTTATTGTTCGTCCGTGAAAATTGTCATTACAAACAACAATCTTTGCTTTGCCATCCGAAATACCTTTTTTTTGATAAGCCCATTTTCGGCAAAGCTTTAATGCGGTTTCGTCAGCTTCTGCGCCGGAATTCATAGGAAGTACCTTATCATATCCGAAATACTCAGTGATGTACTTCTCATATACCCCAAGTTTGTCGCTGTAGAACGCACGTGAAGTGAGTGTCAGTTCAGAGGCCTGGGCAGTAAGTGCAGAAATAATCCTGGGATGGCAATGTCCCTGATTCACTGCGGAATAGGCCGACAAAAAGTCAAAATATTTTTTACCTTCAACATCCCAAACATATACTCTTTCGCCTTTGGTTAATACAACAGGCAGTGGATGGTAATTATGAGCACCATACTTGTCTTCCAATGCAATGAAATCTTTGGAAAGCATAAATCACCTTTCAAATGGTTATTGTTATTTGTTAATGGTCAAGATAGAATTATAGGCAATTCTTAACCTAAGTTACGAAATTTTTATGTAATTGGAAGCACATAAAATATTTTTATTTCATCTTTACTACATAAAATATGTAAAAATATTATGCATAATTTCGTATTTTCTTTCGATAATAAGTTTGAAATTTTAAGGAAATGTTTATGAGCAAAATCATTACAGTTTTCGGAAGTTCTCTGCCACAGGAAGGCGATTATGAATATAAGCTTGCATATCAGATTGGATATAATCTCGGACGTGAATCTTTTAATATCTGCACCGGCGGTTATCAGGGAATTATGGATGCAGCCTCGAAAGGTGCAGTTGATGCCGGAAGTCAAGCTGTAGGTATAACCGTTGATTATTATAAATCTAAAGTATCAAAATATCTCTCTAAAGAAATCAAGACTTCATCACTTTTTGAAAGACTTGACAAACTTGTAGGAATTGCCGCCGGTTATGTAATACTTCCCGGTGGAACCGGAACACTTCTGGAACTTTCGGTTCTTCTTGAATATATGAACAAAGGAATAATTCAGAATAAACCAGTTGCCGCAATTGGAAATATGTGGGATAGAATTATTGAAGTAATTGATGAAAGAATGGTTTTTGAGAATAGAAATAACGGATTGGTAAAGCTTTTTCATGATGCTGATTCACTCACATCATATCTTACTTCAGTTCTGAAGTAAAATACTTATTTTCTGCATTACTAATTCCGGAGACAGTTCTTTCATACATTTATACTTGACATCGGTCCTGTTACATTTAAGATGCCTTGGAGAGTAATAAAAGCATGGTGAACATTCCAGATTCAGATTAGCTGCGATGAACCTGGTCTGCCATGGGTAAATGTAATTCTGATTTGTCGGACCTATCAGCGGAACAATCTTCACACTCTGCGAAGCAGCAATATGCATTAATCCTGAATCATTTGTAACAAACACACTGCAGTATCTCATAAGTGCGGCAGATTCTGTAAGTGTTTTTGACTCTGCAATGACAATTCTGCTGCTGTTTACTGATTTTTTAATGCTTTCATTCAGACTTAATTCTTCAGTACCGCCGAAAAGAAGAATACTGTAATCAGTATTTCTGATTAACAATCTTCCCAATTCAGCAAAGTTCTGTTCAGGCCATCTTCTGTTTATATGATTCTTTAATGTAGAACACCCAGCATGAAACCCGATAATTCTTCTGTTATATAAACCGGCATTTTTTATTATTTCTTCAGCATTTGAAAGGTCTTCCTGTTTAACAGGAAATAATAAGGGTCCGGCCCTTAGCTGTGATTTCTCTAATAGATGCGACACCATCCGTATATTTTCTTCAACATTATGAAGCTCGTTGTTTTCACGAATCCGGATATTATTAAGAATTCCTAAATTAATTGTATCAAGATGAGTGTATTTTACTCCGTATCTGCGTTTGGCCGCAACCAAATAATTAATTACATTGTATTCTAATCGGTTAGAAGGATATACATTTATGCTTACATCGTATTTATTCCTCAGCGAAAAAATAAATCTAAGCGATTGTATTTTTGAAGAGAATAGGAAATTATGAAATATTACCCTGTCGGCAAGTCCCGTACGGATAAACATTTCCTCAGCACCTTTATACATAACCAGAATATCTACCTGTGAATCAGGAGAATTTTCTCTGAGCAGCTTCAGAGCAGGTGTAAACATAAGGGCATCGCCGATACCGGATAGGGCATTAATAAGTATTTTCATAATATTTTATAAAGCGGGCTTATGGAAAAATAATTCTTCCATAAACCGCTAAATTTTTATTTTGATCCGGAAGAATCTGCAAGTGCTTTATACTTTGTTATACCCTCACGAATAGATGTATCTTCAGGATAATCTGCAGCAAGTTTTTCGAGCAAATCAACAATGCTTCTATAATCCTTAAGGTTCTCATAAGTAACCATGAGAATTCTTGTAGGACTAGAATAATCATATATCGATGTATTCCCTAAGGCTACTCTGCTCCTTGCCATTTCAATTATATCCTCTGCAAGCTCTCTATACTGTCTGTCTGCTTTTGCTTCATAGTATAACTGGGAAAGATCAAAAAGCAAACGCAAATCCATTGGCATAATTGAACGGGGAATTTTTTCCTCCATGCGGTCGAGAGTCTCAACAACTTTAGCTTCATCTTTCTTCGTATATTTATAATGAAGAGCCAGACGGAAAAATGAATTCCTGTATGTCATTGATAGACGCTGGTGATTATCGTCAAAAAAGATTGTAGGATCATTTAACCCCCTGAACTTAAAACCAAGACTGTAGTTCTTGCTATAGCCTTCCGGTTCTTTGAACAAGCAGGTATGCATAATTGATTCATCTATTACCTCGCTTCCTCCTTGCATTTTTAAAGGAGTAACTTTATAAGCCATACCTTCAAGAATCAGATATTCACTTAGCCCGATTTTACTGTCTTCTGAACATGTTGTAGCAAAATACACCGGACGTTCCCAATTATTTGATTCCACAATGCTTTTCACAACTAAATCCTGAATTCTTACATAACCGGTATTTCCGTATTGTCCGGCAGGCGGCATTTTCCAGCTGATTCTTCCGGTACGAACCGCAACTGAATCATTGCTTCCAAGTTTTCTAAGTGTATCGGGATTAACTTGTAAAAAGACTTCCCTTGCCTCCCACGGAATTGCCTGAAGACGGTCAATTTCCAGGTCTGATAAATTCATTTTGACTACTTTTGATCCGTACGGGGCATTATTCTTTAATTGTTTTATATACCAGTTAGTATTAAGAAGACTCAGATTTGCAACTCGGACGTCGCGCCTAACCCCTTCAACATCTTGAAGATACCAAAGAGGGAAAGTATCATTATCTCCGTTTGTAAACAGAACAGCATTGGGAGCAACGCTCTGAAGAAGGTTATATGCATAGTCCCAGGCAACATAATTCCTTGAACGGTCTTGCTCAAAATGATTAACAGAATACATTCTTACCGGTATGAAAACTATCCCTAATAGAATTACTGCAAATGCCCAGGGTTTAAGGTAAGATTTATACTGTTCATTTTCCGATACAGTGTTAATTATTCCTCGAATACCGAGAGCAATCCAGATCGAAAATATAAAAAATGCACCCACATAAAAATAATCTCTTTCCCTTGGCTGAGGTTCCTGCTGATTCTGATAGAATGCCGTAAGATAGCCAAGCAGAATAAACATAACCATAAATGCGGAAGCCATTTTCCAATCCTTACGGAAATGGAAATATATACCGAAAAGTCCTACAAGAAAAGGGATTGCATATAGTTTTGAAAAATCAACTTCAGCCTTTTCGATGAAGCTCTCTCGTCCTATATAGTTCCACGCAAAATATCTGTTAAACATTTCGTGCATTTGGTATTTTGCGAAAAATTCAAAATCCGAACTATAGTTTTCGTAAACCACCTGCTGATGTCCTTCTGTTGCAAAACGTCTCTTAAATGTCGGGAAATCTCCATACTGCTCTCTATTGAGATATGAGACAAGCTCAGGAAATGTTTTAGGGCTATTTAGATTTATCGGAGTTTCCTGATTAGATCTTATTATAATTAATGAATAAGATGAAAATCCGACAATAATAAAAAGAATGCATTTGGCCACAAGATTTGCTGTTTTGTAATCCTTATTTTTTGTCCAGTAGATTACAAATCCCAATAACCCCAAAATGGCAGCCAGAATAGCAATATCAGTGTTTAGACTATTGCCGCCGATAGATGAAATAAACTCAGGCAAATATTTTACCACTCCAGGATAAGTACCGAATAAAGCAACAGCTCCGAGAATTAGTGGCAAATAAATAGAATTTTTGTTGAAAACATATCTTCTGAATCCAACCACATAAACAGCACTTAATAAAAACATTACCATTTTGAATTTTGAATCAAAAGCTTGATACTCTTCAGGAGAAGGGGCATTACTATCGGTGTTCATCCACCAGATAAATGCAATAAAAGTTAAAAACAAGGAATGTCCGAGAAAAACAAACGATGAATTACGAAGCATTTCGTCATCATCTATATACTTCCTGAAAACAATTACCATTACAATTGAAACCGAGGCAAGTACAGCCATTAAATGTACACCCAATGATAATCCAATCAGATACGAAATAAGAAGTAAATATTTCTCGTTGTCTTCAGTATCAGCTTTTTCATTCCATACCAACAAAAGCCAAACAACCGCTGCGATGAACAAGGTTGCAAAGGCATAAACCTCGCCTTCAGTGGCATTAAACCAGAAAGTACTTGAAAAAGCAAGAGACAAAGCCCCGATGGCCGAGGAAAGATAAGTAATAATATCATTGAACATTCCTTCATTGTCATCACTTTTCCGGAAATTCCGAATAAGTTTAACTGCAGAAAGATATAGTAACATCACTGAAAGAGCACTCGAAATTGCAGATAAAGCATTAACTCTGTATGCAATGTTATCTCCAAAAGGTAACATAGTGAAGAGTTTTCCCATAAGTATAAAGAATGGTGTTCCGGGAGGGTGCGGTACCTGAAGAAGATAAGATGAAGCAATAAACTCTCCGCAATCCCAGAAGGAAACAGTAACCTGTGCGGTTGATAGAAAAACAAATGCTGAAATTAAAAACACAATAAATGCAGTAATTCTGTGAATCATTTTAGAAGACATACTTAACCTCAAAAGTCATATAAATTTATTCGGAAGGACTTTCATTCTCACTCTTTTTGAATAGTCCGTCAAGATTCGTTTTCGCCCTCGAAAGATAATATTTTTCGTACAGAGCCCTAAGTCTCTCCATACTAAGTTTATCAAGATCCTCGTCATCCCTGTGTCTTTTCAATAGCATAACAAAATCCGTTCTCTCAAGCTTATCGAATTTCTTTTCATACTTGGAAAGAATTTCTATTATTTTCCTTTGCTCTTTCAATGACATATTTTCAACCTTTTCTATATTGCCGGGAAAATATTTGCTAAAAATAGTTAAATTTTTTCTAATTTTAATGAAACTATTTAAGAAAATGATAATATATCCTGATTATAAACCCAAGCTTTCAATCATACTGCCTGCTTTTAATAGGGCAGAACATATTACAGCCGCAATTGATTCGGTAATAACTCAGAATTATTCTGATTGGGAACTGGTTATTTGTGACGACGGCAGTACTGATGAAACATTCAGCAGAATTAAGAAGTTTGTTCTGGAATTCTCCAACATCAGATATTTGTTTCACAAAAACAGGAGACTACCGCTTACCCTTAACACCGGGATACTTGCTTCCGCAGGTAACTATATAACATTTTTGGGAAGTGATGACAAATACCTGGCTAACCACCTTAAATTCCGCATGGATATCTTTGATGCTGAACCTGAACTGGATTTAATTTATGGCGGAATAGAGATTTCCGGTAATCCTTTTGTGAAAGATAAGAATGATCTTACAAAGCAAATACATCTTAATAACTGTGTAGTAGGCGGAACATTTTTTATAAAAAAAGAAGCCGCCCTAAAAATTGAAGGTTTTCGAAATATTTCATACAGCGAAGATTCAGATTTTTTTGAGAGAATTACCTCGTTTGCCAGAATACGAAAAGTTGATTTCCCTACTTATTTTTACAACAGGAATGTTTCGGATAGTATAACCAACAATATTTGATTGACTTTGAGTATTTATAATAAGATATTTAGCACGTGGGCTAAAAATTTTTTTAAATAATTTAATTGAGGGTTATTCTTTTAAGGAGAAGTAATGCTTACAGACGATTACACAACTATGTTCAGATTAGCTAAAGAGTTAAAAGAAGCACAAGATGATATTTATAAGTGGATCAGATTGATTAAATCAGGAGCTGAACAGAAAGAGTATATTCCGAATATGATTGACAAGATTAAAAAAATTGACTTGCTTCTTACTCATTACGGCCTTGACCAGGTTAAAAGGATGTAATTTGCCATTACAGGTTTTTTATTTATTAACGGAGTTATAATGAAATATTTATTGTATTGTTCTGCTGCACTAATAATGCTGCTTTCTGCCTGTGAATCGAAAAAAGAGTTTACAAAAGAGGATTTTAAAGTTAAAGTTGACAGTGTAAGCTACGGTCTTGGCACTGAAATTGGCCAGTCACTAAGAGAATCAGAAGTTGAAATAAATCTTGAATCCTTCATGCAGGGAATGAAAGAAGCGATGGGAAAAGATACAACTACATTGCTTACAAAAGAAGAAGTTTCCACTGTTCTTAATGCCTGGAGAATTGAAACCAGACAAAAAATGATTGAAAAACAAAATAAACTCGCCTCTGAAAATCTTGAAAAAGGCAAGTTGTTTATGGATTCAAACAAAAATAAACCCGGAATAATTCAGACAAAATCAGGTCTTCAGTATAGAGTTCAAAAAATAGGAACCGGATTAAAACCAACTGCAAAAGATGTTATTAAGATTTCTTATACCGGAAAATCAATAGATGGGAAAGTGTTTGATTCATCTGATAATCATGGCGGTTTTGCATTCCTCATTCTGGAACAGACGATACCCGGCTGGATTGAAGCTATTCAGATGATGAAAGAGGGAGATAAATGGGAACTCTTTATACCCTCCCAATTGGCATATGGTGAAAGAGGTCAAGGTCAGCTTATTGAACCAAACCAAACTTTGATTTTTGACGTTGAACTTCTTGAAGTGATAAAAGATCCGGAAACATATTTCAAACAGAATCCTCCTCAACAATAGAATTGTTATAAAAAAGGCTGTCTGAGACAGCCTTTTTTATATTCACTCTTACAATAAATCATCTTTGAATTAATCATTTGAATACAAAGTTGCTGCTTTTTCAGCTGAAGTAACTATTCCTTTTATAAGTGCTGAACTGAATCCATTGTGTTCCATCTGATTTAATCCGGAAATTGTGCAACCCATAGGAGTTGTAACTTTATCGACTTCCCGCTCAGGGTGTTTGCCTTCCATCAATAGCATTGCGGCTGCCCCTTTTGCTGTCTGTGCAGCCATAAAAAGCGCATCTTCGGCATGAAAACCAATTTCAATTCCGCCTTGTGAAGCAGCTCTTACCGCTCTGAGAAAAAATGCTGTACCGCAGGCACATAATGCTGTTGCAGGAACCATTAGTTTTTCTTCAATAACAATGGTTTTTCCCAATAGATTGAAAATCTCCACTGCATACTGCTTAGCTTTTTCGTCACTTTTATCGGCACTTATACAAGTCATTGATTCCTGGATTGATATAGCTGTATTCGGCATTACTCTTACTACCTGCATATCTTTTCCTAAATGTTCTTTCATCTGTTTAATCGAGGCGCCGGAAACAACTGACAGTATTATATGCTTTGCAGGATCAAGAATATGCTTTATCTCTTCCATCATGCTATTTAATTGCTGTGGGGTTACTGCCAATATAATAATCTCAGATTCGAATGCAGCCAGTGCATTGTCGGAAGTTAACCTGAATCCCTTCTCTCCGAAGCTTTTTAACAGCTCGAGTCTCTTTCTGGTCAAAAATATTTTTGACGGATTGAACAATCCGGATTTATAAAGTCCGGATGCAATTGATGTACCAATATTGCCGGTACCTAATACGGCAATTCCTAATTCGGATAAATTCACTTATCCCCTCCTTTTTTATTACAACATATTAATAAGAATTTCATCACAAACAGCGTATCCCTTTGCAGTAAGTGAGAAAACTCCGCAGTTCTCATAAACGAATTCTTCTTTTTCTGCCTTTTTAAGATACTGAATATAGCTTTGAGGAATTTCTGTTCCAAATTTTTTCTTAAATGCTTCCTTCCCGATACCTGTGCTTCGTAACGCGAGCATTAAAAATTCCCGCTCCATCTGATCTTCAGTTAATATTTCTTCACCTGCTGTTCCCAAACCACCTCGCTCGACCGAATTTTTATAAAATGTTAATCCTCGATAATTCCATTTCCTTTTATTATCATAGAATGAATGAGCACCAGGACCAAAACCAAAATACTCGGAATAATCCCAATAAGCCATATTGTGCCTGCATTCAAAACCCGGCCGGGCAAAATTTGAGACCTCATACTGCTTGAATCCACGACTTGTTAAAAAGTCGATAGTCTGTTCATAAAGATCTGCATCATAATCATCGCGGGCAATTTTTACATCTCCCCTTTCAATCAATCTGAACAACAGCGTACCTCTTTCCACAATAAGAGAGTATGCAGAAATATGCTGTACAGGTAAATCGATTGCGTAATTAAGATTCTGTTGCCATTTTTCTTTTGTTTGTCCGGGTAAGTTGAATATTAAATCTATATTTATATTATCGACCCCGGCATCCGAAAGCATTCTGATGGCCTTGAAAGCTTCCGATGAATTGTGAATTCGTGTCATAAACTGCAAATCGTCATCAAAAAATGATTGCACTCCCACAGAAACTCTGTTTATACCGGCTCTTCTATATTCTTTAACTTTTTCAATTGTGATTGTTCCCGGATTCATTTCAATTGTTATTTCTGCATCACTTTCCAGAATGAATTTATTTCGGATATAATCAATTGCTTCGAGGAAAAATTTGGGTTCCATCAGCGATGGAGTTCCGCCTCCGAAAAAAATGGAACTAATTTTTATATCCTTTTGATAACTACTAATGAAATCTTCAATCTCCTTTCTAATGATGTTCGGAAAAGCATTGATATATTTTTTATTTATCACGGAATAGAAATCACAATAAACGCATTTATGTCTGCAATAAGGAATATGTAAGTAAACAACAGCCATATTTATCCGATTATATTGAGTGTAGTCACATTAATTATATTTTACTTTACAAACATACCAACAAATGTTAATTTAATTATGAAAAACTAAATTTTGAGGGAAAAATGAAAAATACTACTATATCGGTTTTGACCTTATTTGTTTTATTCCTTTTCACTTCTGAGGTTTTAGCTCAAAATTATGCCGTTTCTCTAAAGGCGGGTTCTCGAGGAGTCTCAATTGAAGGAATCAGATCGTTTGACGGAGAATTAAATGCAAGAATTGGTTTTGCCGTTCTTCCCCTTAGTTATAACGGTGATGATGAAGACTATAAATATGAGGCTGATTTAAACCTCCTCTCAATTTCTGCAATTGCAGATTGGTTCCCATTCGGCAGCGGATTTTATTTATCTGCCGGTGCAGTCATTAATCTAAATAAAGCCGAAATGACAATAACTCCGGTTAAGACTTATAAAATCGGAAGGCTTGAATATACTCCGGAAAAACTTGGAAATGTGAATGCCAAGATTGAATTTCCGACAATCGCACCATATTTCGGTATCGGCTTTGGAAGTAACCTTACTACCTCAGGTCTTTCATTTACTGCCGATATTGGAACTTTCTATCACGGCAAACCAGAAGGAACAATTACCGGACAAGGAATGCTGGCACCTATGTCCGAACAAACAGATCAGTTTAACAGTAACTTGGACTGGTTTACTTTCTTCCCTGTAGTTAACTTAGGACTTACATATACATTTTAAGGAGAAAAAAAATGCTTAAACAAAAATATCTTTTACTATCATTGGTTATGGTTCTACTTCCGTTAATTCTATTTATCGGATGTAAACCCAAAAACCCAACCGAGAACCTTGACATTATTGCAGATCAAGGCATACCTCCGGTTTCGGCAACGATATCCCTCGATTTCAAGGATGCAGCATCACAATTGCAAATTTCGAATACTAACGTTACTATCAAAATTAATGGAACAACACCTGTTGATATCTCCGATGGTAGCCCGATGACCGGACAATTAAAATCTTTCAAAGGAATGTTTGTCTTTTCTCTTCTCGAGAATATTAGCTTCCCTATTGAATTTGTAGTTGTTGCTGAAGCTCCCGGATATATTGCCACAAGTCTTCCTATTACAATTTCAAAGAAAGCAGCTTATTCCTTTACTATTAATATGGTTAACCTTTCAAATCTTCCTGAGGGTGTTGCTTCCAACAGTGCTAATGGTTCTGCAAATTCATCAGGAATTCTTCAATCTGATTTAACAGTTGAAGTAACTGAACCTAATACAAGTGCAAATGCTTCGCTTGCGCTTAATTCAGGAACAAAAATTACTGACGCTAATGGAAATCCTCTTCAGGGCAGCCTGAAAGCTGAAGTTGTTTACTTCAATAACCAGAACCAGGAAGCTCTTAGAAGTTTCCCTGGCGGATTCATGACAAATGTTGCTGATTCCGGGAAAGGACTCTTCTATACCGGCGGATTTGCATCCTTTGATATTACTGACGGCAGCGGTCGTCGTGCAAAGAACTTCGACCAACCAGCTAAAGTAGTTATTCAGGCACCTAAAAATACTAAATTGCCGAAT
Source organism: uncultured Melioribacteraceae bacterium (assembly GCA_964584325.1). Lineage (GTDB taxonomy): Bacteria > Bacteroidota > Ignavibacteria > Ignavibacteriales > Melioribacteraceae > CAZOZP01. Next base: position 23,414 of record CAZOZP010000006.1, read on the forward strand.
ACAAGCACTTCGCTGATAAGCGGCCGAAAAATTCCTGTATTCTCATATAATCCGGAATCCGGCCAATGGAGAGAAGAAGCACAAGCCACTTTAGTTGAAGATGGTAACGGTAACTTTAACGCTGAATTCGAAGCTGACCACTTATCATGGTGGAATCTTGACTGGTTCTATGGTGATTATTGCTATGAAGGAATTAAAATAAATGTTAAAGGTAATTTCTCCAATCTTACTCTTCAAGCTAAGAGAGTATCAGACGGTTCTTATTTCTGGTACAGCGGATATGTAACTGCTTCTGATCCTACAGTAACTATTCTTAATGCCCCAAGAAATGTTCCTGTTGTAATTGAAGCTGTGAGCTGCGGTTCTGTAGTTGGAACAGTTACTGTTAATGACCTTTGCGCTGCAGAAGTTGATCTTACAGTAAATGACCCTACTGCACCTGAAAATATTTATGTTAAAATTTCCGGATACTGCCCGGATGAAGAAAACCTAAAAATCAGACCGACTATTCCAATCTGGATTTTCGACAATTGTGCCGGTGGTTGGAGATACGCAGGTTATATGATAAACGGCGAAATTTCTGTTTCAGGTATTGTACTTGGGAATACATACACAATTGGAGTTTGGTATAATAACCAGTGGGCTCAAACTGATGTAACAATTACACAAACTGCATACATCTATGATATTGAAATACCGGCTTCCTATTGCGATTAGTATAGAATAAATATTAAAAAAAAATCCCGCCTTGTGCGGGATTTTTTTTCAAAACTCTTAGTTAAAATTACGATCGGACAATAGGAAACGATATAAATACCTGTGTTCCGACTCCGGGCTTACTTCTTATATTAAACGACCCGTTAAGCAGACGTGTCAGTTTGTATGCAATAGTTAATCCTAATCCGGCTCCTTCATAATTGCGCTTGTGACCTTCTTCTTCAACCTGTCTGAAAGGTTCAAGTACTTTTTCAATTTTATCTTCCTCAATCCCTATTCCTGTATCCTGAATTTCTATTGTAATAAAATCTCCGCTAATCTTTGATCTTATATTAATTTCACCATCAGGCTTATTGAATTTAATAGCATTATCAAGTAATAGAGACATAATCTTTCTGAATTTCTGTTCATCTACTTCGAAATATGCTTCCTTGGGATCAAGAAGTATTTCAAATTTTATGGATCTTGAAAGTGCCTGCAGGTAGTAATCCTGGTAAACGCCCTTTATAAGAGTATTTGCATTCATAATCATAATATCAAGATTAATGGCCCCTGATTCAATCATTGAAACTTCAACAATATTATCCACAAGCTGCAAAAGTCTTGTAACACCTTCCTTCATATATGTAGTCAGTTCAATTATATCATCATAACTTTCGGCAGCTAGTTCTTCTTCGATAAGGTCGGAATATCCAACTACTGCATTCAGCGGAGTCCTAATCTCATGTGACATGTTTGCAAGAAATGTCGATTTAAGCCTATTTAATTCAGCTTCTTTTCGCAGGGCTTTCTTTAGCCTGTCTTCGTTCATAAGTTGTTCAGTAATATCAGCAAGGCTTATAATAAACAATCTTTCGTTCGCATAGAGATCGTCAGTATAAGTTATTTTCCCTAAGTATTCTTTTCTTTGCCGCCTTTCCGAGTACCTGAATTGATACATAGCTTCAGGAACATCATTAATCCTATTTACAGCTTTCTTAAGTTCGAGAAATAAATCTTCCGGAATTACTGATATCAGCTCTTTATCAGAGCTCTCTTCCCTGCATATATCAAAAATGTCATAGAAATTATCGTTCCCACTGTCGAAAATCAATTTATCCTTTTCTTTTCGTACAATAAGCAGCAAGTCTGATATATTATTTATTATCGACTTCTGTCTTTGTTCTGATTTCTTAATAATTCTGTTTTTCTGTATATAATCTGTTATATCGTTTGCAGTAAGGATAAAACTTACCGGTTCGGTGCGTGTTATTCTAACAGGATTAAGCCTTACTTCTCTAAACCACAGATGTCCTTCTTCCCCAATATCCGAGATTAGTTTTTTCCAAGGTTCCTTTTTTTGAATTGCTCTGCGAAGAGACTGTATATCTGTATTTGTCATAAAGTCAAGGAGCAGATCAGGAAGAAATTTGCCATAGAAAGATTCAATTTTAAGGTTTAATATATTTTCAAACGACTGAGTTGAATAATTTATTATTCCTTCCTCATCAGTGATTATAACAGGAATGTTACCATATTCAAGCGCATTATGCAGGTTATTGATTCTGCTTTCAAATTTCTTCCTTTCTTCTGATGCCATGGCGTGAAACACAAGAAATTCTCCTTCTTCAAGAAGAATCCTTTCAATATCCACATTAAATGAAACAGGCTCCTTTTCAGCATCGGTAAGCAGGAACAACTCAAAAGTAAAACTCTTGTATTTGCTTTTGATAATACCATCAATGAAGTAAGGTAAATAAGGTTCCGTCTTTAAATTGTCGAAACTGTTTCCTTCACTAATAGAAAATATTTTCTTAAAAGCACTGTTGGCATAATAAATAACTTGATTTGCACCAATGAGTGCAAGCGGTTTAGTCTCAGGAAGCTCTTCAAGCGTTTTGAATTCCGTCAGCCTTTTAATTGAGGCAGGTTTATTTTTAGTATCGTTTTGATATTGATTATACATTTACAACTGCAATTTTTTCAATCATTATTCTTGGAAGAGAATCTTCCTTAAATTGGAAATTCCTAATAACACTTGTTTTTCCCATTTTTTCAATTAGAGTGTATATCGTAGTCATAATAAAGTCAAATTCATTGAACAACTCTTCTTCGTTCTCTCCAACAATAAGTTGGATTGCCAAACTGTCTTTTCTGGAAAAATCATCTTGCAGTTCAAGATCGTAGGCGCTGTCCATAAGTTTTTTTAATCCGGGGAATTTTCTTTTTACAACCCCGTCAAGAGTTTTAACATTTTTCTTTTTCAGAGAAATCAGTAGTCCGATTTTTTTATTTCCTGCCGGGTAATACTTGAGGACAGTCATCACCTGTCTGTTATTACTATATAGATTCTGAATATCCAATTCAAGTTTTATTTCAAATTCCTGAATAAAAAAATGAAGAAACAATTTATCCTCATCAGAGTATTTCAGTTCTTTAGGCAGCCAATCCATACTTCCAAGAAACACAGCCGCTGGCGAAAAGGATATCGAATCTATCCTGGAAGCAGACCTTCCGGAGTTTTTCCGAGTTCTTTCCTGATAAACAGAAGCTCTTCTGTCGCGGTATTCGGGTGAAATATTTAATACTCTGTCAAGCATTTTAACTTTGGAATTATATGTAGCATATTATCGAATTTTTTTTTTGTTTATTAACAATAACTATCCTATAATACATTCATTACTATTTGGCTCGATCATTAATTGAAGATCCGGAAGGTTTAAGAATTATGCGCATCCATTCGTTAGTTCTCCGGTTTCACAATATGTTTCTTAAATATTACAGTAAACTCAGTCCCCACATTTTTTTTGCTTTTAACTTCGATTCTGACATTATTCATTTCGCTGTATTTTTTTACAAGAGAAAGCCCAAGTCCGTTACCTTCATACTTTCTTGTATAACCGGTTTCTTCCTGAGTAAATGGGTCGAAAAGTCTCGGGAGATATTCATCGGAAATACCTATTCCTGTGTCAGATATCTTAACTAAAATATCTTCATTTTGGTGAATAATGGTTACGGTAACTCCTCCTTCTTTTGTATATTTTATGGCGTTGTCTAAAAGATTATAAAACAACTGGCCAATCATATACTCATCTGCTTCAATAAAATTTTCTTTTTCTTTGTTAATTATCTCTAAAGTCAGCCCATTATCCTTTGCCTTTTGGTTTAAGTCTTTGCAACTTGGAAGAAGAGCTTTTTCATATAAATCAAAAACTCTCGGAACCAGTTCATATGTGTTTGTCTCTATCTGAGACATATTCAGAATCATATCAATCGTGCGGACTATTCTGTTGCCTGCCCTTTTCATTGTCGAGAATATTTCTTCGTGTTCGGGAGTAAGGTGCTCCTCAAACTCATCTCTAAGTATCCAGGAAAAGCTTAGCAAGGTATTAATTGGTGTTCGTATCTCATGCGACATTTGTGCGAGAAAATCTGATTTTAATCTGTCTGATTCTTCCGCCTTTTTTCTGGCAATCTTAAGTGCTTCTTCAGATTCTCTTCTCCTTACAATTTCTTCCTTTAGCTCCTTATTTCTTTGTTCCATGTGTCTTGTTCTGATTTTTACAAGTCCGATTATTAATCCAGTTCCAATAATCACCATTAAAATATAAAACCATGTGGTTTTATAAAAAGGAGGTACTACTATAATTTGAATTGATGTACCTTCTTCATTCCAAATGCCATGATTATTTGAGGCTTTAACCCTGAATGTATATAATCCTCCATCAAGGTTTGTATAGCTAACGTAACGCCTATTTCCGCAATATATCCACTCTTTGTCGTATCCCTCCAGTTTATATGCATACTGGTTTTTTTCAGGTGCAGTATAGTCTAAGGCTGCGAATTCCAATGAAAAATTATTTTCTTTATGAGATATCTCAATTTCAGTATCTTCCTTAATCCAGTTATCAGAAGAAAATATCCTATCGGCAATTCTTACTTTTTTTATTACAACCGCTGGAATGTTTCTGTTAAGTCCAACATTTAAGGGATCAAATCCGGTAAGTCCTTTCACACTTCCGAAATAAATTTTTCCGTCAATGGTTCTAGCTGCTGCACCCCAGAAAAATTGTTCTGTGGCCAATCCGTCACTTGAATTGAAATTTAGGAATGTTTCCTTTACCGGATTAAATCTTGAAAGTCCGGAATTTGTACTTAACCACAAATATCCCTCTTTATCTGCCTTTATTCCGTAAACTACATCATTTGGAATTCCGTGTGCAAAGGAGTAGTACTTTATTGATTTAACAGTTTTCCCTTTATCTGTTAGTTCCAGTTTGCATAATCCGCCACCGTGTGTACCCAGCCACAGAATATCCTGTTTGTAGGGAAGCATTGAAATAATTCTCTTTTCAAAAAGTTGAGTACCTTTCTGATCTGCAGTAATTTCGGTAAACTCTGGAGATGCTGTTCCATCCTGATAATCCAGCCGGCTTATTCCATTCCACGTTCCAATCCAGATGTTACCATAATAATCTTCTACTATACAATTTGATTGAACTCTGTTATCACAAAGCGATTTAGGATTAACAGTCTTAACGTAACGAGTTATTCTGCCGTTTGCAGGGTCATATTTATTTAATCCATTTTCAGTACCTATCCACATATTATTCTGTCTGTCCTGAAAGATAGCCTGAATAAAATCACTTGTTAAACTTGAAGCATTCGAGGGATTATGTTTCAAACTCAAAACCTTTTCGAATTTAAGTGATCGCACATCTCCTTTTGCATGAGTAACCTGAACCCCGCTCCCCCAGGTTCCAATCCAGAGATTATCCTTGAAATCCTGGGCTAAAGCAATAATGTAATTGTGGCTAACTTCACTTCCGTATTTAGTATAATCGTATTTCACAAATGAATCAGATGAAGGGTCGTATAGATTAAGTCCGAAATTAAGAGTGCCTGCCCACAGCCTTCCGGTTCTCTCCTGAAATATAGTTCGAATTGTATTATCACTAAGTCCTGATCCGCCGTCTGTTCCCGCAGTATATTGGATAAAGCCGGATTTCCTTCCGTTAAGTTTATTTATACCGCCGGTTTTTGTTCCAATCCAAATAATTCCATTTTTATCCTGATAAATTGTCCAGATATAATTATTTGAAAGACTTGCAAAATTTTGCTCTGTATTTCTAATAAGAACCACCTCATCGGTTTCAGTTATAAGTGTTATTCCTCCAACCGTTCCAATCCAGATTCTGCCGCGTGAATCTTCCATAATAGTTCTGACATAATTTGTCGGCAACCCTTTTTCTTTGTTATAAACAGAATAATACTCCGGAGTTTTAAGACCTCTTTCCATCTTGAAAAGCCCATCTGCCGTTCCAACCCACAATATTCCTCTTGAGTCACATAAAACAGCACTAACAATTGAATTTGAAGGAATACCATGAGATTCGCCGGATAAAGCTTTTTTGGAATTAGGATCGTAAACATAAAGACCATAGTTTTCGGTACCTATTATAATACGGTCTGACTTATCAATTGTGACTGATAGTACTGTCATATTTACAGGTAGTCCTAAATCTATTCTTTCTACTATGCCTGTATAAGAATTAATTTTATTTAGTCCGCCTTGTCCTAGTCCTACCCAAATATTATCCTTTTTATCAACAGCCAAAGACCAGACATTATTTATTGAAAGAGAGTTTTCATCAACCTGGGAATTTTTAAAGACCGTAAAAATTCCCGTGAGCGGATCAAGTTTGTTTACACCGCCGCTGTTTGTTCCAATCCAGATATAACCTTTTGAATCTTTGACCATGGCAGTAATGAAATTGTCAGAAATACTATTCTCTGCAAGTGGATCGGTCTTAAATATCCGGCAATTATAACCGTCATACAGGTTAAGTCCGTCTTCAGTGCCTATCCACATAAATCCCATATCGTCTTGAACGATACCTTTAATGGTATTCTGGGAAAGTCCGTTGCCTGTGTTTACGTGAGTAAACACAAAATTAATTTTGGTTCCGGCACTACTAATAGAAAATAGTAACAAGAATAGTAAAAATTTATACATTTTAAGCCAAGATAGTCTTATTTTACTGTTTATTATCGAAAAGGAGGGAATTCAGTTAAATAAATAATGGTGACAATCGCTGAATATTTCGTAAATACTATTTACCGGATTTTTTTGCAAGAAGATAACGGATAAGCTCAATCGGTCGGAAAATTGATGGACGCATTTTCTCGTTCATTTTTCGCATATTGACAGCAATATCTCTTAACATAAACAACATATTTTTTGTAAGATCGCTATCCGGATTTACTGACTCAGCAGGAGTAGATGCAAGATTTAATCTGGAAAGTTCATCATTCATTTTTTGAATTTTTTCATCTATGGAATTTAGAACATTCAATTTCTCAATCAAACTGTTTGAATCTGAGCCCTTAATAAAAAATTCTATATCATCAACAGCTTTTTGAGTAAGATTTCTGAGAGCTTCTTTTTCTTTATCAAGGAACTGTCTGATTTCTTCATCAGTTTCGTTTATGTGTCTGATAATCTTATCTGTTCTTTCATTGAACTTTGATACACTTTCTGAAAAGAATTCCACTCGCATTGTACTTTGTTCTTCACTTTCCTTTACATTGCTGTCAAGCTTCAATACGGCCTTTTCAAAAGCATACAATCTCCCTAACAATTCTTCAATAATGCGCGAACTTTCATCGGATTTATTAAGAGCATCCTGAATTTTCAGAATATACTGTCCAAACTTGTCAAATTCTTCCTTTCCGGCCATTATTGCACTAACAAGTTTGGTGCTGTTGCTGATAGCTTTGCTATACCCCGTTTGTCCGATGGCCTCAAGAAAATCTTTCTGAAGAGCCAAGTTTTCGCTTAGCGCACCTACATTGGTCTTGAATTTTCCTATATTCTTTGCAAACTCTTTTGAAAACCAATCCATTGTGTTTCTCATATTTGTAAGGCTGGTATGAACATCTCTGGTTAGAACAGGCAAAAGTTCTGACTGAAGAAAATTTATAAATCTATATTTGTTTTCAAGAAACAATTCCCGAACTTCACGATAAAAATGCAGACTGTTCACCGAAGTAAATAATAGTCCTGTAAAACTAAGTGTAATAGAAAAAGCCAAATGATAAAGAAACTCATTCTTGTAATAAGATACTTCACTTGTAATAACATTCTCGTTTGTTCCGGCAAGGAAAATCAATGCTACAATAATTCCAAGAAATGTTCCAATTAGTCCTAATCTTATTGGAATATTAATAGATGCGGCAATTTTTTCCTCTGCAGGAGCTGCTGCTCTTTCAACCATCTCCCGGATATAGTTAATGTCTGCAGCTACGCCTTTATTCCTAATAATATATGTATTGAGTATCTGAACTATTTCTAAAAACAAAGGGGAAAGATTAATGCCGGCATTATACCGGATTACTTCCGCTTCAAATATTTCCGGTTGAATCTTTCCAGGAGGTACAGAGGTTAACTCTTTATTTTCTTCATAATTTCCGATGCTAATTTCTTCATCAGGCAGGCCGGGATTTTCAACAATGATCTTGCATCTTCTCAGATAATAAGCTTTAACTCCATTCTGAAGTGAATCAGGAAAAATCGAATTCAATTCTTTAATAAGGAAATATGTTTTCCTAAAAAAGAATGTCTGGAGACCAAGAACGGATAATACTATTAGAATTATAACAAGCATAACTATCCGAATTTAACATCAATTTTCTTTTCAATACGCCACTTTTCACCGTCTTTAATCAATATTCCGCTCTGGAGCATGATTATACGCGAAGAACCTTTAACACTGTTAACATCGTAATTGCAGGCCGGTTTAAGAAGATCATTCGAATTGCTTATTGCAAGTCTCTGTATAAGTTCATTTTTTGAATTTATCTCGAGTTGAGCTTTATTCGGATTAACAGAATCTAGCCTTAAAATATATAATGAGCTTGAAGTACTCTGATTCTTAAGATACCGGCTCGAAAAAAATCCTTCTTTATGAGGCATTTCTGCATACCAGAGGTTACCTGCTTCTTCCTCGGCTTCAACAGATGTATTGTCTAAACCGGTGGAATAATAATCCTTGGATAATCCGATTTCATTTCCGGCATACCCTACTTTTCTTAAATCTTCTATTTCAGATTTTTTTGCTCTCAGCTCTGCTTCAAGTCTTTCATTTGTTTCATTTAGATAGTATAATTCATTATTAAGTCTGTCAATTTCACTTTCAAGAACCTTTATTTCATCTCCGCTTGTGGTTTCAACAATTTCAGTTCTTAACCTTCTTGAAGATGTTCTTCTTGAAAAAAGCATAACAAAAAGATTTGCAAGCAAAAGGATACCAATTACTAAAAGCAATGGAGTAACCCACTGTGAATTCAAATACTCATTCAGAAAATCGGACTGTAATAAAACAAATACATGCAATACAGATAATTTCATAAAAATTCCGTCAGTTAAGAAGTTTTCTTGCAAGTTCCTGAATTAAATACTCAACCGGAATAAAGAATAAAGGTTCATTAGCTGAAGCATTTATTCCGTATTCGGCAATTCTTTTCTGAATCCCGATCTGAATAATTTCAACACAGTTTTCTGTTATCCCTGTAAATAATTCACCTATCTCAATATGGATATTCATACTAAACAGCTTCTGGAAACCCAATTCACTATTTAACCAAAGCATTAAGCCTAAAAATTCATCTACCCCATATTTGATGTCGGCCATTACTTCTTCATCATCTGTGAGTTTTTTGTAAAGAGTACTTTCTATTTTCAGATTGTCTCTTCCGCCAAGATAGACATCAGTTCGGAAATCAGTTTCGTCTTCTACCTGATTAATACCATTTCTGTTAATGCTACGCTTTATGTAATCCAATCCGCCCAAGCAAGTAATTTCTTTCTCATTTTCTGCCTGCACTATGGATATTTTGCATTTATCAATTTGAAATACTCTTTTTGCAAGTCTGTTGATTACTTCAGTAAGATTCTTCTTGTTGGGCGAGGAATCGATCAGGTGAAGGTATTTGGTTCCGCGTCCGGACAAACATATATATCTGGGATATGTCAAACTATTAATCTTCATATATTTTAGCGAATAATAGACTATTGACATAAAATGAAAAAGCATTAGGAACCTGATAGAAGGATTATTCCTGAGACTCTTTGAGAACTCAAGTACTTTATCATGTGAGAAATAAAGATTTATAAAATCTTCAGACTTCAGCCTTTCAGTACCTTTTTTGTAGTGTTCCCAGTTATTCCGGATTTCCTCTCTGATACTGCTACCTAGCTGATTAAACTGCTCGACTATAATTTTTTCGCTGCAATATTTTTCAATTATATTACGTTGACCGCGAGTTTGTCCCCAAAGGCTATTTCCGGCAAATGTAAATGATGTACCAAGCATTGCCCTGGATTCATTAAAGAACGAAACATCTGTTGAACCGCCTCCTATATCAATACAGACCAGCGAATTACGTTCAACTATTTTATCCTGCTGACTATAGTAATAAAACGGAGCCTGCGATTCATAAAGTTTCACTATTGATTCTTCCGAAGTCTTAAAAATATCCTTGAATATGTTTTTCCATATCATTTCGAAACTTGCTTTACTATTGTCGTCCATACTCAACGGAAGAAACCAAATCAGTCTTGAAACGGATGGATTGCCACTGCCAAGCAATATTTTATTTCGGATGAGGTATGCAATTTCCTTAAGAAACACCGTTACATATTTTTCTTTATCAGGGTCTAAAGACCACTTCAAGTCGGTAATAATTTCTCCGTCAACTTCTTCTTCAATTACATCCTGTTCATAAATAAAAGAAATATTTGAATTTCCCAGGAGCACAGGCACATTCTGGCTAGAATTAGGTTCAAAACTCAATGCTGTACGGAAAGGGAACCGATAAAAAATACTGTCCGGATTATTAAGAACCGAAGGCAGGAATTCACGCTTCTGCTTATTTATAAATGTCCGGGTTTTTAGATTCTGTGCATCTTCTTCATATTTTTGAACCTGATTAATATTTTCATCACCGTTGGGTTTGTTATATAGCACTACTTGCAAATCGTGTTCACCGGTTTCAAAAGAAAGATACGGAGAATCTTGTTTCGCTGTTATCTCAGAATAAGCAATGTGAGTATTTGTTGTTCCGAAATCTACTGCATACTGATATTTCTTCGGCCCTAAATGAAGTTCCTTCCAAAGAGGAATAATAATTCCTGAGCAGGAATTATCAGTCGCTACAACCTGCATATAGTCAAACGGTCTCTTTATTTCATAATAGATTGTACTAAGTAAACCTTCTTGCTTCTTTCGCCTTATAGTCTTCTTAACATTTATAACAGCGTCAGAATCTTCCGGTATAACCGTATTATTCTCACCAAAGAATTTAATACTGTATATATCGTTCTTATTCTCAATGCTTGCATCAGAAAACATAACCTTATAATAATCGTTGAATTTGTTCTGTTCAAGCACTTTAAAAAATGGAAAAAATCCGAAATAAACTTCAGCATCAACTACTTTACCGGCCTGACTTACCTTGTCGCCCACAAAATAATCTTTAGTAAGTACCACAGGTCCGCTGCTTGTTGGTAAAGTAAGCTTCACTCTATAACCCTCATTAAGAAGCTTCATAGAATTGCTGTTTTTCTTTTCAATGCTGAGACTTTCCTGCAGATCTTCAATAGTGAAAAAATCAAAATAACGGTTTTTTACAGGGAGAAGTATTGCTTTATCAGCATCTGCCATATCAGCAGGAATAAGAAATCGGCCGGCATTAACCGGATAATCCAGCCTGATGAGATTATTTTCAAGAAAATCGTCAACCGCTAAATAAGGATATTTAAGTTTTCTATCCGGGAGAATTCTTTTGTTCAGATCTTCGTCTTCCTTTAATCCGGAATATTTTTTGTCTGCATAAACGGCAGGATATTTCCCTTGAAGATAAGCCGGAAGTTTGGCGGGTTTAAGAAGAATTGTAGAGCCCTGTCCTTCCGAACTTATTTCATCGAGTGAAGGCATTATAGGCTGAGTATTCTGAAGAATCGGTATTCCGAGAACCTCTATTTGCAAACCTTTGGAATCAAATATATTCTGGTAATTATTTCTGAAAGTTTCTGAATCGGTATTGTTTCTTGCACTCTGAATAGTTGAAAGGAATGAATTTTGGGTTGCCGAAAGATCAGAATAGCACCTTTCTATATAATTGTAGATATTCATGCAATGCTGCTGCAGAGTAAATCTGTTGGAACTGAAAAACAAATGGAAATACATCTGAAATGCCTGATTTCTTTCATTCAGAGACCGAATAACAGTGAAATAGTTCTCGCCTGTATAAGGATTTACAATTTGGCAGTTGATTTCAGGTGCTGTAAAGAATATAGTAAGAGGAGAGGTCCCTCCTATAATCTGTTCATTAAGTGTTATGAAATATAGCTTTTTAAGTTCAGGGAAATCTTGATCCAAGAACAGATTCAGCGTATCTGCCAAAAGTCTGTTACCGGCATTATTAGATTTCATTAGAGATGAAAGATGTATGGATTTATCCCAGGTTTCAATTTTCAGACTATAGTTAGCTGCTTTAAGCTGATCAATATTAAAGAATATCTCAAATAAATCCAGACAGTCTGAAACAAGTTTATGATAAACCGACTTCCCGTCTATTCCTTCATCACAATTATTTATCATATCGAACGCAGTATCAAAAAGATGAATTCTTGCAAAAGGAGAAGGGATTCCTGTAAGAAGCTTTTTAGCCACGCCGCCGGTCGGATCATTTATCTGTTGAATAACGGTGCTGTTATATTTATTTATGGATTTCCAGTCTGTATTTGAAGTCTCAAGATTATTATGTATTGTAAGTTTTCTTGCCATAATATAAGTCCGTTATTGTTTTATTCTTTTATTGTACACCGATTCCGCAGCCTGATTCCAACTTTCCATAAACCACTTTTCCTTAGTTTCATTTTTCTTTTTTGTACGGCATTTGTTCAATTCTACGTCAAAGTCATCTGCCTGGAATTTCTTAATTCCTCTTCCGGGAATCTTGAACATATTAATAGCATCGCTCATATCATTTATTCCTGTATGCAATGCAAAGGGTGTAAAAGATTTATCATTTTTCTGCATTTCTTCAAGCCATGGATAATAATGGTTATTTATAAAATCCAGAAGCGAATTGTAAAAATCTCCGGCAGTAAAGGAATCATCTATTCCGTTTTTCAACTTCCATGGTTGTCTTCTGCCCGGTTCATTTAAGAATCCGTATTTTAAAAGTTTAGATAAAAAGAAAAATTTAGTAAGAGGTTTCTTTAGCATTTTTGTTGTTTCGTGTCCAAGAACATCAAAAGCATATGGGGCCTGTTTACTATTTATACTATATTCATAAAACTGCGTTGCATTCCGAGTAAATGAACTTGAACGGCTCATGAAATCAATTATCGAAGTGGCTGCAATTAACTCGACGAAGTGTGCCTTGTTCTTCTGCTGAGTACCACCCTGGCAGTTATTGTATGGTTTATTGGCTGTATCTCCAATATAATAAAGAGCATTTAATCCATCGAGCTTTGTATCATAATATGAAAGCGCAGCTTTTGTTTTAGTTATGAAAGTATTAGAGTCTATATTAGAAGCCTTGTTTTCTACCAAATTGAAATACGGCATAACTGTAACTCCGCCAATAATAGAGCTTTTTATCTGTGCAGCAGAAGGGATATTACCGAGACCGGAACGGAATATTTTCAGAAGAAGAGGAAATCCCGCGGCACCTGTACCGCCAAATATTGAACTAACGATAAAAATCCTGTCATCTGTTCTGTTAAAGAGATTTCCGAATAATTGAAACTCAGGTGCTTCCTGAAGAGTATTAAGAACAACACTTCCAACATTCGGATTTCCAAGAAATCCTTCTGAAAGAAAATCAGCTCTATTCTTACTTGTATAGAGAAGATCGATCATTAATCTGTTTTCAAAATCCTGAATAACTGAATCACCAATAAATTGTCCGAATCTCTGCTGTGTAGTCTGCGAAAGATTCATACTGAATGTGTTTGAAATTAGCGATTTACTGTTGGCTGCAACAAGAGAATTAAGAGTTGTTATCTTTGTTTCAAAAAAACCTTTATACTGGGGTTCAACCGATTCGTGTATATTTCTATAAAGATTAAGGCTATCTAATGTCCTGAGCAGATCTCCGTTCCCCTCGTCCGGATCAATTATTATCGGAATTACTTCCGAAGCCTTAAACTCAACTCCTGCGGCAAGAAGCATCATTAGTGATTTTATAACACGAGAGCCTGTGCCCCCTATTCCGAATAGAAATAACCTCGACATATTTTACCTGTATTCAATTAAAAAGGCGTACATTTTGAATTTGGCGACCACCACTTTACTACAAATGACAATACTACAAAAAAGACAATGGAATAAATAAAATTTGAAAGTGTAAATACAAGCACTTCAGGATTGAACAATGAAGTTCCTGAAATCACAAAAGAATATACATAAGCAGTAATAGCAGAAACTGTTGCCGTAATTAAAAGCGCAATAGAATAATCGCGTCTTGAATTGTATTTGGCATAAAACCACCCTGCTACATAATAATATGCAATAAGACCGAGAAGAGGAATAACAAGAAGACAAAGCCAGCCGCAAAAATCAAAAATTTCAAGCCTGTATATCGGGTCGCGATATTGAAGTATAATTTCATATAAAAATACAAATAACCCGGATACTAAATCGACCATAACAACTCCTACTCATTCTTAACATATATACTGAATTCGAATAATTTCTGCTCATTACAATGATATGAAGATTTTATTCCTTCAATCATCTCCTCAAGTGCGAATGTTTTGCCTGCAAAATCAGTCTTGTCATCAATAGTCGATTGTCCTTTATACCAGTCCGGAAGACTATCTTTCAGTTCAAAACCTATTCGGTTTATGCTAAATGAAGTTTTGCTGACCCTTAACACAACAAAATGGGTAAAGTTTTTGAGTTCCTCCGTTTCCCTGGAATGAATTTTATCCTTAAATTCATCAGCAGAATAAATCACTTTAGATTTGATTACTGCATCACCTGATTTTATCATTAGGTTTCTTTCAAGATAATCATTTTCAAGATAATATGGAGGGTATGCTGAAAGATCCAATGCTACGGTAAACTGCACTTCTTCATCCTTTGCCGATTCATTCTTTACTTCATTAAATTTATCGCCCTTGTAAAGTCTTCCTTCAATCATTGAATATGTTAATATTTTATGAATTGGTATTCCGGCTGCATATCCGAATTGAAGCTGATCATCATACTCAAATCCGTTTGCTCCTAAAAAACTGTTAATTTCGGCCAGATTATCCGGATGACCGGTTACAAATATATAATAGGGCATTAAGGTTCCCTCGAGAACTTTAATGTTGTTCTGATAATCATAATAGTTTCCGAAAAATCCGGATTTCAGACTATAAACCGATAAAGCCAAGCCTTTTTTTCGGGCGGAATTGAAAACAAGCGTCATGTAGTTTTTTAGAGCAGATAAGTTTTCTCTGTTGATTTCCTTATTCTTCCTGATTTCAGAAGATTCGTATGAGATTATAAAATCAGAAATGAAAAAGGCCACTTCCCCCGAATCAAGCCTATTGATTATATTATCAAGAATTTTATCGAGTCTGGAACTGTTGCCGGTCATTAACGATGCAGAACTTACATCACGGATATAATCACGCGGATTGTCGGTAAACATAGTGAAGGATGTATCATCAGGGATAAGAAAGAAACTCATTGAATAACGTCCGCTGCTTTCGCCTGAGAGCTTATCGAGTTTTGATACAAGTCCGGTAATGTTATTCTTAAATTCAGTATTCTGATTAAGAAATCCGGTCATACTCGACGAAGTTTCCGTGTAAAATTTAATCAAGACTTTCTCAGGAAGTTTTCGCTCCGTTACAGCGTCTTCTTCAATTTTCCCTTTACACCCGATACAAAAAATAAAAACAGAAACAAGCAAAATTAAAACTGTTCTTCCCATATCACAGGTTTTCCCTTTTATGTTCCGGTAGCCAGAAAAAACTGCCGGAGATAAGCAAAAGATGTTTCTATCGGATTGCGGTTAAAGCAAAAATGGCACAACACTCCCAACACCGCAACTTTAGCGGTGTAATATTACTAAATTTAAAGAGTTTATACAAATTTTTTTGATTTATTTAGAGATGTGTTAATAAAAAGAGACAGGATGTAATACTGCCTCTCATAAATTACATTAGACCGAAAATTATAAATCTGAATCAATCCACCTTAAATCCCTGAACGGCCTCAATAAGACTGTCGGATAACACATTCAGTTTTTCGGTTTCCATGGCTATGTTGCCTATATTGCGCCCGAATTCATCGTTAATACTGTTGATTTTCAGCAAACTCTGACTAATATCCGTAGCCGCGCTTGATTGTTCTTCTGTTGCCGTTGCAACCTGATTTATGATCATCTCAACTTCGTTGGAAGAATTAAGTATATTCGTAATAGATTCGCTGGTCTTTGTTACAGAAAGTTTTTTAACCCTTACTTCTTCCTCACCTTTCTGCATCAGCGAAACTATTTTAGTAATTTCTGTCTGAATCGTTTTAATCATATTTGATATTTCGCTTGTTGATTTCGCTGATTTCTCAGCTAATTTTCTCACTTCTTCTGCCACAACAGCAAATCCCCTTCCGTGTTCTCCTGCTCTAGCGGCTTCTATCGATGCATTCAGGGCCAGAAGATTTGTCTGATCTGCAATATCATTTATTACTTCTATAATCTCATTGATTTTTTCACTGCTTTTCCCCAGCATTGTAATATCTGCAGAAGCAGACGAGACGAAATCAGCGATATTGTTCATACCTTGCAAAGTTTCTTCTACATTTCTGCCGCCTTCAACTGCCAGTATTTTAGCATTATTGGCTGAAGTTGATGCAGTCATAGCATTATCTGCGGTCATTGCAATTGTTGCAGTCATCTCTTCAACAGCACCGGCTACTTCCATATTATAGGACATTTGCTCCTGAGCCCCCTGCGCAATATGTCTAATGTGTCCGGTTATTTGTCTTGTTGCTTCAGTTGTGGTATCAATTGCTTCTTTAACATTTCCTATCATCTGGTGGACTTTCGAAAGTGCCTCGTTAAATTCCCAAAAAAGTTTGGCAATGTCATCTTCGCTTTCCTTCAGACTAAGTCTAACGGTTAAATCGCCCTGAGAAAATTTATTGATTGCCTCTCTCATCTCCATTGCACTCGTTTCCAAATACCGCGTCTGCTCTGCAATCTGCTGATGTGATAGTTCAGCTTCCCTGTGGGCCTCTTTTGCATTTTCAGTCTCCTCCATTGCCTTTCTTTCTGCTTCTTCACTCCTGGAAATTTGTATTTGGAGTTCCTTGTTCTTAGCTTCAAGAAATATTCTTCTGTTCTTTGCCCTCAGATAAAACCAGTAAGCAATAGCCGCAATTATAATTATTACAAAACTCCTGAACCAGAAAGTTGCCCAGAATGGGGGAGTAATCTCAATTCTTATTTCACTGGCTTCCTCGTTCCACACGCCGTCGTAGTTTGATCCTTTAACCTTAAAGATATAAGTGCCGGGATTAAGATTTGTGTAGGAAGCAAACCTTTTATCACTCGAAACATAATTCCAGTCTGTGTCAAATCCTTCCATTATATATGCATACTTGTTACTCTTTGGATAAGCAAAGTGAAGAGCCGAAAACTCGAAAGAAAAAACATTTTCTTTATAACTTAGAGTTATTTCTTGTGTCTTATCTATTGATTGTGAAAGAATAATACTTCCGTTAATTTCTTCGTTAACTCCTACTTCCTTGTTAAGTATCTGGAAAGAAGTAATAATTATCTCCGGTTTAATCTGATCATCAATTATTTCAGAAGGAAGAAACTCATTAAATCCATTTATCCCGCCGAAGAATAAATAACCTGATTGAGATCTGAAGCAGGATCCCCAAAAAAATTGATTGCTTTGAATTCCGTCATTAGCGTCATAGTTCTTAAACTCTTCTGATTTCGGATTAAACTTTGATAATCCGTCATTTGTGCTTAGCCACAGATTACCTTCATTATCATTTAAGATTCCGTAAATCACATTGTTGGGCAGCCCGTCTGCTGTTGTATAATTTCTAATTTTTGTTTTACTTCCGTTCTTCAACGCATCGTCTAAGTCAATAATATTTAGTCCGCCACCATAAGTGCCTGCATAAATTTTCCCCGAATCAAATGTACGGTCATAGAAAATTGAAATAACGCGGTCATCGCTTAGGCTTGAAATATTTTCCTGATTGTTGTTATATCTTACTATCTTATAATTAACTGTCATTGAGTTTTCGGATGAATTCTGAGGAATCAGCTGATTCAAACCTCCCCAGGTTGCAACCCAAATATGCCCGTTTTTATCCTGAACTATTGTATTGGACTGAACACCGTTCTGAGTTATGGTATTTTTATTTGAAGGATCGTGCCTGAATTGTCTGAAATTCTTTCCGGACGGATCGTAAAGCGAAATTCCATTTTCTGTTCCCAGCCAGATATTTCCGAATTGATCTTCATAAAATGCCTGAACAAGATTATTCATCAGAGAATTATCATCCCCGGGTATGTTTCGGATATATTCAAATTTCCCTGATTTATCCATAACCGACACACCACTACTCCAGGTTCCGAACCAAAGATTACCTTTAGAATCTTTCTTAATTAATGTAACAAAATCATCTCCGATACTTCCGGCGTCATTGTTTCTTAAAACTTCAACATTGCCGGTTTTTCTGTTAATTTTGTTTACACCTGCATGCGGCATTGAAATCCACAAGGTTTCCTCGTTTTCAAGAAATATTGCTCTTACTGTGTTGGAGGTTATTGAATTGGGATTACCCGGATCGTTTCTGTAGTGTTTGAATTTCTTTTTGTTCCTGTTGAATTTGTTTAGTCCGCCTCCGAGAGTCCCAATCCAAAATGCACCTGTTTTATCAGGGAACAAACGATAAAGAGTTTCATTGTTTAATCCGTTTGGATTAACAGGATCATGTCTGTACCTGTCTGTTCCGCCAGTTTTAGTGTCATATACAAATAATCCGCTGAGTGTAGCCATCCATATTTTGTTGTCTATGGATACGATCGAATTTACATTCGGGTCTGCTCCTCTGAAGTCAACATTGTAGAAATAGAAATGCATTTTATTAAGATCGAGCCTGTTAACACCATTATTTGTAGCTATCCAGAGACTGCTTCCTTCAATTGAAAGATCATTTATTCCCCAGCCTGAAATTGAATTACCTTCCGGCAAACCCGGGGAATACCTGATAAACTTTCCGCTCGATGGAGTAAAATAATTCAGACCCCTGCTCTCAGTTGCTATCCATAGGCCGCCCTTGCTGTCGAAATCCAAATCAAAAATATTATTATCTGAAAGACTGCTGCTGTTGGAAGGCTGGGAAATATATCTTGTGAATTTTTCAGTATCAGGATTAAGTTTATTAATACCTCCGAAAAAAGTTCCTACCCAGATATTACCTTCTTTATCTTCTGTAATTGCCTGAATTCTATTGCTGCTTATAGAGGAATTATCGCCTGGTATATTCTTGTATGCTTTGAAAGAACCTGAATGCGGATCAAATTTATTCAAACCTCCGCTGTTGGTTCCAACCCAAAGAACTCCTTTGCTGTCTTCATAAATTGAATAAACAAAATTGTCTGAAAGAGAATTTTCTTTATGCCTGTCGTTTCTATAAACAGTAAACTTATAACCATCAAATTTATTCAAACCGTCTTCCGTTCCGATCCAAAGAAATCCCTGACTGTCCTGATAGATTGTCCGGACAACATTATTTGAAAGACCGTCTGAATTTATTATATGTTCAAAACTTATCTGAGAGAAGGTATTGAAGTAGGAAATAACAAGAAGAAGAATGATTTTTTTCAATTCCGTTAGCCTTATTTTTTTGCCCTTATTATCGAAAACATAATGTTTTTTTTAATACTATTCTTTTCCAATGCGGACAAACAGCCGCTATTCCATGACTAAAACAGTATCTATCTTATTCGGAAGCAAAAAATCAGTTATTCTTTATGTTGTATAGTATCTTTTGAAGCCAAATCTTCACCGTCTTTCCATTTCCTTTTCCCCATAGTCAAAAAAGGATTAACCAGAAAAACAAAAGGCAAAAACATTAGAGGTGTCAACCAACCCAAATTCAGCTCTGCATAATGAAATACAATAATTGAAGTTACTGCAATAAACAAAGGGAGAATAACCGGAAGCATAAGCTTTCCGTAAATAGTATCCGGATTTTTCCAAGGTGCTTTTAGAAATATCAAAGCCGTACCAACAGCAAATAAAATCAGCATAATTATACCGTAAACAATTCTGTCCTGATAAAGACCTAGCACTGCCAAAGCAATAATCCAAAGGTAAGAACCGACCCATCCGCCAATCCACCCGATTTTTTCTCCTGTTCTGCTTTTCATTTTTCCTCCTGTTTATATATTCCGGGTATTTTCTCTCCGCAGCTCGCACATCTGCCGAAAGCCATCATGTTTGATACTCCGTAGAACCTGTCTCGTTTTATTACTTCAGCCCCGCATTTATAACAAAAAGTACTCTGCGCTCCGTGAATTATTGCATTACCGATATAGCAGTATCTAATACCCTCAGATTCTGCTATTTTTTTCGCCTTTATAAGAATTTCATCTTCTGTTCTGGGTTTTTCGGTTAATTTATAATTCGGAAAAAATGCTGAAAAATGAAGAGGCACATTCTCTCCGAGATTTGCCGAAATCCAAGACGCCATTTTCCTGATTTCTTCTTCAGAATCATTCTCGCCGGGTATTATAAGATTGGTTATTTCGAGCCAGGTATCTGATTCGGTTTTAATCCACTTCAGTGTTTCAAGAATACTTGCAAGAGAAGCACCGGTCATCTTTTTATAAAAATCTTCATTAAACGATTTAAGATCAATATTTGCAGCATCAATCCGAGAAAATATTTCCTTTCTTGCTTCATCTTCCACATAACCTGCAGAAACAACCACTGTCTTTATCCCCTTTTCCTTAGCTGCTGAAATTATATCAATTACATATTCTCCGAAAACTATCGGTTCGTTGTATGTAAAAGCAATAAGACTTGTATTACTTTTAACTGTTAAATTAACAATTTCTTCCGGTGTTATGAAAACAGATTCTACAGATTCAGGCTTCCCTCTGCTTAAATGCCAATTCTGACAGAATTTACAATTCAGATTGCAGCCTATTGTTCCAATACTGAATATTGAACTTCCGGGGAAAAAATGGTACAGAGGTTTTTTTTCAATTGGATCAGTTGCAACACCGGCGGGTCTGCCGTAAGATAGTGAGTAAAGAGTTCCTTCCTTATTCACTCTCACATTGCAGAACCCGGCTTTGCCTTCATGTATAATGCATAAACGCGGACACAAAGAGCAGACAATGTTATCTCCTTCCCTATGCCACCATTTAGCTGTTTTCATAAAACCTCTGCTAAATTATTGCAGAACGAGTCCAACTGTTTCTTCCGTCATTCGGACTTGGGGCTCCGGCCGTAAAGAGAACCACGCTTCCGGTTTTTACCAGTCCGGCCTTTTTCAGTATTTCAGTTGCCATATTTACAAGCTCATCTTCATTATCAATATCTTCCATAAAATAAGACCGAATACCGTAATAAAGATTAAGCTTGTTCATAGTATCGAATGAATCAGATATTGCCACAACCGGGCAGGATGGCCGGAACTTGGAAATCATCTTTGCTTTCTTTCCGAAATGAGTAAACACAACAAGAATATCAGCAGAAATCTGACTTGCAATGTTAGTTATTGCCTTCCCCGTAGCATCAAAAATATTTTCCGTGAAATCATCAGGCACTATATATTTAGTCGGTATCTTGAACTCAGGATATTTCTCGGATTTCAGCAGAATATCATTCATAATCCTCACAGATTCCACCGGAAATTTACCTACAGACGTTTCCCCACTTAACATAACTACATCTGTACCGTCAAATACCGCATTTGCTACGTCAGAGGCTTCAGCACGGGTAGGCACAGGATTATGAATCATAGATTCAAGCATCTGTGTTGCTGTTATTACAAGCTTGCCTGCTGAGTTGCATGCTTTAATAATAGATTTTTGAATAATAGGAACATCCTGCGATCCAAGTTCAACACCAAGATCGCCCCTGGCAACCATAATACCGTCGCTTACTCTCAGAATATCTTCAAAATTATCTACTGCTTCCTTTTTCTCTATCTTTGCAATTACAGGAAGATTAAATCCTTTCTGCAACAAGTAACTCTTTATTTCTATTATATCCTTTGGTTCTCTAACAAAAGAAAGCGCTACATAATCAAGTCTGTAATTGAGCGCAAATTCAAGGTTCTCAAGGTCTTTCGGAGTTACAGAAGCTGTAGTCAGTTTCATGCCCGGCAGATTCATTCCTTTCTTAGGTTTGAGTATTCCTCCTTCAAGGATTTCACAGATTACCGAGTTCCCTGTTTTAGCAGTTACCGCAAGATGAATAAGTCCGTCATCAATCAAAATTCTATCGCCGATATTTGCATCTTGAGGAAGAAGTTTATACGAAGTGGAAACTATATCTTTTGTTCCCGGTAAATCTTCTGCAGTAATTTCTATTAAGTTGCCTTTAACTAATTCGATTTCAGGCGCAGAAAGTTCTCCGATTCTGATTTTTGGGCCCTGAAGATCCTGAAGAACCGATATAGGCAGCTGAGTTTCACGGCAAACTTCTTCAACAATATTAAAGTATTTTGCAAACTCTTCTTTAGTTCCGTGTGAAAAATTAAGTCTGACTGCATCTGCGCCGGCCTTTACCATTTTTGTCAGAACCTGGACGTCGGCTGAGGCCGGCCCTAAAGTGGTAATGATTTTGGTTTTTGAATTATTCAATTTATCCTCTCATTTCTTTAATTTCTTTTTTGACAATTTCTTTTCTTTTGAGATTCCGTCTCGCATTAGTTCCTTCATTTCAATAAGTCTTTTTTCAACTCTTCCGTAAACCGTACCGGAAAGAAATAAACCGTCATGTTTCATCTCACAAGCCTTAACGCCGGTAATAATTTCAACGGCATCAGTAATTGAAGAAACAGGATATATGTGGAATTTCTTTTCAGATACTGCATTAATCACATCATCATTCAGCATTAGGTCTTTAACATTAAGACGAGGCAGTATTACTCCCTGGGTGCCGGTAAGTCCTCTCGAATTACAGATTTCAAAAAAGCCTTCAATCTTTTCATTTATTCCGCCTATCGGCTGAATATCTCCTTTCTGATTTACTGACCCGGTAATGGCAATTGACTGCTTAATCGGGATATCGCTCATACATGAAATAAGTGCGCATATCTCTGCTGCCGATGCACTGTCGCCGTCAATCATTCCATACCCTTGTTCAAATACAATATTGGCTGAAAACGAGAGAGGATGCCTTCTGCCAAAAATTTCTCTGAAGTAGCCATTTATAATATGGATTCCCTTATCGTGTGAACTTCCGCTTAATCCCGATTCTCTTTCCACATTAATAATATTGCCTGCGCCCAGAGAAACTGCGGCTGTTATCCTTACCGGTTTACCGAATGAATAACGTCCTGCATCATAAACCGCAAGGCCGTTTACCTGCCCAAGTCTTTCCCCTTGAGTATCAATCAGGATAGTTCCGTTTTCTATCATTTCCAAAATTTTCGTTTCCATCAGCGAATGTCTTTCGCGAATGGATTCGTGTGCTTGCCTGATATGAACTGCTTTAACTGTCTTACTTTTATCTGTTCGTGCCCAAAAGTCGGCTTCCCTTGCAAGATCTCCGATTTCAGCGAACCTGGCTGTAAGTTTGTTTTGATTGCCTGCATAACGTGCCGCATATTCAAGGATTTTGATAACTGCATCCTGTTCAAAATCCCTCAAATTCTGCTTTGTCACAAGTTTTTTCAAAACTCTTACATATTCTGTTATAAGTTTATCGTCTCGGTTGATTTCGTAATCAAATTCGGCTTTAATCTTGAATATCTTGTTGAAATCTTCCTCAACTTCTGAAAGAACCGAATAAATATAATTATTTCCTATCATAATAATTTTCGTGTTAAGCTCTATTGGCTCAGGTTTCATTGCTGATGGAGAAAGGAATCCGATGGCATTATCATTAATTTCAAGTTTTCCGTATAGCAGAACTCTTTTAAGAGCAGCCCAGACACCCGGTTCTGAGAATGCTTCAATTGCCTTTACTATCAGAAACCCCCCGTTAGCTCTTAACAAAGCACCGGCCTTTATGTTTCTGAAATCAGTAAACCAGTTTCCCTCGCCGTCGGAATACTTTTCGATAACCCCGAACATATTATTATAGTTAGGAGTTGTTTCAATCACAACTGGTCTTTCATTTGTCTTTGAATTATCTAAAATCACATTAGCGTCATAAATATCAAGTGACCCGAATACAGCATATTCACCTTCCTTTTCACCCGGCGAAGATTTAAAGGATTCCAGATTATCCAAAATGTCTTCTTCCATCTGATCAAGAAAATCATGTACTTTTTTATTCGGATAATTCTCGCGTAAGCCTTCACCAGCCCCTTTTATAATATACTTAATTTCATCCTTTTCCAACTTTGAAATTTCATCTTGGAATTCCTTGTTTATTTTCATTGATTCCTTGAAAACAATCTGAAGGTCTTCCTGATACTCATTGTATTTCTTAACAATGTTTTTTGCTTTAGTACGGGTTAGCACATTTTCTTCAATAAGCTCGTTAATTTGCTGAATATAGACCGGTTTTTCATTTACTACGGCAAAAATCTCAGGACGAGCAGATTCTCCTACCTGCAGCTGCCCGAGTGTAAAACTGTTTTTCTTCAGTTTTTCCTCGAATTTGGACATAAGTATATTCTGCTTTTCACCGAATTCATTTATTATCTTTTTCTTTTTAGAGGTAAATCTTGAACTTTCAAGAACCATTGGAATCTGTTTCTGCAGAAATTTGATTGAAGATGACAAGTCCTGCTTAAATTTTACTCCTTCGCCGGCATTAAAAACCAGAAGAATTGGTCTGTCAGGATCTTTAAAATTATTAACATAAACGTAATCTGACAGTTTAGGTTTTTCAGGATTAAGCTTTTCCAACACTTTTTGAATTGTAGTAAACTTTCCTGTACCGGAAATTCCGGTCACAAATATGTTGTACCCAATCTGATGAATATCAACACCCAGTCTGATGGCCGCTAGAGCTTTTTCCTGGCCGATAATCTCTTCGCTCGGTTTGATTTCCTTCGTAGTCTTTAAACTTATTGCTTCTGAAGGGCAGGTCCACTTTAATTCTTCCGGGTTTAATTCCGAATGCCTCTTTGCTTTAATGTAATCTGACATATTTACCCGTAATTAATTACAATTATTCATTATTCAAATTTAACCCAAATTTATCATTGAAAAAAAAATAATGATAAATAATTAGGATTAAGGTTTAATAGTATTTTCGTATTTTTGTCTTTTATTTTTCATAGTTAATGCAACACAGCCACATAAAAAAAATATTCTCTTCAGATTCTTTTAAAGATATTCGCAAAGAACTGAAAAAACTTAAACAGATCGGGAACCGGGCTAAAATCTCCCGGCTGCCCGGTTCTTACAGAACATTGTTTGCTTCCAATCTTCTGAAGGATTTTAGCGGAATTTTATTGCTTCTGCCTGATATTCAATCTGTGAGCGAAACTTTTGTAGAGCTAAACATACTTGGACACGAAGATGAATGCCTTGCTGCCGATAATCTTGAACCCGAACACATACAGGCAATCATTTCTGCTTTAAGAAAAAAAGAGAAGTTTATTCTTGTTGCTCCATATGACATACTCAAAATTAAAATGCCTCCTGAGCTGAAACTACTTAATGAAAGCACTTCAATAAAACAAGGATCGGAATTCTCCTATAATGACCTAACGGACTACCTTAGCCTTATCGGATATCAGAAAGAAAAATTTATTGAATCTCGCGGGGAATACTCCGTAAGAGGTTCTATTATAGATTTTTGGTCATACAGCGAAAGATATCCGTGCAGACTTGAATTCGACGGAGATTTTATTGAATCAATCAGATATTTTGATATTGAATCACAAAGATCACTTGGAAAAGTTGAATCAGTTACACTTTCTGCCGAGCTTGATTTCGGAAATCCTGAAAATACAGCAACAGTATTTGATTACCTTGATTCTCCTCTGGTTATCGCTGATGAACTACAGATTAATGAGATGTTCAGAAATGAAGTTAAAAAGGAAATACAAAGAGACGATTATAGTGATTTAGACGATGAGCTTAAAAATGAAATTTTTGAAGGAACTTTACCTTCCGAAAAACTCTTTTCTGCAGATGCTTCTGAAAAGTTTATTCTGAACGAATACAAATCCGAAAAGGAAATTTTATCAGGAGACGCATTTTGGGTTATGGAGTCGTTTCAAGGTGATTCTGAAGGATTTATTAACCTGAATACTTTTCATGCACCGTCAGTACATTCAAATTATGACATACTTTTTAAAACAATCGGGAAATATCTTGCTGAAAAATATTCAGTATGCATAAGCGTTGAGAATGAACTTCAGCTTAAAAGAATGAAGGATCTTCTTGCCGGAATTAACGAAGAATTTGGCCGGTTTATTGAGGAAGAATCTGTTAGCTTTGAAATACTGCCTATAAGGGAAGGATTTCTGTCTAAAACAGAAAAGCTTCTTGTGTTATCTGATTATCAGATTTTCGACAAGCCTTACCGAACACGGATTTCGAAGAGACAGCTTAAAAAGAAATCCAAGATGAACGATCTTTCAACAATTCAGAAGGGTGATTACATTGTTCACGAATCTTTCGGAATCGGCCGGTATATCGGACTGGAAACCATAAAAATCGGAATGGTAGAACAGGAATCGATTAAAATTCAGTATGCCGGCGATGGTATTGTCTATGTTAATATGAATTATCTGTCTCTGGTTAAAAAATACAGTTCTGCTGAAAACGTTCAACCACAGCTTTCCGTAATTGGCTCAAACGAATGGAGTAAAACAAAATCCAGAGTTAAAACAAAAATAAAAGAAGCCGCTCGTGATTTGATCAATATATATGCTAAGCGAAAAGCAGCAACCGGATTTTCCTTCAGTGGTGATTCAATCTGGCAAAAAGAACTCGAAGCATCCTTCTTCTATGAAGACACACCGGATCAGGAAAAAGTTACTGAAGAGGTAAAAACCGATATGGAAAGTTGCAATCCTATGGACCGGCTTGTGTGCGGAGATGTAGGATTCGGAAAAACTGAAATTGCCGTAAGAGCAGCATTTAAAGCCGTTAGCGATAATAAACAGGTAGCTTTGCTTGTTCCTACTACAATTCTCGCTGAACAGCATTTTAACACATTTATTAACAGACTCAATCAATTCCCGGTTAAAGTGCATGTATTATCCAGATTCCAGTCTGCAGCCAGACAAAAAGAAACTATTGCATCACTTAAAGAAGGGAAAATAGATATTATAATCGGTACCCACAGACTGCTTTCAAAAGATGTTGAGTTTAAAGATCTCGGACTGCTGATTATTGACGAAGAACACCGATTCGGTGTAATGGCCAAAGAAAAACTGAAGCTATTCAAGGCAGAAGTTGACACACTTACACTTACAGCAACCCCTATTCCGAGAACATTGAACCTGTCTCTCCTTGGCGCCAGGGATCTTTCTTTAATTGCAACACCTCCGCCTAACCGTCAGCCGATAATTACTAAAGTAGAAGTCTTCGACATTCAGAAAATACGAAAATGGATACTTGATGAAACAGGAAGACAAGGACAAATATTTTTTGTACACGACAGGGTTCAGTCAATTAGAAAATTAAGTGCATACATACAACGTTATATTCCTGAAGTGAAAATCGGAATAGCCCATGGCCAGATGAAACCCGCTGAACTGGAAGATGTTATTTACAAATTCCTCCACAAGGAATATGACATGCTTCTAGCAACAAAAATAATCGAATCCGGCATAGACATCCCTAATGTTAACACCATTATAATTAATAGAGCCGACAGATTCGGACTGGCAGAACTTCATCAGCTGAGAGGCCGCGTTGGAAGATCCGATAGAAAAGCTTTCGCTTATTTTATAGTCCCTTCTCTCGAAACTATCAGCAAAAAGGCAATTAGACGCCTCGCCGCAGTGGAAGAATATTCTGAACTCGGCGAGGGATTCAACCTTGCCATGCGTGACCTGGAAATCCGTGGGGCGGGAAATCTACTCGGAACAGAACAAAGCGGTGCTGTTGATGCTGTCGGTTTTGAAATGTATGTTAAACTACTCGATGAGGCAGTTGAAGAACTTAAACTTGGAGAATTCAGAAATATTTTTTCCGGCTTGCCGAAAGCAAAGGAAAGAAGCGAACCATCTATTGATACATATTTTGAAATAGGGATTCCTAATAGTTTTATGCCGGATCAATCTGACAGATTAAACTATTATCGCTTATTATTCTCTATGAAGGATATTTCTGAACTAAAAGAAATTGAGGAAGAAATGACTGACAGATTCGGCAGACTTCCGGAAATCATTATTAGAACACTGCTCTGCGCCAAACTGAGATATTACGCTTCTATTGCTCTGTTTGAACGAGTGATAATCAATCTCGATAAAATTACCGTTATACTGCCTAAAGCAGAAAAAACGCAATTCTACGAAGATCATTTTAAGGATTTTATGCAGCTTATAATGACAGATTATCAGAAATCATTTAAGTTTGTCCAGGTGAAAGAAACTATGAAAACCGAAATGACAAACACATTTAAGTTTCCTGAACAAGCCGTAGAATTTATTATCGAGTTTTCAGCTAAAGTTGCAAAAATGATTTCTCCATAAACCTTATCTATTCAATAAACCTTAAATTCGGAAGCACACGTCAAGTTTTTTCTTTAATTTGTTTTTTGTATTTTTGTTCAGATAAAATATGATAGGAATGAATGTCGAAATTCTACAAGTTTTCAGAAAAACTGCAGTATAAAGAAGTGATGGGACTTAAAAAGAGATTCGCTATTCTAGTGGTAATCCTTACGATTTTCATAACAACCGCTGTCTTTTTCCTTTTTTCATACCTTAATCCTTCATCCAATATCAGTAAGCTGAAATTCCAGCAGCGGACACTAAAAGACAAATCTCAGGAAATTGTTCAGAATCTTTCTACTCTAGATGAAAAAACAACAGAAATTCTTAAACAAAACAGAGAACTTATTAATTCTGTTGATCTTGTATATCTCGGCGAACAAAGCATTGAGACTGATTTAAATAGCGGAGAGTACGCAAGCATATCAACTCGAATAATTGAACAACAACTTGACAAAATTGATGACAGACTCAACAAACTTGAAGAGAATCTCCTGGAATTAAGCTCGGCTTATTATCTCGAAGAGGCAGGAATGCTTAAATACAACGGTCTTATAAATTCAATTCCTGCCATTCTTCCGGCAAAAGCTCAGTTCTGCGTAAATTTTTCATCTGATTCACTGCAACCCCATAGAGGCATTGATCTGATTTTGAAAATGAACACCAGAATAAGTGCTACAGCCGATGGAATTGTTACATTTTCTGGCGTTGAGGGAAGCTTTGGACTTACAATAGTTATCAAACACGGCTTCGGTTATCATACGATATACAGTTGTTTGTCTAAATCTGAGGTCATTATCGGACAAAAAGTAAAAAGAGGAGAATTAATCGGCTTTTCAGGGAAAAGTTGTGTGAATTGCAGCGGTGAAAAACTGCATTATGAAATCAGACACAATGGAGTTGCATTGAATCCGCTTAATTTTACTTTTAGCGATTTAAGACTTTTTGGCTCTATTTAGTACAATATAATGTATGTTCTCATATTTATATATGATTTAAATCAATTTCTATCTGTGTTTTTCAATAATTTTTCTTAATTTGTATATTATGTCTTATATTAGTGTCTTAAATTTCAAGTAATTTTAGTGTGAAGATATTTTTTTTTGTATATTACTTTGACTTTTTTTCCAACTAAACCGGGGGTTCTAAATGAAACCTATCTACAAAGCTGCATTAGCAGTGTTTTTATTTGTTTTTGTGTTCAATTCGGCATCTGTAGCTCAGTTAAATGAATATAGCTACAAAGCCGGATTACAGTTCCATATGCTTCTTATGGACGGTGATTTCAGTCATGATGAAGGCTACAAATTCTCTCCAATGGTTAGAGCATTCGGACGTTATGAATTAAGCCCTAAGTTCGATCTTGAAGCCGGTCTTGGCGTTGGGTTATTAAGAGGCAAAGACAGAATAAAGGATTATTATGAAATCAGAGTAATTCCTGTTGATGCCAGAGTCCTTTTCTCACCTATTCAAGATGAAAGATTTAATCCTTACATATATTTAGGTTTAGGATTAACTCATTTCGATGTAACAAACAAACCACAGTCTGTTAACAAAGTTAAAAGCCTCAGAAAATTCAAGCCTACAAAATCTTATGGCTGGACTGTATCTGTTCCTTTTGGTATAGGAACAGAAATAGCTGTTTCTGAATCTTTCCTTGCAGATGTGTCTCTCGGATACACCTACAACTTCCAGGACAGAATGGACTATTACAACAACTACAAATTTGATGAAAAAATAACCAACAATGACGGTTATTTGAATTTTGGTGTTGGCCTTGCTTATTCTCATTCAGCCAACAAAGACGTTGATAACGATGGTCTTCTAAACAGCGAAGAAAAAGCTCTTGGAACAGATCCTAAGAATCCTGACACAGACGGTGATGGCGTTTCTGACGGCGACGAAGTTAATAAGTACAAGACTAATCCTCTCAAAGCTGACACAGACGGCGACGGCTTAAGCGATTATGCTGAAGTTACTACTTACAAAACTGATCCGAATAAAGCAGATACAGATGCTGACGGTATCAATGATTATGATGAAGTAATGACTTATAAAACTAATCCGAACAAAGCTGATTCCGATGGCGAAGGTCTTAATGACTATGATGAAATATTCAAATACAAGACTAACGCTAACAAAGCTGATTCCGATAGCGACGGCTTATCAGATCTTGAAGAAGTTAAACTTGGAACTAATCCTTTAGTTGCTGACTCAGACGGCGATGGTTTAACAGATGGCGACGAAGTTAACAAATACAAAACTAATCCTTTAGCTGCCGATACAGATAAGGGTACAGTTAACGACGGAGCAGAAGTTAAACGCGGAACAGATCCTCTTAACCCGAAAGATGATATTATTCTTGAAATGAAAGACAACAAAGTTGTTCTTGAAGGTATTACATTCAATTCAGGAAAAGCTGTTATTCTTCCTGAATCTGAAGACGTACTCAACAAGGCCCTCAATACTCTGAATGCATATCCGAACCTCAAAGTTGAGATTAGAGGATATACAGATAGCAGAGGCAGCAGAGCTTTCAATAACAAACTCTCGAAAAACAGAGCACAGTCTGTTGTTGATTGGTTGACTGCTAAAGGTGTTGACAAATCAAGACTCACAGCAAAAGGTTTCGGTCCGCTTGAACCGTTAGCATCTAATGATACTGAAGAAGGCAGAGCTCAGAACCGCAGAATCGAATTCGTGGTTACTAAATAAATATAACTGCAAAAAAAGGGCTGCTTCGGCAGCCTTTTTTTTTATTTTCACTTCACAAAAACTAAATCTTAGAATACCAACATATAAAATATTACAATTTTCGTTAACCAATTCCTGCAGTTTTTAAGCAAAACAAAACCGCCGGTTATATCCTCTGATTGTTCAGAAAAATATAACCGGCGGCTTAATAAATACGCTATTCTTAACTAAAAATATTTTTCTTTCAGTTTAGAAAGTTTGTTTTTTTGGTTCAGGAAATCTTCAGGCTCTTTAAGCTGATTGTTGATTTTTGTCTTAATCCAGACTAACCCCTTTTGATCTTTCTTCTTTCTGTAAATCTTAATAAGATACTCTTTTGTTCTGGCAGACTTAGTGCCCATTTCAACCAAATACCTGAAACATTTCTCGGAAAGATCAAAGTTTTTTTGTTCAAGCTGATCTTTAGCAAAATTAAACATATGTTCTTCGAAATTGAAATAGTTTTTCTTGTACTGAATTCTCTTTTCACCGAAACTGTTCGTTTTTCTTTCCTGCTCGCCTGAATTTGTTACTTCTCTTACTGTTGCATCTGAAATATAAGGATATTCAATCTGCTTTTCGGCTGCCTCTGACAATTCCCTGGGAATAAGCTCTCCCGGAATAAATGAGATGTCGTTCTTCATAAGCCCTCTAGTTTATTAATAACTATATAATAATAAAATTAAAGTATATAAAAGATTTTTAAAATACAATATAATCTCTATTTATATATTTTATCCCTCACCCAAATTTAATAAAACAAATCTTTTTTTACAATTATATATTATAGTTTATCAAAAATAAAGATTTTCATTTTATCGAATAAATGTCTTGCCCCTTCTGATATTGAATGGTCATTCCCGGGATAAACAGCAAATTCAAATACTTTGTTATGTTCAATTAAACTGCTGTTAAGAAGAATTGAATTTCTGAAATGAACATTATCATCTGAAGTTCCGTGCACCAAAAGAAAATGCGAATTTAATTCTGATACATAATTCAAAACTGAAGCTCTGCGGTATCCGTCTGCATTTAGCTCCGGTGTGTTCATGTATCTTTCTGTGTAAATGTTATCGTAAAACCTCCAGTCAGTTACAGGGGCAACAGAAATCCCCATTTTGAATTTTTTCGGTTTCTTTACCAATGTCATTGCTGTTATATATCCACCGTAACTCCAACCCCAGATGCCGATTCTTGATGAATCCGCAAATCCTAGCTTCACAAGATAATCTGCAGCAGCTTCATAATCGTCCGGTTCCAAAACGCCTAGTTTCTCATAAACTGAATGTCTGAAATCAGTTCCCCGGAATCCGGTTCCACGGTTATCCACCGTAAATATAACATAGCCTTTCTGTGCAAGATAGCAGTGCCATAAATATAGCATACCTCCCCAACTGTCTTTTACTGCCTGCGACCCCGGGCCGCCGTAAACATAAAATAACACAGGATATTTATTTTTCGGATTAAAATCATAAGGTTTAAGAACTGATGCATTTAACTCTGTAGCTTCAATCGGGATCTTAATAAATTCAGGCTTCTGAAGCTTATACTCAGCAGGAAATTCATTAAATGTAAGTTTCTTTTGCATTCTGTCTGATGATCTTATTAATGAATAGGAAGGCATTTCTTCAGAAGATGAATGCCTTATTATAAAATAATCCGAATCATCTTCAGAAAGAATTTTATTTGAACCAGTACCTGAAGTCAATTTCACTTTACCGTTCCCGTTCGATTTTATCTTATAAACCTGTCGTCCTGTTACACCTTCCTCAGTTGAAGTAAAAATGATTTCATCTTTGTACTTGTTGTATGCACCTATTTCATCAACTTCCCAGTTTCCCGAAGTCAGCTGCACCGGCTCACCACCCTTAAGACTATACTTATAAATATGAGCATAGCCGTTACGGTCAGATTTCCAAATAAATTCGGTATCTCCGACAAATCTAAGGTCATCGCTAATTTCAATCCAGCCTTCTGATTTCTCCCTGAATAATTCTTTTACTTCCAGAGTTTTTCTGTCATAAACATAAAAAATCAATTCATTCTGTTTGCGGTTCAATGCTTGAATTGTTAAAAGATCCGGATTCTGTGAAAATGCAATTCGCGGAATATAATAGGCTTTTGGAAGATTAATCCATTCTGTATTACCATCCTTTAAGTCAATCATTCCGATTCTCACACTTGAAGAGGGTTCGCCGGCAACGGGATAATGATATTCGTGAAAATAAACAGAATCTTCATCCCATAAAGGCATCTTAACCCGAGGTACATTATTTTGATCAAGCTGCCAAAAAGCGATGCTTTTCGAATCAGGAGAAAATCTCCAGCCATCAATAATTGAAAATTCTTCCTCATAAACCCAATCAAAAATACCGTTTAGCAGTTCAGGAGTCCCGCAGTTTGTCAGTCTTCTTTCTTCTCCGTTTCTTAAGTCAATCAAATAAATATCGTTATCTCTAACAAAACCGATGCTTTTTGAATCAGGCGAAAGCTTTATCAGTGCTTGCCCTTCTCCGGTTTTTGATTCATAGACTTTCTCAAGTGTTTCCATCCTGAAAACCCAAAAACGTCCTCCGCTTTTAATATCTCGGGATTTCAGTGTTTCAGTAAGCAAGATGAAGTTTAAATCAGAAGATAATTCATAATTCTGAATACTGCTCAATCCGAATCCGCGGTTAATCAGATTATCAATTTTTATTTCTCTAAAGAGAGAATCACCAACGGCATCAAATATTTTCAGCACAGACTTTCCATCTTCATCCTTAGATAAATAGGAATATAGCTCAGGCGAAACCCACTTTAATTGTGAAAGTCCTTTGCCGTAAAATTCCGGATTAGAAAATATTCCGTTGTAAAAATCTTCAGGATCAAAAATCTGAGCCTTTAAGATGAAACAAACAAAAAACAAAAACAGTATTCTTTTCATCTATTTCCTGCTTATTATATCCTTAATTGACTGAATTCTGTATGTGGGCTTAATACCCGATGAGAACCTCTGGTGTTTAACTCCTGTTGCAACAAGTGCTGTATCAATTCCGAATATGTTTCCGATTGCAATATCTGTTTCAGGTCTATCACCTATTATCAGAAATTCCGATTCGTCCAAATCCATATATTTTAGAATCTCCTGATACATATATTTCGATGGCTTTCCAAAATGCTTCTCGAGCTTTTTTCGAGTACGTTTTTCAAGCGCCGATATTGTTGCGCCGGCATCAAGAACTTCACCGCCTGTAACAGGACAAGTATCATCTATGTTAGCGGCGAAAAATTTGGCTCCGCTTTCCAATGCTTTTGCGGCAGTTTCAAGCTTGTTGTAGTTAAAAGTCCTGTCCAAGGTTACAAGAAGAATATCAGTTTCCTTCGGATTTTCAGTAAAGGTTAATCCTGCTTTGGAAATTTCATCAATAAATACTTGTTCTCCTATTGCAAAGAATTTCCGTCCGGCATAAAATTTTCGTAAGTATTTTTTTAATACCACTGTAGAATTAATAATCTGAGAAACATTAACATCCATTCCGCCGCTTTCCAGAATTCTGTGGTAATCTTCAATTGTTCCGGTTGTTTTATTTGAAATGAAGGCAACTCTCTTACCCGAGTGAATAAGGCGGTTAACCAGTTCTGCCGCACCGTCAATCAGAATATCATCGACATAAATTGTTCCATCAAGATCAAAGGCAAAACCTTTATATTTAGTAAAAAGCATTATTCGAAGGTCCTCAAAAATATCAAATCATAAATTTAGTTCTGCTTTCATCAGCTTAAAGGTTTCGTCCATATTCGTCGGATTATAACCCATTTCTGATCTTGCCTTTGTAGTAATAAGACCTGATTTCAGCGGTCTTGAAGCAGGCTGATTTAAATCTGATGTCAGAATCGGTTTAATCAGCTTTTCATCCAATTGGAAATAATCAGCAATCCTTAGAGTAAATTCATATCTGTTAAGAAATTCTGCACCGCCAATATGATATATACCCTGATGTTTTCCTTCAGAGGCAAGCACCATTGCCCGCGCAAGATCATCTAGATAAGTGGGATTATTAAACTGATCTGTTACAATTTTTATTTCCTTACCCTCTTTAAGCGATGTAACAACCCATTTAACAAAATCCGGCCTTCCGTACCTGGCATTCCCATAAAGGACGTTTGTCCGAAGAACTGAATATGAAATACCACTCAGTTTAAATTCATTCTCAGAAGCCAGTTTTGTTCTTCCGTAATAACTAACCGGATTTACAGGATCTTCTTCATAATAAGGTCCGTTGGCACCGTCGAATACATAATCTGTTGATATATGTACCATATGGGCTTTTGCGAGACGTGCTCCATAAATGATATTATTAACACCTGTCACATTTATTTTCCAGGCTAACTCTCTTTCTGACTCACACTTATCAACATTTGTGTATGCTGCGGCATTAAACACAAAGTCAGGCTTAAATCCGTTGAAAACTGCTTTTACATCTTGTTTTGAAGAAATATCGGCTTGTTTGTAATCTACATTTTTAATAAATGACTCCTCTTCTGCTGAACTGCATATGATTTCGTAATTGAGGGAAAGTATATATTCAGTCAATCTCTGTCCGAGCATTCCGTTACTTCCAAATACAATTGCCTTTTTATTTGCCATACACATAATCCTTTAGATTAGTAAATTCCTTGAAATCAGAATATGATGCAACAAGCGCTGCAACTGTAGCAGCTTTGTCTGCAGAATATTCAATATCCTGAGTCTTAAGATAATAAAAAAAACAAACTGCCCCAAAGACATCTCCGCATCCAATCTTATTTATACCTGTAGATTTATGCGGATGAATAAATATCTTATGTATTGCAGCCTCTTTCTTAAAAAACAGATGTGTTCCTTTTTCTCCTTCAGTGATAATAAAATAAGAAACACCGAAATTCAGAACATATTCTGCTGTAACTTCAACATCTTTGCTCCCACAGATTTGTTCGGCTTCAAGATCATTGGCTTGTAAAATATCTATAGAACAGAGCCAGAATTCGATATCCTTTATTCTCTTGAATTCCCTTGACCCAGCCGAAACGTGAGGTCTGGTGAGTGAATGAATGTCCATATAGATGATTCCACTACATCGTTTCCTGAGCTCTGCCAATCCATTATAATCGGTTTCAAATCCGGTTATCATATTTAAATAAATACCCTTGCAGTCTTTAAGCAATTCTTCATTTATTTTAACTTTAGCAGTATCCGGGAAATTTTCATAAATCTCATCTCTTTCCTGCTCCCCTTTAATAATCAGATTAACTATAGGCATTGCATTATTATTTAAGCCGGCAGGAAGATGAATGTTCTTCCAGAAAGGAATAAATAAATTGGAGTATCCCCGGTTCATGTTAGTAATCAGATTTATTTCGTCATCCTCACTTTTAATAGCGGCTAAAGCACATCCGGCATAAAACATTCCTCCCGGCTGAATCCTTATTCCACCGGAATGAATCTTATCAACAACGCAATTTCCGATTGCAAGAAGTTTCATGTAACTGTTTGTTTTTGAAAAAATATATTTTATCTTTAACTCGTACCTAAAAATAATTAAATAAAGACTCTAATGAAAATAGGAATTACTTGTTATCCCACTTATGGCGGAAGCGGTGTACTTGCTACAGAGCTTGGAAAAGCACTTGCTCTTGATGGCCACGAAATACACTTCATCAGCTATGCCTTACCACAAAGACTAAATCGGTTCGTTGAAAATATATTTTACCACGAAGTTGAAATGAGCAGTTATCCTCTTTTTGAGAATAATCTGTATGGACTTGCATTAACAAGTAAGATGCTTGAAGTGATGAATTATGAAAAACTCGATATCCTCCATGTTCATTATGCAATACCGCACGCAACCAGTGCTTATCTAACAAAACAAATTATGCGTAAGAACCATTCAGATGTCAAGATCATAACTACTCTTCACGGAACAGATATTACTCTCGTAGGTCTCGAACCGTCTTTTCTTCCGCTGGTAAAATTCAGTATAGAGGAAAGTGACGGAGTAACTGCTGTATCAAGATTCCTGAAAGAAAAGACACTAACAAATTATCATATCGAAAAAGATATTGAAGTAATCTATAATTTTATAGATAATGATGTGTTTAAGAAAAATGCCAGTTGCGATTTAAGAAAACATCTAGCTCCGCAAGGCGAGAAACTGATGGTTCATGTCTCCAATTTCCGACCGGTAAAAAGAGTAACCGATACAATCCGAATACTTAAGGAAGTCCGCGAAAAGATTCCTAGCAAACTTATACTTGTAGGCGACGGACCTGACCGTTCTGAATGCGAAAGGCTTGCAAGAGAGTTAGATCTTCAGAAAGAAGTTATTTTCTTGGGGAAACAGGATATACTATCTGAAATTCTAAGCACATCTGATTTATTCCTGATGCCTTCTCAGTCTGAAAGTTTCGGACTTTCGGCACTCGAGGCAATGGCCTGCGGTGTTCCGGTAATAAGCAGCAGTGTCGGTGGGTTACCTGAGCTTATTATCCACAATGAAACCGGTTATATTGCTGAATTTGGAGATGTTGGCAGAATGGCAAAATATGCTGTTGATTTGTTAACAAACAAGAAAAAATATGATAGTTTTTCGAAAAACTCTGAAGAAAGGGCACAAACAAAGTTTAATAAAAATGTAATTGTACCACAGTATTTGAATTACTATGAAAAAGTGCTGAACTCATAGCATAGGTTTCTCTTTGATAATCAGTCAATTCTAAATACCGAATATCCAGCCAAAAGGACTTTACTCGGCAATATTATTATTTCATTTCCTTTTTGAGAGTTTCGAGTTGCTGCTTCGACAAATCTTCTTTCAGCCTGAATGATTGAAGTGTTACATTCATTTGCTGTATCAGTGTACGTTTCTGATAACGAGGTGCGAAGATTGATCCATCTAACAAATATAATCTCTTTGTTTTTTCATCATAGAAAGTATAGTTAATAAATGGACCACCCATGCTCTGGTCGCTCATTCTCCATAATCCCTGAGTCATAATTGCATACTTGCCTTGGAAATTCACTTCGCTGAAAGTCAGATAATCAAAAGCAATTTCAACCCAACTTGAATCGTCAGTTGATCTATAATGCTTTTGTGTGATTCGGTTACGTAATGCTATAACTGAATCCTTATTAAGATACTCGGGAGTGGCATTCTCAATCCAATGCACCATAAGCCATCTTTCCATATCGCCGTTTGGATTTCTTCTCAGCCAAACGAACTTGTCTTCAGGAACATTCTTAGCTAAATAGTAATCTGCCTGCACATAAACAATCCAGCCATAATTTTTAAGCAGCATTGCTTCTACATCCTTTTTCTCATATTGCGAATTGTATATGCTTTCGTATAACCTTGCATCTGATACCTTCTGGAAGTAATGAAGCAGATTATCTTTATTCTCAGATATGTTTTTATTGATTGTCTCAATGTTTTTTCCTGTAATAATCATTACAAGTTGACCTTTTGCCCATAAATCATATTTATTAATAACATAAACGCTGTCTTTTTCAATTTTTGCTTTTACTTCAGGAGATATTATAGAATTGATATAGTTACCGACTTCTGATTTTGAATTGAGCGGGGCAATAATCAGTATATTTTTTTTTCTTTCATTATTTCTTAATGAATTGAAAGGCTTTCTCTTTAGATAGAATAGGTTTTCAGGCTGAGGCGTATAAATTATACTTGAAAAAACTTCGGTCAGACTTTCTTCAAATTTCATATATTCTACTGTATCAGCAATAACTATGATTTCAGTTTCGAAACCTAATGCACGCGGTTTAACATCACCGCAAGAGGATAATACAGATACAAATAAAATTGAAATTGCAACAAAAGAAAGGGTAAAGATATGTTTTTTCATAATAACTCATTTTTTTAGTGCGTTATACATTATAAAATGCATCTTGTTTCTTAATTAAGAAACGGAAGACCCGGATTGATTCCGGGTAAAAATAACAAATACAAAATCCACATTACAAGACATATAGAAACAGGTACAAGAAAATTATCATCTGCCCAGCCGTAAGAAACATTTTCAGCAAGTGCACCAATTGCTGCCGCAATAAACCCTATTAGATATTCAGAAATACGATATTCAATTTTGGGTGTCAGCAGAACAATAGTGCAGGCACTTATAAAAAATGTTGCGGTTCCTTCCAAACTTTTTCTTAAAAACGGTCTTTTTCCGAATTTCCTTCCAATTAATGCTGCAAGTACATCGCTGATTATCAGAATGGTAAATCCGGTCAAAACAAATTCCTTAGGAAAAATAAAAACTACTAAGGCTGCAGATATAAGGACGTATGTTGCTCCGCTAAGATTTTTGGATTTCTCGCCAAGTTCGTGTTCCCGCATCATAAATCCAAAGATTCCTAAAATGAATTCTTTCAGCTTAGGAAAAAAGAATCTGCTGATATCCACCGCTAAGGTAAAAAGGGCGAGAGGAACTAAAATACAAAGTGCGGTATTCCTGTCAATGAAATAATAAATAATTGGAATGGAGAGGGAGAACATATGGATACTTTTTCGGGCAAGTTCTCCCTTAAAATCTATGGTTGATTTATCAAGACTACTCATTTGTTTCCGAAGTATTCCTATTCATCTTCTCATCCATTAGTTTCTTCACATGGTCAGGAATATCTTCCTCAACCGGCTGTTGCTCTTTTTTCTTTACCGGGGGAAGCTCTTCGCCTTTACATATTTTATCTATTTCTTCACCATCCATAATTTCTCTTTCAAGAAGAACTGTTGATAGTTTATGCAACAGATCAATATTATCTCTTAAAATCTGCTCTGCCTTTGCGTAGCATTTATTAATTATCAGTTTAACTTCCTGGTCAATCTCCTGAGCGGTTTGCTCACTGAATTCCTTATGCTTTGTAATTTCCCTGCCAAGAAACAACTCTTCTTCCTTGGTTCCGTAAGCCATTGGCCCGAGTTTCTCGCTCATTCCCCACTCGCAGACCATCTTTCTTGCCAAAGAGGTAGATCGTTCAATATCGTTCTGAGCTCCGGTTGTAAGCTGGCCGAAAACTATCAGTTCAGCAGCTCTCCCGCCCATTGCGTAAGTTATTGTTGATTCAATATATTCTTTTGAATATGTATGCTTTTCATCCACAGGTAAATAATGGGTAACTCCGAGCGCCCTGCCTCTGGGAATAATAGTAACTTTATGAACAGGATCTGCTTCGGGAAGTTTTCTGGCTACCAGCACGTGTCCGATTTCATGATAGGCTGTTACTTTCTTTTCTTTTTCAGAAATTATCATACTCTTTCTTTCCATACCCATCATTACTTTGTCTTTTGCCTCTTCAAAATCTTCCATGGTTACTTTAGGCCTGTTTTTTCTTGCTGCCAAAAGCGCCGCCTCGTTAACCAGATTTGCCAGTTCGGCCCCGGCTAATCCGGGCGTTCCTTTAGCAAGTACCAGAATATCAACGCTTGCATCCATCTGGATTTTTCTTGTGTGAACTTTTAGAATTCCTTCTCTTCCCTTTACGTCCGGCCTGTCAACAACAATCTGTCTGTCGAATCTGCCGGGACGCAGAAGTGCCGGATCAAGAACATCAGGTCTGTTGGTTGCGGCAATAATAATTACACCACTGTTCTGTTCGAAACCGTCCATTTCAACAAGAAGCTGATTGAGGGTCTGCTCTCTTTCATCGTGTCCGCCGCCTAAGCCTGCACCTCGATGACGACCGACTGCATCTATTTCATCAATAAATATAATGCAGGGGGCACTCTTCTTTCCTTGCTCAAATAAATCTCTTACCCTGCTTGCTCCTACACCAACAAACATTTCAACGAAATCCGCTCCGCTTATAGAAAAGAATGGAACTCCTGCTTCACCGGCAACTGCCCTTGCAAGAAGTGTTTTGCCTGTTCCGGGAGGGCCCAATAGCAGAACGCCTCTGGGTATTTTTCCGCCAAGCCGCTGAAACTTTGAAGGTTCCTTCAGAAACTCGATTATTTCTTCAAGTTCAACCTTTGCTTCATCTGCACCGGCTACATCCCTGAAAGTTATTTTAATGTTTGATTCGTTTATAAGTTTGGCTCTGCTTTTTCCGAAATTAAATATCCCCTTTGAATTGCCTCCTCCGCCCTGCATCCTCTTCATAAAGAATATCCAAAAGCCTATTATGAGAACCCAAGGTAGAAATCCGTAAATTAAGTTCATCCATTGGTCAGATTTTTTTTCGAATTCGTACTTAATTCCCTTTTCCTTCCAAACCAACATGTCTTTTTCAATAGCTGCATCTGCAAGCACGGTAGTAAATTTTGTTATTGGTTTCTCTGTAACTCCGGGAACAGATACTGCCTCAGAGAGCTCACCTTCAAGAACATAGTCGTTTATATCCGTTTTTATAATTTTCGCCTTGATTATCTTTCCTTCTTCAAGAAGCTGAAGGTATTGATAATATGGAATTTCTGAAGGCTCATCCTTGCTGTTGTTCATAAAATGGAATGCTATAATAAAAATAAGAATTATTGCACCCCAGCTAAATATTGGTTTGAGAATCTTTGACCAGTCAAAATCCGGTTCGTTCTTTGAATTAGATCCGTTTCCGTTTTGGCCGTTATCTTCATTTCCTTTTTCGTCTTTCTTATCTGCCATATTTAATATATTTTTAAATTCTGTCACGCTGCTACTCCGTTATTCTGATAATACATAAATAGAATCAAGATTCCGGTACCTTTGTTTGTAATCAAGTCCGTATCCAATTACAAATTTGTCCGGAATTCGAAACCCAATATAATCAATTTTAACATCAAAATTCTTAATATCTTTTTTGATTAGAAGGCTTGCGAAGCTTATACTTAATGGTTTCCGATGCTCGAGAATTTCCAAAATCTTTATCACCGAAAGGCCGGAATCTACAATGTCTTCTACAACTATTACATTTCTTCCGGCTACGGTTACTGGTATTTCCGAAAGAATGTTTACTTGCCCGCTTGTCTGCATACCGCCGGAGTAGCTTGATATTCTTAAAAATTCAACTTCTATATCTTCAGGAAGGTATTTTACCAAGTCGGCAAAAAACAGGAAACTGCCTTTGAGTACACAAATTAAAAGAGGATTCTTCCCGGCAAAATCTATTTTTATGGCTTCTGCCATTGATTTAACTTTTGCCGATATGTTTCCGGCTGTTATATATTCCTCAAATACAAGATTATCTTCTGTTGTTATTCTTTTCAAACTTTCCATATGAATTTAACGGCTATGCATTCCTGCATGCCTGGTTCTATTTTTGCTTCTTCGCTAATCCGCAAGCCTGCGGCATAAACAATTTTTCCGGAATATTCAATAACCGGCCAGTTTCGTTTCTTTAGTGAAGTAACTTTTGCATCTGTCAGGAAATCTGACATTTTTTTATGCGAATTCATACCTAAAGGCATAAATATATCACCGTCTTTCCATGGTCTTACAATGTATTTTTCTTCTTTGCTTCCGGTACGGAGATATTCGCACCCCTCGCAGAAAACAGGCTCTTTGTTGATTTTAATTATTCCGCTAAGTTCTATACTGAATAATTCACAAGAAACTGATTCTCCGGGATTCAGTTCGAAATAGTAATCTTCAGCAGGATCATACTGATATAAGAGGAGACCTTCTGTTTCTCGGATTGCAAAAATACTGCTCCCGATTTCTATCTTTGTGCCTTTCTGCCGCCCGAACAAATATTTCAATTGAGCTACATCGTTATAATCAGGCGAAATGCTAAAATATTCAGTGAGGATAAGGCGAAGAACTATTCCTGAAAATTCATTTCCGTATTTATCGTAAAGGGAATTTTTTATAAGAAGGTTTCCGTGCTCCCTCTTCAAAAAATCGGGAATTCCGTCTAATAGTTCGTGATTAATGAATGCGTTTGACTCAGAGATTATCTGCGACATTCTGTAAA
Organism: uncultured Melioribacteraceae bacterium; assembly: GCA_964584325.1. Lineage (GTDB taxonomy): Bacteria > Bacteroidota > Ignavibacteria > Ignavibacteriales > Melioribacteraceae > CAZOZP01. Next base: position 66,677 of record CAZOZP010000006.1, read on the forward strand.
CTGCATCGCTGAGTTTGGGGTTTACTTCATCTTTTAGTACACTGATTATTTTATTTCTAATTACATTTCTTTGATATTCATTACTTTGGTTTGAATGGTCAATTCTGAAGGCCACTGCATTTTCCTCCAGCCATTTCATTATTTCTTCTTTTGAAATCATAAGCAGCGGACGAATAATATTTCCCCTCTTTCTCGGAATTCCCATCAGACCTGTCATTCCTGTACCTTTTGCCAGATTAAGCAGAATTGTTTCAGTATTATCATCCAGATTATGGGCTGTGGCTATCTTGGTAAAACCGTTTTGCTCGGCTATTGTGCTGAAAAATTCATATCTAATCTCACGGCCTGCTTCTTCTAAAGACATTTTTGTTTTTTCAGCATACCCTTTTACATCTGCGTTAATCGAGAAAAACGGTATATCAAGTTTTTCGGAGAACTCTTTGCAGAATTGCTCATCACCATCCGAATCGTCTCCTCTGAGAGAGTGATTTACATGAGCCGCACCAAATTCCACTTTCAGATTTCTTTTGAATTTTTCCAGAAGGGATAGTAGAATAACCGAGTCAGGACCTCCGCTCAGACCCACAAGAATTCTATCGCCCGGCTTTATAAGTTCACCGCAGGCTGTTATAAATTTTTCCTCTGTTTTTTTTGTCAGAATCCCATTTCGTTCAGCCATTCTTTTGTAATCCCGCCTTGTCCTTTATGTTTTAAAATACTTTCAACATATTTACCTAATACATCAAACTCAAGATTAACCCTGCTGCCGGTTTTCTTGTATTTAAGATTTGTATTTTCCCAGGTATGCGGAATAATTGAAACCTTAAAACTTCCTGAAGTAAAATCAGCTACGGTAAGACTTATGCCTTCAATAGTAACCGAACCTACATGAATAAGATATTTGGAATAAGTATCAGGAAATTCTATTTTCACGATTATTCCGGTACCTTGATCGCGGATTTCAGATATTTTCCCGGTGCAGTCAACATGCCCCTGTACCAGATGGCCGCCAAGTTTTTTATTCAGTGTAAGTGAAGTTTCAAGATTTACCTTATCTCCGCTTCTCAGTTCTCCGAGAGTTGTTCTTTTAAGAGTCTCTTCAACCGCCGTAACGCAGAATGAAGATGTATTGAACGAGGTTACAGTCTGGCACGCCCCATTAATAGAGATACTGTCTCCCGTGGCCGCATTTTTAATAACTTCCGAAGCCTTAACGGTCAGAATTAATCCTCCGGAACGCCTTTCGGCAATTAAAACAGTTCCGACTTCTTCAATCAATCCTGTAAACATCTATTTCCTCGTAATTGAATCATTACATCAGTACCTGATAACTCTGCTTTTACTATATGCATATTTCCTGCAGACGTAATCTTTCCGCTTCCGGTTCCTCCGAATGCAGGAATTCCCGATCCTATTAGAATGGGCGATTGAAAAATGACAATTTCGTCAAAAAGCCTGCTTTCGTAAAAGCTTCTAAATATTTCAGAACCTCCTTCGATGAGAACAGATGTTATGCCTAAGTCAGCCAGTTTAGAAAGTGCATCTTCAAGATCAAGACCTTTTGTCCCTTCTTTCACAAAAACAATCTTTACTCCGAGTGTTTTGTACTTTTCGGTAATTTCTTTATCATCGCAGAATTTTATTGATGCAAGAATAATGAATTTACCGTCAGTATTTTCATTAAATAATGAATATTCAGTAGAAAGAACCAGGTTTCTGTCCACAGCTATACGGTACGGATTTCTACCTTCGCACATCCTTACGGTTAACGAAGGATTATCGGCAATGATAGTATTTTTCCCTACCAATACTGCATCGTATTCCGAACGCATCTTATGCACCCTTCTGCGCGATTCTTCGGAACTTATCCATTTTGAATTGCCGTTCTTTTCTGCAATAAATCCGTCAAGAGTTTGTGCGGCTTTCAGAGTAATATAAGGTTTTCTCTCCTGAATATGCTTGAAGAAAAATTTATTTAGATCATAACATTCTTGCTGAAGAAATCCGAAAAATACTGCAATTCCGGCTTCTGTCATCATGCTTATGCCTTTTCCTGATACAAGCGGATTAGGATCTGATGTGCCAATTATTACTCTTGCAATTTTCTTATTTATTATTGCTTCTGCACAAGGAGGTGTTTTTCCGTAATGGGAACAGGGTTCAAGATTCACATAAAGATCGGCGCCTTCGGGATTTTCACTACAGTTTTCAAATGCATCAATCTCTGCATGCTTTCCTCCGAAAAACTTATGCCGGCCTTCTCCTATAATTTTCCCGTTTTTAACAATAACTGCCCCGACCATCGGATTGGGACTCACAAATCCGGCACCTTCTTTTGCAAGCTCAAGAGCTCTTTTCAGATATAATATTTCGGGTGAATCACTCAATCGAAAGTATCTCGAACTTAATTATACCAGCAGGAACAGTGGCTTGAGTAATTTCTCCAACGGCTTTACCGATAAGTGCCTTGCCAACAGGTGAGGTTACTGCTATTTTTCCGGCCTTAAGATCAGCTTCTTCCGGTGAAACAAGGGTATATTCCAATTCTTGTCCGGTGTTATGGTTCTTAACCTTAACTTTTGCCAGAATATGAACTTTATCATTAGACATTGCAGAGGTATCTATTAACTGTGCCCGCGAGAGTAGTTCCTCAAGTTTGCTAATTTTCATTTCAAATAACCCTTGCTTTTCCTTTGCGGCATCATATTCTGCATTTTCGGATAGATCTCCGTGGGCTCTTGCCTCAGCAATTGTCTCGGCTATTTTTTTTCTTCCTTCCGTTTTAAGTTCATGCAACTCTTTCTCGAGTTCGGCCATTCTTTCACGGGTTAAATAAACTACATTTGCCACATCATACTCCAGATTATTGAAATATTTAAAAAAAATTACCACCGCAAATACCTTTTCAGGTTACAGCAGTGGCTATACTAAACTACTAAAAATAAAGATGTTTATCAAGATGTCGAAAGAATATTTTAATACATTCTATCTTTTATTTTCTATTTATACCGATTTTTAATAAAACAAAAGGCTGCCTAAAATTGACAATCTTAAAGCAGCCCGTAAAAAATATTTTATTATATTATCTTTTTTTCAGAATAAATGAACTTATCGGTGTTAGCTCAATTTTGCCGGATACGGCATTCAATGCAGCAACACCGGCTTTTTCAGCATTCACGAGTACATCCCAATCGCCTTCAGGAAGATTGAATTTGGCTGTAAGGTCGTGATTAGCGTTAAATACTACAAAGAATTCGTCGTCTTTGTATTTTAGTTTATAACCTAACGCAAACTGATTCTCGTGATCTTCAACAAAAGAGATATCTTCATATTCAGCTCTTCTGAAAGCTTCATTTTTTTCACGAAGCTCAATCAGTCCTTTATAATAATCTGCTAATTCTTTGTTCAATTCGTAATGCTCATAATTCATATAATTTGTTTCGTTGTCTTTTTCATAAGAATTATGGTCTATTTGTCCGGCATGAGGGTCCTGAATTCCTTCGAGATGAGGAATAACCTTTGATCTTGCATATTCCTGACCTGCGTGTATCATTACCATACCTTGTGATGTGAGAAGGAATGAAGCAGCAAGTTTATTCATCTTCATTTGCTTAGCTGTAAGCTTGTAATGTTTGTCAAGATCGGCAATTTTCTGATCGGATTTGGCATCTCCCAGCCCAATTCTTATAAAATCGCTCATTGTATAGCCATCGTGAGCTTCCAGATAATTTACAGAATGTTCTTTTCTCTGGAAAAGTCCTAAGGAATCTCTTACCAAAGTACCGTGAACATAGCTTTTTATTCTCGAAATATTATTGTTTCCGTACCACTTACCGAAAATCCAGCCGTGACCGTTATTCGGATTTTCTCCTTTTATTCCGTTTCTTATCTGGTCGTTCCAGCTTCCCCACTCGCGAAGTGAGAAACCTGCGGGATCATAACCGCCGCCCCATGGTTCGCAAACGAAAATAACATCCGGATTAATCTTTCTTGCTTCGCGGATTATTGTTTCGATGGTTTCCCAGTCAAGCAGCTTTCCTAAATCAAAACGGAAACCGTCTATATGGTATTCCTTCATCCAGAAAAGTATGCTTTCAACAATAAGCCTGCGCATCATCGGTCTTTCGGTTTTTATGTCATTGGCACAACCGCTCTGGTTTGCAAGGTTCCCGGCTGAATCCAGTCTGAAATAATAATCCCTGTCAATTTCCTTCAGGTTTCCGAATTCATACTCAGAAAGATGGTTATAAACAACGTCCATCACTACGGCAATGCCTTCCTTGTGGAATGTTTTAACCATATCCTTGAAATGGGTTACCTGCTTGCCTGTTGTTCCCATCCAGGTGTCGAATTTAATTTCTTGCCAGTCTTCGCTGTAATATGCAGCCGGGGCAAAGAAAGCGGCTGTCATATATCCCCAATGATTCCTTTCGTACGGATTCCAAGTATTTTTCTTACCCATATGAGGTTTATTGTAGGGAATTTCAATGTTGGCAAATTCCATTGCAGGAAGAAGTTCTACGGTATTTACACCAAGGTTCTTAATATAATCAAGTCCGCCCCTGGTACCTTTTTCTGTGAGTCCGAGATACTGACCGGCCTGTTTTACCCCT